>JBIIJS010000226.1:0-4139 GCA_044233605.1 Cyanobium sp. | reverse complement strand
GAGCGCAGATGGCAAGGTAGAATCAATGTTTGAACGTCTGGGCCAAGGGGCCGTCCATGCCGCTTACCACCACCCGAAAGCAGGAACTGATCAACGGCCATCAGACCCACGCCACCGACACCGGATCGGTGGAGGTGCAGGTGGCGATGCTGAGCGATCGGATCAACCAGCTCAGCGGCCATCTACAGAAAAACATTCACGATTTCTCCTCACGCCAAGGGTTGTTGAAGATGATCGGGCGCCGCAAGCGTCTGCTCGGCTACCTGCGCAACCAGAGCGAGGAGCGCTACGCCGCCCTGATTGAGAAGCTCGGCATCCGGGGCTGACGTCCTCGATGGCACGCCGCAGCGAAGCCAGGCCATTCGGCAAGCCCAAGCGTCCGTCAGCCTCCCTGCCGAGCTCGGGGGCCGGCGGTTCGCAAGTCATTCCGGAGCGGGTAGCCAACCGCATGGCCCGCCGCATCGCCATCGCAACCGGCATTCCCACCGTCATGGGTATGGGTGTGTTCATCGCCAGCTATCTGCTGGTGTCGCGCGGAATCATGGAGATCGAGCCTGTGGTCACACTGGTGGCCTCCGGCGCCTGTTTCCTGCTCGGACTGGCGGGCCTCAGCTACGGCGTTCTCGCCTCCAGCTGGGAGGATGCTCCCGGCAGCATGATCGGCTTCGAGCAGATCGGTGTGAACATCGGGCGCATCCGCACCTCACTACGGGCGTTGCGTCAGGGGAGCGGTGGTGGCAGCTCCTCCTGAGTTAGCGCCGATCCCCGTTCAGGCCGCCGAACGGCTGACGTCTGCCCCGTTGCCTCCCAGGGGAGATCGCAATACTGCCTGAAACTCGGCGTCGGCAAGGGTCTGCACGGCTGCCGAAGCATCCGCGACACAGAACTGAGGGCCGAGACGCACATAGCGGGTCTGGTGCTCGTCGCGCAACCTGGCCACCACCGGCACCCTCACGCCGGCCTCATCCTGCTCCGGGCGGTGGCGATGCAGGCATTCGCGCAGACGGTGCTGGATGGCGATATCGCCGGCCTGAGCAAGAGGCAGATCCACCAGCACCAGCTGCAGATCCTCGATGCTGCGGCAATCCTCCACGATCAGCTGCACGCGGTCGTCGCGGCGATCGACCGTGGCCCAGAGCAGCAGGCGGGCGTCGACCATCAGGTGATCGGCCAGGCGGGCATAGGCCCTGGGAAACACCACCGCCTCGCAGCTGCCGGTGAGATCCTCGAGCTGCAGGATCGCCATGCGATCGCCCTTGCGGGTGGTGACCTGGCGCAACTCCGGCACCATCACCACCAGCGACACCTTCGCCTTGTCGGTCTGCTCCTCCAGGTTGGCCAGGCTGATCGGCGAGAGGAGCTTCAGCCGGCCGGCCAGCTGGCGCAGCGGGTGATCGGAAATGTAGAAGCCGAGCAGCTCCTTCTCGAGCTTCAGCTTCTCGGTGGAGGGGTAATCGGGCACCGGAGCCGCCTTGGGGGCAGTGCTGGGATCGGCTGGGGCACCGCTGTAGCCTCCGTCGGTGCCGGCGCCTGCCAGCAGGTCGAACAGGTTGCCCTGACCGCTGGCCCGGTCCCGGGCCCGTGATCCGGCCCAGTCGAGCACGAGGTCGAGGTCGGCCATCAGCTGAGCTCGGTTGGCGCCGTGCTCGAAGCCGTCTAGGGCACCGCAGTGGATCAGCGATTCAAGGGCGCGACGATTGAGCTGCTGGGAAGGCAGCCGGTCGCAGAGGTCGGCGAGGCCGGTGAAAGGGCCATCGGCTCGGCGCGATTCGATCAGCAGCCGGATAGCTCCTTCACCGAGGTTGCGCACCGCTGAAAGCCCGAAGAGGATCTTCTCTCCCACCGGCGTGAAATCGGTGCCGGAGGCGTTGACATCGGGCGGCAACACCTCGATGCCCATCGACAGACAATTGGCGATATAGCGCTGCACCCGTGTCGAATCGCCGGCATTCACGGTGAGCAGGGCCGCCATGTAGGCCACTGGATAGTGGGCCTTGAGGTAAGCCGTCTGGTAGGTAACGGCGCCGTAGGCTGTGGAGTGACTCTTGTTGAAGCAGTATTCGGCAAACAGCACCATCTGCTCAAACAGGGCCTCAGCGATCTTCGGATCCACTCCCCGCTGCGCGGCACCGTCCACAAAGATGCTCTGGTGCTTTTCCATTTCGCTTTTCTTCTTCTTGCCCATCGCCCGCCGCAGCAGATCGGCTTCGCCGAGCGAATAGCCGGCAAGATCCTGGGCGATCTTCATGATCTGCTCCTGGTAGACCATGATGCCGTAGGTCTCCTGCAGGATCGGCTGCAGCTTCTCATGGGCGAAATCAATCGCTTCGCGCCCGTGTTTGCGGTTGATGAATTTGGGGATCAGGCCGGCATCCAACGGGCCGGGGCGATAGAGGGCCAGGATTGAGGAGATGTCCTCCAGGGAGGATGGCTTGAGGTCGCGCACGATCTGGCGCATGCCACTGGATTCGAGCTGGAAGATGCCCTCGAGATCGCCGCGTGCCAGCAGGGCAAAGGTGCTGGCATCCTCGGCGGGCAATGCATCGGGATCGATTTTCTCACCACTGCTGTGAGCGACTAGATCAATGGTCTTGTCGATCATGGTGAGGTTTTTCAAACCCAGGAAATCCATCTTCAGCAGCCCCATGGATTCCACATCCTCCATGAAGTACTGGGTGATCACCTGACCATCATTGTTGCGCTGCAACGGCACCAGCTCATCGAGGGGATCGGCAGCGATGACCACACCGGCGGCATGGACGCCGAACGTCTTGTTGGTGCCTTCGATGCGCATCGCCATATCCACCCAGCGCTGCACCAACGGGTCGTTCTGGTATTTCTCTCGGAATTCCGGTGCCGGCGATTCCTCGCCGATCATCTCCTTCAGCTTGGCCGGCTTGCCACGCACCACCGGAATCAGCTTGGCCAACCGGTCGGCATCGCCGTAGGGAATATCCAACACCCGCGCCACATCCTTGAGCACCGCCTTGGAGGTCATGCGGTTGAACGTGATGATCTGGGCCACCTTGTCGTCGCCGTAGCGGCGCGTGACGTAGTCGATCACCTCACTGCGGCGCTCGATGCAGAAGTCGGTGTCGATGTCAGGCATCGACTTGCGCTCGGGGTTGAGGAAGCGCTCGAACAACAGACCGTTGGTGACCGGATCGATGTTGGTGATGCCCAGCGCATAGGCCACCAGCGAGCCGGCCGCCGAACCTCGCCCCGGGCCCACAGGGATACCGTTCTCACGGGCAAAACGGATGTAGTCCCACACCACCAGGAAGTAGGTGGGAAACCCCATCTGCTCCATCACCTGCAGCTCGAAGGCCAGCCGCTCGCCGTACTCGGGCGGGAAGGCGGCGACATCGGCGCAGCCGAGCCGCTGCACAAGCCCCTGCTCGCTCACCTCGCGCAGATAGCTCACCGCCGTGTGCCCCTCGGGGATCGGGAAGCGGGGCATCTGATAGCGGCCCAGAATGTCGTAAGACTCCACCTTGTCGGCCACCAGACCGGTATTGGCGATCGCACGCTCAATCACCTGCGGCTCGAGATGGTCGGCGAACAGCCGCCCCATCTCCTCCTCGCTGCGGATGAACTCGGTGCCGGTGTAACGCAGGCGCTTCTCATCACTGATCAGCTTGCCAGTGAGAATGCAGAGCAGTGCATCGTGGGCCTCCACATCACCGCTGCTGAGGTAATGGGCATCGTTGGTGGCGATCAGCTCGATGCCAAGCTCGGCGCCGATGCGGGCGATCTCGCTGTTGACGATGCGGTCCTCGATGCCGCCATGGTCCTGGATCTCCAGATAGAAATCGTCGCCGAACAGCTCCTGGTACCAGCGCGCCACATCGCGCGCCACATCAGGACGGCCACGCAGGATCGCCTGGGGGATCTCGCCGCCAAGGCAGGCGGTGGCCACGATCAGCCCCTCGCTGTACTGCCGCAGCAGCTGCTTGTCGATGCAGGCGCGCGCGAAGATGCCGCGACCACGCATGCCGCGCAGGTGGCTGACGCTGGTGAGCTTCACCAGGTTGCGATAGCCCACGGCATTCTTCGCCAGCACCACGAGGTGGTAACGCCGCTCCTTCTTCGGCTGCTCGTCCACGATCGAGCCGTTGATCACATACATCTCATTGCCG
>JBIIJS010000224.1:0-4148 GCA_044233605.1 Cyanobium sp. | reverse complement strand
GCGCCGGCGCTGCCGCCGCCAGCGCAGCACCGTCCAGACCAGGAAGCTGAGCAACAGCGGCAGCACCACCACCAGCACCACCAACCGGTACTCGTCAACCGCGTTGGGGGCCTGGTTGAGAAGCAGCTGCTCCACCAGATAGAGGCCGTAGAGGGCCACAAGGATGCCGCCCTCGAGCCGGGTGATCACCCCACCGGTCCAGAAGATCGGCAGACAGGCGAGGGTGGTGAGCACCATGATCGGGAAATCGCGCTCGATCATCACCGGATCCACCGCCAGGCCCTGGGCGCCGGCCACCGTGGCCGAGAGGCCGAGAATCACCAGCTGGTTGAGCAGGTTGCTGCCAACCACGTTGCCGATCGCCAGGTCGGCCTTGCCCCGGTAGGCGGCCACCAGGGAGGTCACCAGCTCGGGCATCGAGGTGCCGGCCGCCACGATCGTCAGGCCGATCACGGTCTGGCTCACGCCCAGGGCCACCGCCGCGCCGGTGGCCCCGCGCACCAGCAACTGGGAGCCCAGCACCAGCAGCACCAGGCCACCAGCCAGCCTGGCAGCCGCCACCGGGCCGCTGCTGCGCTCGTCGCTGAGGTCGTCGCCCTCCTCGTCAGGATGCTCACCGGCGGTGCGCATCTCCCAGATGATGTTCATCACCGTGCCCGCCAGCAGGGCAAGACCCGCCTGCCAGGTGACGCGACCGCCGGAGGCCATGCCCCAGGTGGCCATCGACACCCCCAGCAGCAGCGGCACGTCGCGGCGCACCAGGCGGCTCCTCACCCGCAGCGGCACCACCAGGGCGCTCATGCCGAGCACCACCAGCACATTGAAGATGTTGCTGCCGACGATGTTGCTGACGGCGATCGCGTCATTGCCCTGAAGGGTGGAGAGCACGCTCACGAACAGCTCGGGGGCGCTGGTGCCGAGCGACACCACGGTGAGACCGATCACCAGCTGGGGGATGCCGAGCAGCAGAGCGAGGGCCGTGGCGCCGGCCACGAACAGTTCGCCGCCGACGAACAGGATCAGGATCCCGCCGACGATCAGGACCAGGTCGGTGAGGAAGGGCATCAGCTACGGGCGATGCCTGGATTCTGCAGCCCCGGCCGTTCCCTGACCGAAACTGGGATCACTGCCTGCCACTGCCTGCCACTGCCTTGACCAGCGCAACCCCACCGGTCATGCCCTCCGCCCCGCGCTGGTGGGTGGCGGGCGACCTCGACGGCTTCCTCGGCCTCGGCCTCGACAATCTGGTCCAGATCCTGTTGATCCTCTCCCTCTGCCGGGCGGTGCTGGGCTACCCGGATGCCCTTGTGTTCGGCACGATCCTGCCGGCCACAGGGCTCTCGCTCGTGGTGGGCAACCTGGCCTACGCCATGCAGGCCCACCGGCAAGGCCGGCGGGAGCGGCGGGCCGATCTCACCGCACTGCCCTACGGCATCAACACGGTGAGCCTGTTTGCGTACGTATTTCTGGTGATGCTGCCGGTGAAGCTGGCCGCCCTGGGCCAGGGGCTGCCGGAGGCGGCGGCGGTGCGGCTGTCGTGGCAGGCGGGGCTGCTGGCCTGCCTCGGTTCGGGTGTGATCGAGAGCGCCGGTGCGTTCGTGGCCGGTGCGCTGCGCCGCTGGTTGCCGCGGGCCGCGCTGCTGGCCACCCTGGCCGGCATCGCCCTGGGCTACATCGGCCTCGGCTTCCTGCTGCGCACCTACGCGGTGCCGGTGGTGGGGCTGGCCGTGCTGGCCGTGATCCTGCTCACCTATTTCGGCGACCTGCACCTGCCCCTGCCCGGGGGCCTTCTGGCGGTGCTTCTGGGGATTGCGCTGGCCTGGGCCACCGGCCTGCTGCGGGTGGACCCGACCAGCTGGCAGGGGGCAGTGGCCCAGGTGGGCTGGCATCTGCCCAGTCTGCAAATAGGCGAACTCTGGGCGGGGCGCTCCCAGCTGATGCCCTGGCTGGGGGTGACGATCCCGATGGGCCTGTTCAACGTGCTGGGCTCCCTGCAGAACTTGGAGAGCGCCGCCGCCTCAGGCGACGACTACCCGGTGCGCGAATCGCTGCTGATCAACGGCATCGGCACGGCGGCGGCAGCGCTGCTGGGCTCGTGCTTCCCCACCACCATCTACATCGGCCATCCGGGCTGGAAGGCGATGGGGGCCCGCGTCGGCTACTCGTGGCTGAACGGGCTGGTGATGGGCCTGGGCTGCCTGCTGGGTCTGTTCGCCGTGGTTGGACTGGTGGTGCCGATCGAGGCGGGGATGGCGATCGTGCTCTACATCGCCCTGATCATGGCGGCCCAGGCCTTCCAGGCCACGCCCCAGCGGCATGCGCCGGCTGTGGCGCTGGGGCTTCTGCCGGGTCTGGCGGGCTGGGGGGCGCTGCTGCTCAAGGCGGGCCTGCGCGCCGGGGGCGCCGGCAGCGCGGCGCAGCCGTTCGGGCCCCAGCTGCTGGTGCCGCTGCAGCAGGCCGACGTCTGGGCTGCCGGAGCTTTCGCGCTGGAACAGGGGCAGATCATCGCGGCGATGCTGCTGGCCGCGATGCTGGTGTACGTGATCGAGCAGCGCTTCCTGGCGGCGGCCGTCACGGCCCTGGCGGCGGCGGCTCTCTCCTGGGTGGGCCTGATGCACGCCTGGCGCTTCACCCTCGCCGACACGGTGCTGCAACCGGGCTGGGGCAGCGGCCGGGAGTGGGCGCTGGGCTACCTGGCGATGGCGGTGGTGTTCCTGCTGGGCTGGCGCCGCGCCCGCTGACGGGCCGGGCCCCTGCGCGGCGGCGCCGCGGTGGGCATCCTGGGGGAGTTCGCGATGCCGCCGATGCCCAGGCCCACCAGCCACCGGCTCCTGCCAACCCTCTCAGCCTCCCTGCTCGCCCCCTGGCTGGCCTCGCCCGCCTACAGCCTCGATCTGGCGGAGGGCACTGTGCTGAGCGGCCGCTGGTGGAACCAGGGCGGGCAGGCGGGACGCTGGCGGCCGAATGCGGTGGTGCTCGCTGACGGCGGCGGCTACCTCTCCCTGCAGACCGACCCCGACGATCTGACCATCGGCTGGCTGGAGCGATGACACCCAACACCCTCACGATCCGCCGGCCCGACGACTGGCATGTGCACCTGCGTGACGGGGCGATGCTGCGCGCCGTTGCACCGGCCACGGCGCGGCAGTTCGCGCGGGCGATCGTGATGCCCAACCTCACGCCACCCGTTACCACCGTGGCGGCGGCGCGGGCCTACCGCGAGCGGATCCTCGCCGCCGTGGCCGCCGATCCCGGCCCCTCAGGCTCCGGCTTCACGCCGCTGATGACGGCCTACCTCACCGACGACAGCGATCCGGCGGAGCTGGAGCTCGGCCAGGCCGAGGCGGTGTTCACGGCCTGCAAGCTGTATCCGGCGAATGCCACCACCAACTCGGCCGCCGGCGTCACCGACCTGGCGAAGCTGGCGCGGGTGTTCGAGACCCTGGAGCGCATTGGCCTGCCGCTGCTGATCCACGGCGAGGTCACCGATGCGGAGATCGATGTATTCGACCGCGAGGCTGTGTTCATCGAGCGGCATCTGGCACCCCTGCTGCAGCGCCATCCTGGGCTGAGGGTGGTGCTGGAGCACATCACCACTACAGAAGCGGCCGATTTCGTGCGCGCCGGCGGCCCCAATCTGGCGGCCACGATCACGCCGCACCATCTGCACATCAACCGCAACGCCATGTTCGGCGGCGGCCTGCGGCCCGATTTCTACTGCCTGCCTGTGGCCAAGCGAGAACGGCACCGGCTGGCCCTGGTAGCCGCCGCCACGAGCGGCGACCCGAAGTTCTTCCTCGGCACCGATTCGGCGCCCCACCCGCGCTCGGCCAAGGAATCGGCCTGCGGCTGCGCCGGCATCTACAACGCCCCCTTCGCGCTCGAGAGCTATGCGGCGGTGTTCGAGCAGGAGGGGGCGCTGGAGCGGCTGGAGGCGTTCGCCAGCGAGCACGGCCCGCGCTTCTACGGCCTGCCGCTCAACGAAGGCACCGTCACCCTGCAGCGGGCCGACCAGTTGGTGCCCCAGCGGCTGGTGGAGGGCGATCAGGCGCTGGTGCCGTTCCACGCGGGGGAACTGCTGGGCTGGCGGCTGGCCGAGGGCTGAGCCGCGGAAGCCTCTGTTGCCATCGAATCAGGCCATTTCTAGG
>JBIIJS010000043.1:0-16032 GCA_044233605.1 Cyanobium sp. | reverse complement strand
TGGCGGTGGAGCTGTGGCAGCGCGTGGCTGATCGGGAGCAGCTGCCCTACGTACTGGTGCCCGGGGAGAGCGCTGCCGCGCTGCTGGAGGCCACCGGCCGGGGCGAGCTGGATGTGGCGATCGGCTGCCTCACGGTGTCGCCGGAGCGGCTGAGCCGTTACCGCTTCTCGCTGCCGTTCCAGGAATCGGGGCTGGCGGTGCTGACGCGGCGCAACCGGCTGGATCTGGGCGTGTCGCTGCTGCAGTCGCTGCTTGCGCCCGACCTGATCCGCCTGCTGCTGGCCTATGTGGTGGCGATCGGCCTGCTGAGCGTGGCCGTGTGGCGGGTGGAGGGCGTGGCCAGCAAGCCCGCCGCGCTGGAGATGGGGAGCCGGCGCAGCTTTGCACTGATTTTCCAGGTGCTGGCCACCGGGCCGGGCACCAACACGCTTGTGGTGACGGCGCGCGGCCATTCGCTGGTGTTGCTCGCGTATCTGGTGCGGATCGTGAGCGCCTCGCTGCTGGTCAGCTACGTGACGATCAATGTGGTTCGCGGCACCCAGGAGACGGCTGGCCTGGCGTTGCGCACGATCAACGATCTGGCGGGCCGGCGGGTGGCGGTGCGCCCCGGCAGCGTGAGCGACGAGCTGCTGCGGGCCCGCAACCGCGCCGGCCTGCTGCCGCCGATCCAGTTGCGCGAACTGAAGCGTGTGCCCGATGCCGAATTCCTGCTGGCCGGTGGTGCGGTGGACGCGGTGATGGCCGACGCCATCCAGCTCGACTACCTACTGGCCCAGCTACCCAACCAGCGCTACGGCCTGGCCCTGCGCGACATCCATCCCCAGTCGCTGGCGTTTGCCTTCTCATCGGGGCTCAGCGAGAACGTGGCGGAACGCATCAACGTGGCCATGGGTCAGCTCAAGCGCGATGGCGTGGTGACGCAGCTGCGGCTGCAGTCGCTGGAGAAACCGTAGCCAGCAGCCGTCCCCACGAGCAGATGACCATCACGCTCAACCATCCGGTGGTTGACAACCCGATCGAGCGGAGGTTTGCCGCTGTGGATGAATGCCACCTACTTGAGTTGCCTGCCGGAGCTGGAGCTGGCGCTGGTGCCGCTGCAGTGAACCAAAGGTGAATCCAGGCCGCACGGTGGTGGACTGGGTTAGGAATCTATTTAAGCTATTAACCCCACCATAGGACCGATTGGCTCACGGAAAGACAAGGACGGCGGGTGACTGATCAAAGTACCATTCAGTATGGATTTGGACGGGTGCGCCAGAAATGGCAATGGCAGATCTGCATGACAAACATACACAATGCCAATAATATTGCTTGCTAAAAAGTAAATAATCTTTGCTAGAAAATGAATGTTGCATAGAGAGGAATTAGATGAAGTCCACATGGCTTGTTTCTGAGCTATTTCAGCAGCATATGATTCAACAATGCGCTATCAATGCGGCTACGTAGTGGAGAGTGGATGACCCCAGGCATTGTTAAAATAAACCGATGGGTCGGCTTGGTGACCCCTCTGCAGTAGCGATTGGCTGGGATTAGTTCCTTGAATAACGAGTTTCTTGAGCATGGCGGTGATGTGGTTGGCGAAAAAACCGCCAAATATGCGGAGAGTGATCGCGACTATGCCGATGAAGCAATAAAAGTATTATTCACTAGCATAGGAGGTCAAGTACTTATTGATAATAAAGATGATGCTGCCAATCAATGCGGCTTTCCATCACAGGATATTTGTTGCCTGGCTGCCATCTGGGAGGGAAAATTGCCAGAAAGCAATAATAGTCATAGGAGCTAGTTGGTGAGTATTAAGTGTTCGGCTTTCGGCTCATATGAAGAGCGAAAGTGGGCATGACTTGGGCTGCAAACCTCTTGCCGGTGATCTATCTTCTCTAGAGTTGGATTGCTCGAGAGTAGACGGAAATGAGGCGGTTGCCGAAGACTTGGTGATGGTTAGCATTTTTGAAGCCAAAGGATAGGCTGAATGAGGTGGGAGGGGTATTCAAGGCGGAGGTTTGTTTACATTGAAAAGTTTAGGAGCAATCTGAGGTTGGGTAGGCTGACTGTCCCCTTTGGGGAGCTAAAATTTGTCCGTGTTGGCCATTTTGCCATCAATGGGAACACATATCTTTTGGTCATGTACTATATTGCAATCTTCGACGTTGCCGTGAAAAGATTCGCGAAGGCTGCTAGCGCATTCACATTGCAGCGTTTCATTAGTATTCCCCGCAGCTGGGTCTTTTTAAAGCCAAACTACTGCTATGCCAGCTGGCCAACTTCGTCTAGATCACCCGAGTTGGAAGCTCTCCTTTGGCGTGGATGTGAGCTTGGGAAGTTTCGACCAGATCATCCAGTCGGCCTGCCGGTATGCCCGGCCGCACTCGGCGATTTTCAGGTCGTATGGCGACTCATCAACCGTTCTCCCGGCTTTTCGTCTCGACACGCTTCTCACTTCCCTGCTTGCCGGCATCTGCATAAACTACGATCTCCTCACCGTGCAGGAGATCGGCTGCTGGGGTGATGTCATGCATATTGTGCAGCCGTAGTTCCACTTAGTGAGTAAAGCCGCTCTCGCTATACACGCCGATGTCAACCTTCATCCCGTTGGCGAAGTCTTCCGCAAAGTGGTAGTAACATTACCTCCCCTTGCAGGTCTGGTCTATCTCCAGATCACTCTCCTTCTTTTCGTTCCGGGTGGAGTTGGGTGCTGCGATCAGGGTGGCATCAATGATCGTGCCCTGCTGCATTGCCATGCCGTTGGCCTTAAGCTGCTTTGATTTCCCCAGAGATCTGTTTGGCGAGATTGTGCTTCTCCAGCAGGTGCCGAGATGCGAGAATTGACGGAACGGCTCAGTGATGCCCGATCCATCCATCATCTCTAGCGAGGTGTTGGCAGGCCGCCTCAGATTGCCACCGTTTCAAACAAAATAGAAACATGTGCAATGATGTAGACTGATTGCAGGGGCTTAACCAATAATAAGATTCAGAAGACGGGGGCAGAGGCTGATGCTAGAGCTTAGATTGCTGCTCGCTTCTGATCTTAAACGTTTGCTTCTGATCTTGAACGTTAAATAATCAAGATAACATGGCCTGTGTTGGAGGATCACGCGCCATGGGATCTAGCGGGTGCTAACGCTGTCCTGCAGGGCATCAGCAGGGCAGCAGCAGGGCAGCAGCGCAGTCCCGTTCGGCCGCCCCTGCTGGCCCCAGCCTCCCAGGGCGAGGACCTCGATCAAAAGCGGAACGTCACCCCCGTACCGATGTGGTGCTGCCAGCCACGGCCCCAACCCTCACCATCCTGGCTGCTGTAGATCGGCTTCCAGTGGGCGAACAGCACTGCGCCTTTGCTCACCGGCAGCTCCAGCGACAACTCGCCGCCCCAGTCGGTGCGGAACGAGAGGCCGGAGTAGCTTCCTGGGCTATAAAAACGCGGCCCCGCCGACAGGGTCACGTTCAATTTATCGATGTTGAACCCGAGTCCCACCCAGGGGTCGGTGTAGTTACCGATGTAAGAGCCATCCGATTCCCAGCCCGTGCGGTTTTCCACGGAGAGGAACAGGCCGTCGGCAATGGTTTCCAGCCCATCACCCAGGGCGAAATTCACATCGCTATCACCCAGGGCCCACACTACGCCTACGCCCAGCTCATTTTTGAGGCCTTTGACGTCTTCCCCTTGATTGCGGGTCACGTAATAGGGTTTCCACTCAGCCATGAACGACAGTCGATCGTTTGGGGCATAGCGGGCCTGCAGCTGCCCCTTGATGTCGGCGCGGCGAAAGGGTGCTCCACCATGGCCATGGTCGCCATGGTCGCCATGTTCATCGTGCTCGTCTACGTGAACCCGGCCATAGAAATGTTCAGCCTCACCCCATACAAGAGCAGGACCGACCATGGCCTCGATGGCCAAGCTCCCCCGATTGGGCAGGCCCCACTCCATCACCACCCCGATCAGACCATCGATGGCGTAATGACGGGGCCTGTCCTCCAGGTTGTTCTCCAGGCCGGCATGGCCCTCCAGGGTGATCACTGGAGACAGCTGAAACTCGCCAGGCGCCAGCTCGGCGCCACCGGGGGCGCCGTGGGCCCGAACCGCAGAGGGCAGAGCGCAGGCCAGGGCCAGGGCCGCTGGGGCCAGAAGGCCTGGAAACAGCAGAGATCGGAACAGTTGTGCGTTGGGCATGGCGGATCAGCTGAAGGGAGAGCAGAAACAACAGAGTTGCGGAATCAGCGAATGGCAGCCCATCGCTGGGCGAGCCGATCGGCGGCGGCGGTATCGCAGCGCCCCCCCTGGCCGTTCACAAAGGTGCATACATTGCCCGAGGCCGTTTGCACGGTGGAGCGGCCAGGGGCCAGGCCATCGGCAACCAGGGGGGTGGGATTCACCGGCACCCCGCTGCTGCGGCTTACCCGCAGCAGGGTTTTCGACACCGGCAGCGACTCGGCGAACAGCTGGCGTGTGCCCGATTCCCGGATCGCCCTGGTCATGGCGGCGAAGCTGTTGGGACGCAGCACGCCGGCTGTCGTGAATGAATCGAGCAGGGGCAGCTCACGGATGCCGTAGCGGCGGGCCAGGCTGCCGAAAGCCCGGTGTTCCGTAACCAGCACGCGACTGGCTTCCGGCACGGTGCGGATCTGGGCACCGGTCCAGCTGCCGAGCTCATCAAGCACGGATCTGGCGGCCTGGCTGCGCTGCTTCACCCCCGGGGCTGCCGCTGCAGGCAGCACGGCCACCAGACGTCCCTCCACCACTTGCACCATGGCTGCGGCCTGGGTGCTGTTGTGCCACACGTGGGGATCGCGGGCCGGGCTCTGCGGCACGGCCTGCTCTGCTACCGCAACCCGTGGGGCTGCGGTTTGAAGGCGCTGCAGGGCCGGGGTGAGGCCGTAGCCATTGGTCAGCACCAACCTGGCTTCGGCCAGGGCCTGGCGATCCCGGGGCCGCAGGGCCGCCTGGTGGGGATCGGTGCCGGCGGGGATCAGGCACAGCACCCGGGCCTGATCGGCCGCCAGGGTCCGGGTGAGGTCGCAAAGCACCCCATCGCCGGCCACCACCAGGGGGGGCGCGGCCGCCCGCGTGGGTTGGCTTGCCAACAGAAGGGCTACAGCGCCCGCACCCCACATCCACAAGCTGTGTTCAGAACCCCCAGCCATCGACACCAGACAAACTCATAAAAACGATAATGATTCTCATTCGGTACACTGGCTGAATGGGCCACCTGCGCCACTGGCCGCCTATTTGCCCTGGCTGTGACCTCTGAACTTCCCTTGCTCCAGGCCTGCCAGCTCGCCTTTGGCTACGGCGAGGCCCCCGTGCTGCACAACCTCGATCTGGCCGTGGACAGGGGGACCTGCACCCTGATCCGGGGCGGCAACGGGGCCGGTAAATCCACCCTGCTGCAGCTGCTTCAGGGCAAACGGCAACCCAGCGCTGGCTGGGTTCGTCTTGGCGGGTGTCCCCTGCCGGGCCAGCGCCGCCGCCTGGCTCTGGTGCCCCAGGGCTCCAGTATTCGCTGGCACTATCCGATTCACTTGGCCGCCCTGGTGGCCCTGGGCTGTGGCGGCAGCGGGCAGGACCCCACCCAAGCCCTGCAGCAGGTGGGTCTGGCGGGGCTTGCCCAGACCCCGATCGCCGCCCTTTCCAGCGGGCAGCGGCATCGGGCTCTGATCGCCAGGGCCCTGGCGCGTCAGGCCGAGGTGCTGCTGCTCGATGAACCGTTCGCCGCCCTCGACGATCAGAGTTGTCAGCAGCTGGGTTCCCTTCTCCAGGCGTTGGCGGCAGGAGGCACTGCGGTGGTTCTCACCGCCCATGGAGACCTGCCGGCCAGCTTGCGGCCAGGGCGTCAGTTGCGGCTGCACGATGGCCAGCTGCACGCGTGGGATCGGCGATGATCCAACCGCTGGAACCCTGGTGGCTGATTCCGCTGACAGTGGCTGGCCTTTGTGGCCTGCTGTGCCCCCTGCTCGGCACCCTGCTGGTGCTGCAGCAACGGCTGCTGGCCACCAACCTGATGGCCTACGCCGTTCTGCCTGGCGTGGTGGTGGCCCAAGCCCTGGGGTGGCCGTCTCTGCTGGGGGGCATGGGCGGTGCCGTGGCAGCGGTACTGCTGGCCGAATGGCTGATGGTGGGTCGCTCCGCTGGGATCGGTGAGGCGGAGGCGGTGCTCAATACCGTGCTGGCCGGCAGCCTGGGGCTGGGGGTGCTGCTGATCCAGGTCCTGGAGCTGCCGGTGGATCTCGATGGGTTGCTGTTCGGCGATCTGCTGGTGGCAACTCCCGCCGACCTGGTGCGTCTCCTGGCGGCTCTGCTGCTGCTGCTGCTGGTGCTGCGGCTGCACTTTTGGTCTCTGCAGTGGCTGGCCCTGGATCCGGAGGGTGCCGAGGAGTTGGAGCTGCCGATGGGCGGCCTGCGGCTGCTGATGGCCGCCCTCACAGCCCTGGTGGTGGTGAGTGCCACCGCCGCCGTGGGACTGGCCCTGGTGATGGCCCTGATCTGTGCACCTTCCCTGGCCGCCCTGGCTACCGCCCGCAGCCTGCCCCAGGCCCTGGCCCGGGCCGCCGGCCTGGGGTTGGGGCTCGCCCTGGTGGGGTGCACTGTGGCGCTGGGCCTCAACCTTCCGCCTGGCCCGTTGATGGCCAGCTGTTGTGTGCTTTTGCTGCTGCGACGATCACACCCAGCGGGATGAGGCGGTTGGCCCGTCACTTCATCACGTTGAGCGGGATGTTGGGGCAGTCCGGTTTCCCATCCTGGCTCTGCAGCTGGGGGCGCAGCGCCAGGTCCATGTCATCCATCCAGCGGCCCTGCATACGGCACTGAGCCGCTGTCGGCCAGCGCCGACACTTCCAGTGCCGTTTCCGGTTTCTTGAAGCGCGCCATGGTGGTCTGCTGAGTTTGGCGCTACCCCAGATCCCGCCGCAGGATTGCCAGGCCGTTCACCAGCACCGACAGGCCGCTCACCAGCACGGCCCGGTGCACCGCGGGCTCACGCCAGATGGTGGGATCGTGGTTGGCCCGTTCCAG
Organism: Cyanobium sp.; assembly: GCA_044233605.1. Taxonomy (GTDB): domain Bacteria; phylum Cyanobacteriota; class Cyanobacteriia; order PCC-6307; family Cyanobiaceae; genus Cyanobium. The sequence continues at coordinate 9,026 of JBIIJS010000043.1, read as the reverse complement.
AGCCGAAAGGGTGAGCCTTGCCAGAACGCTGGAAGGGCGGGGTTCGGGGGACGGCTGGGCTGGCTGCATGGCGTGGCCGCTTTGGGGCAGTGAAGCGGCCGGGAAGCCGGGGCACAAGCCTGTTGCTACGCTCCGACGGATCTGGGGTTGCAATGGGATTCAAGCGCGTCCTTCTCAAGCTCAGCGGTGAGGCCCTGATGGGCGAGCAGGGCTACGGCATCGATCCCGCCATCGTTCAGTCGATCGCCCGCGACGTGGCCGCCTGTGTGGCCGATGGCACCCAGCTGGCGATCGTGGTGGGTGGCGGCAACATCTTCCGCGGCCTCAAGGGCAGCGCCGCCGGTATGGACCGCGCCACCGCCGACTACGTGGGCATGCTCGCCACCGTAATGAACGCCATCACCCTCCAGGACGGTCTGGAACGTGCCGGCGTGCCGACCCGCGTGCAGAGCGCCATCTCGATGCAGGAGGTGGCCGAGCCCTATATCCGCCGTCGGGCGATCCGCCACATGGAGAAAGGCCGTGTGGTGATCTTCGCCGCCGGCACCGGCAATCCCTTCTTCACCACCGATACCACCGCTGCCCTGCGCGCCGCCGAGATCGGCGCCGATGTGGTGTTCAAGGCCACCAAGGTGGATGGCGTCTATGACAAGGATCCCAATCGATTCCCGGATGCCGTGCGCTACGAGAGCCTCACCTTTCTGGAGGTTCTCAGCAGCGAGCTCGAGGTGATGGATGGCACCGCCATCGCCCTGTGCAAGGACAATGCCATCCCGATTGTGGTGTTCGATCTCTTCGGCGCGGGCAACATCGGCCGTGCCGTGGCCGGCGAACCGATCGGCACCCGCATCATGCCGGCGGGCTGATCCGGCGACGCCTCCCGTCCGCTGTTACCGCTCCACCCTTCCCCTCCCTTTTCCACGCAGCCCCCATGGACCTGGAAGCCAGCATGCGCAAGTCGGTGGAAGCCACCCAGCGCACCTTCAACACGATCCGCACCGGCCGCGCCAATCCCTCCCTGCTCGACAAGATCACGGTCGAGTACTACGGCGCCGAGACCCCGCTCAAATCCCTGGCCACCATCTCCACCCCCGATTCGCAGACGATCCAGATCCAGCCCTTCGACAGCGGCTCGCTCAACCTGATCGAGAAGGCAATCAGCATGAGCGATTTGGGCCTTACCTGCAACAACGACGGCAGGATCATCCGCATCAACATTCCGCCGCTCACCGAAGACCGCCGCAAGGAACTCTGCAAGCTTGCTGCCAAGTACGCCGAGGAGGGCAAGGTTTCGCTGCGCAACATCCGCCGCGATGGTATCGACCGCATCAAGAAGCAGGAGAAGGAGGGTGAATGCTCCGAAGACAAGAGCCGCGATGAGCAGGAGAAGGTGCAGAAGCTCACCGACCGCTTTATTGCAGAGCTGGAGAAGCAGCTGGCGGCCAAGGAAGCCGACATCCTCAAGGTGTGAGGCTGGTTGTGTGAGCCCTGCGCTGTGAGGCAGACCGCTTGATCGTCTCCGATGTGACTGTCATCGGCGCCGGCCCGGCCGGGGCCGCTGCGGCCTTTCACCTGGCCGCCCGTGGCCATCGCGTGCTGCTGCTCGAGGCATGCCCGGCCGGCCGCGGCAAGCCCTGTGGCGGTGGCATGGCCGCTTCGGTACAGCGCTGGTTTCCCTTTGATCTGAATCCGGCAATGGATCAGGTGATCCGCCGGGTGCGTTTCACCTGGTGTCTGGAGGATCCGGTGACGGCCGAGCTGCCCGGCGACGCCCCCTTCTGGATCGCCCGCCGCTCACGGCTCGATGCTTTCCTGGCCGATCAGGCCGTTGCCGCCGGGACGCAACTCCGTTACGACTGCCGCGCCGAGTCCCTGGAGCGCGATCCTGAAGGCGGCTGGCGGGTGGGTCTGGCCGGCGGCGAGAGCCTGCGCTCCCGGGCGGTGGTGATCGCCGATGGCAGCGCCTCCCGTTTTGCCGCCGCCTGGCGGCTCGGGCCGCCCCGGCCCCGCTACGCCACCACCGTTTCGGTGGAGGTGGAGGCGGAGGTTGCCGTACCGGAGATGGCCCATTTCGAGTTCGGCCTCGTGCACCACGGCTTCTGCTGGGCCTTCCCGCGCCGCGGCGGCTACAGCATCGGCGTCGGCACCTTCATCGGCCAGCAGGAAGCCGACAGCGACGCGGTGCTCTCTCGCTTGCTGCCGAGCCTGGGACTGCCGGCCGACGCCGGCACGAGGGTGCCTGGGCGGCTGCGGGTCTGGGATGGTCACCACCCCCTGCATGGCGATGGGATCCTGGCGGTGGGCGATGCCGCCTCCCTCTGTGATCCGTTCCTGGCGGAGGGTCTTCGGCCTTCCCTGCTCAGCGGCTGCCACGCGGCCGAGGCTCTGCACGGCTGGCTCGAGGGGGATGGATCCGCCCTGGCGGGCTACAGCGCCCGCATGCGCCGGGAATGGGGTGAATCGATGGCCTGGGGCCGCCGCATCGCCCAGGTGTTCTATCGCCTGCCGAAGGTGGGTTACCAGCTGGGTATCAAGCGGCCCACGGCGCCGCAACGGATCGCCCAGATCCTTTCCGGCGAGATGGGCTACGGCGACATTGCCCAGCGGGTGATCCGACGCCTGATGTTTCAGCGCGGCTGAGCCCGCCTGCGGATCAGCTGCGGGTGCAGTCCTTCAGCTGGCGTAGTCGCTGGTCGATCGAGGCCAGCAGTTCGATGGCGAACATGGGGGATTCCTGCACCGCGAACAGGAACTTCTCCCGGTTCATCACCAGAAGCCTGCAGGGGGCGAGGGCCCGGGCGTTGCCGTAGCGGCGGTGGTCCTGGGTGACCAGGGCACCGGCCCCGAACACCTCGCCGGCCTCCACGATCTCGTGGTTGCGGCCATCGTTCCAGCTGAGCTCCACGCTGCCCTTGAGCAGGCCGAACATGCAATCGCCGGCTTCACCGGCGCGAAAGATCAACGTGTCGGGGTCCACATCCATCACCTCGCCCTTGCTGGCCAGGGCGCGCATGGTGTCGAGAGCGTTCAAGTCGGTGTGTGGGCAGAGGTGATGGGCGCAAGCGTAAGCAGGAGGGCCGGCGGGACGGGCCCTGGGGATCAGCGGCTGATCGCCAGCGCCGCACCCAGTCCGCCGCGTACGTCTTCGGGAGCCAGGCGGCCGTCCTTGTCGGTGTCGAGGGCATCGAAGACGGCATCGCTGCCCAGCCATTCCTCACGAGTGATGCAGCCGTCGCCGTCGAGGTCGTTGAGCAGGAAGATCTCGTGAACGGCGTGGGTGAAGGCGGCACCGCCTTCGAGTTCTGCCAACCGGTGGGCCAGCTGGGCCTCGAGCGTTTCGATCGCCTTGCTGAAGCCGCGGATGCCCTCGTCGAGCTTGTCGCTGGCCATGGGGTCGCCAGCCATCATCGAATCAAACAGGGCACGATCCAGGTGGATCCGCTCCTGGGTGGAGGCGGGATCGAAGGGGTTGAGGCGGCGCTCCAGTTCGCCGTCGGTGCTGCGCAGCTCATCCATCAACGCCGGCGAGATGGTGAGCAGATCGCAGCCGGCCAGCTCAATGATCTCGTCGATGTTACGGAAGCTGGCTCCCATCACCTCGGTCTTGTAGCCGTAAGTTTTGAAGTAGTTGAAGATCTTCGTGACCGAGATCACGCCAGGATCCTCTGCCCCTGGATAGCTGTCGCGGCCGGACTGCTTCTTGTACCAGTCGAGGATGCGCCCCACGAACGGGGAGATCAGCGTGGCCCCGGCCTCGGCGCAGGCCACCGCCTGGGCGAAACCGAACAGAAGCGTGAGGTTGCAGTGGATACCCTCCTTCTCCAGCAGCTCAGCCGCCCGGATCCCCTCCCAGGTGGAGGCGATCTTGATCAGCACCCGCTCGTTGCCGATGCCGGCGTCGTTGTAGAGGCCGATCAGCTTGCGGGCCTTGGTGATCGTGGCTTCGGTGTCGTAGCTGAGGCGCGCATCCACCTCGGTGGACACCCGGCCGGGCACGATTTTCAGGATCTCGCGACCGAAGATCACACTGATCTCGTCGATCGCCTCGCTCACCACCTCATCAGCCCCGGCGGCGGGGCCCATCACCTCGCGGGATTCGCGCAGCGATCGATCGATCAGCTCCTGGTAGCTGGGGATCTGGGCGGCGGCAAGGATCAGCGAGGGGTTGGTGGTGGCGTCCCGGGGGGTGAACTGGCGGATGGCGTCGATGTCACCAGTGTCGGCTACCACCACGGTCATGGCGGCGAGTTGATCGAGCAGGTTGGCCATGGGGTGTGTCGGAAGGGATGCGTTTCTGGTGAAGGTCTGGCGCTGCCGGGCCATCGGATATGGATTGAATCCAAGCTAGCCAGAGGAACGGGGAGGCCCGGCAGGGTGATGGTTCGGTTGCGCAAATGAGCACAGCCGGATGACGGGCGGGTGGATCAGGTGCGGGTCGGCGCTGCCGCCGCGCTGCCTCCGACCGGCCGGCTGGGGGGCACTTTCTCAATCACCAGCAGGGATTCAATGATCTGTTTCGCCACCGGCACTGCCACGGTGGAGCCGTAGGCGTTACCACCCTGGGGCTCATCCACCACCACAAGAACCACATAGCGGGGATCCTCGATCGGCAGAACCGCTACGAAGCTGCAGATGCGCGCTCCTGGGATGTAAACACCGTTCTGGGCTTTCTGTGCTGTGCCGGTCTTGCCGCCGAGGCGGTAGCCGGGAATCTGCAGACCCTTGCCGCTGCCCTTGTCGACCACCGACTCCATCCAGTCGACCACGGTGCGGGCTACCTTCGGATCAAGCAGCTGTACTCCGCTGTTGCGGCTGGTGCCAGCCAGGGCATCGCCGGAGCGCAGGCCACGGGTGATGTGGGGGCTCACCAGGCGGCCGCCGTTGGCCAGCATGGCGTGCAACTGCACCAGCTTCAGCGGGGTGAGTGAGAATCCCTGGCCAAAGGCGGCGGTGGCCGGCTCGATCGCACCGCCGATGAACTCCTGGCGGCTCTTGAGCTGGCCGGCCACCGCCCCGGGCAGATCGGTGTCAGGCACATCGTCGATGCCGAGCCTGTGCAGCCAACTCCAGAACTGCTCACGCTTCATGCGCGCCATGGCATCGACCATGGCCACGTTGCTCGACACCTGCAGCACCGTGGGGAAATCGATCACGCCGTTGGCGCGGCGGTCGGCATTGAAGATCGGCCAGCCGCCGATCGTGAGCTGGCCCACGTCGTTGGCGGTGCCGTTGGGGGTGATCGCCTTTTCCTGGAGGGCCAGAGCCAGGTTGATCGGCTTGAAGGTGGAACCGGGTTCGTAGAGATCCTGCACCGACCATTCGCGGAACAGGGCCGGGTTGTAGGACCAGAAGCGGTTGGGCTCGTAGGTGGGAGTGGAGGCCAGGGCCAGCATCTCGCCGCTGCGGGCATCCATCACCAGGGCGGCGCCTCGCTTGGCGCTCCACTGCTTCACCTGCTTTGCCAGGGCCGCCTGGGCCACCTGCTGCAGGCGGGCATCGAGGGTGAGCTGCAGCCTGAGGTCGTCGCCGTACAGCGAGCCGGCCTTGATGCCGTCAGGCAGGGGGGTGCCGTCGGCGCCGCGACGCATGCTGAAGGTGGTCTCCTGGCGCTTGAGATCCCGGTCGCGGCTCTGCTCGAGGCCAGCCTGGGGGACCCGCTCAAGGTTAAGGAAGCCCACCACATTGGCGAACAGCTGGCCGCGCGGATAAATGCGCTGTGGATAGGCCTCCAGGTCGAGGCCGCTGATGCCGAGATTGCGCACCCGTTCAGCGGTCTCTGGATCGAGGCCGGTGGCGAGTCTGACGCCGCTGCGGCGATTGCCCATGGCCTCCAGCAGCTTCTGCTTCGACTGGGCCAGCACCGGTGCGAGCCGGTCGGCCAGCTCATCGGGTCGACGGATCGCCTGGGGATCGTCGCCTGGGAAATTGAAGTAGCGCGGATGGGCCCAGAGGCTGAAGCGTTCTTCGTCGAGGGCCACCAGGGTGCCCTGGCGGTCGACGATCGTGCGCCGCTTGCCCAGTGGCGTGACCGCGTGCGTCTGAAAGGCCCGTGCCCGCTCCTGAAGCCGTTCGGCCTGGAAGATCTGCAGCCAGGCAAGCCTTCCACCCAGGCCCGCCAGGGAGGCACACAGCATCAGGAATACGGCAAGCATCCTGCCCCGTGGAAGCGGCTGGATCTGGCTCAGACGGTGAGGTGTTCCAGCGGCCCTAGCCACCCTTGGTGCAGCGGGGGCTGGGGAGATGCCGAGGCCAGAGGAGCGGCTGGCACCTCCGGGACGATGGCGACGGGTGGACGAACCGGCCATGCCGTCAGAAGCCTGCGGGGATGCGGCGCAGCTGCAGGCCGGCCAGCAGGGGCACCCCGCTGCGGCTGACACTGGCCTGGGGTTGGCTCAGATGGATCAGGTTCTCGCTGCTGGTGGGCACCAGCTGGCCTGGGCGGCGAACGGCTCCGAGGTGGTGCTGTTCCAGCAGGGCGGAAGATTCCTGCAGGCGATGCTCGAGGGCCTTGGTGGCCTCGAGATCGCGGTAGCTGCTGGCCCAGCGATTCTGCCAGTGAAGGGTAAGGGCGCTGAGCCCGAGCATCGACAGGCCGATGCCCACCAGCGCTCCGGTACTGAGCCTGTGCAGACCCGCGAGCCAGGGTGCCTGCCGCTCCACGCGCCGGGCCGACATCGAGCTCTGGATCAGCTTCAGACCTTCACCACCGCTGCGCAGTCGGCGCGACGTTCTGCCACGGGGAGCTGGTGGGGCAAGTCGCAGAGAGTCCTGGGGGAAGGTGGCGACCAAAGGGCTGATCCGATTCTGCGCAAGTGAACCACCCATTGGGGGTGGCAGCAAGCGCTCTCAGTCGGCAAGCAACAACAGATTGAGGAAGGTGATGCCGTTCCAGAGGGCGTGCATCAGCACGGAGGGCAGCAGGCGGCCGCTCTGCCAGCGCAGCAGCCCCAGTCCCAGGGCCAGAACCAGCAGTGGCACGAATTCACCGACGCTTAGGTGGGCGGCGGCAAACAGGGCCGCGCTGAGCACCACGGCCCATCCCCCACCGACGCGTCGGCCCAGGACCGGCAGCAGCACCCCGCGGAACAGGGTCTCCTCGAACAGAGGTGCCAGTACGACCGCGGTCAGGGCGAAACAGGCCAGGGCCAGCGGGTCGGCACTGGTCAGCACCAGATCGAGCAGGGGGTTGCTGCCGCCCGGATCGCCCCAGATCCTGCCGATCAGCCAGCTGCTCAGGGCAACGCAGGGCAGCACCATCAGCACGCTGGCAGCGGCCTGGGCCAGGGCGGGGGCGATCGGCCGCAGATGCCACTGCAGCCAGCCACCGGAAGGCCGCTGGGAGAAGGGCGGCAGCATCCAGGCGAGGATCAGCAACGGCGCCGCCATCAGGCCGAGATAGAGCAGCAGCACCTGCAGGCCCTGGGCCTGCACCGCCGTGAGCGCCAGGCCGCCCACCAGCGCCTCCAGAGGCGGTCGCAGCAGCTCCGGCATCAGCACCTCGCCGATCAGCACGAAGCCACCGGCGATCAGCAGCGTCACATCCACAGGTGAGAGGGGCGGTCCAAGCAGCGGCGGAGCCCCGGCACTGCGGCCGCGCAACTGCAGCCAGATCCTCCTCAGCAGCAGAGCCACACCCGCCAGCACCAGCAGCAGGGGTAGAAGGTTCACCCCAAGGAGGCGCAGCAGCAGGCGGTTGGCCTCGGTGGCGGCCGGGCATGCCGAGGCTGGCCCGCCGAGCTGTTCACAACTGAGCTGGCGCAGCATCGGCGAGGGATTCCATGGTTGCAGCAGGCTCTGTTGCTCCTCGGGGCTGCGGCGGCCTCCATCGATCAGGGCGGTAAGCAGAGGCCGGCGCGGCGCATCGACCGTTTCGATCAGGGCCATCAGGTCCTGGCGCGGCTGGCTCTGCCGTTTCTCTCCTGCTTCGCCGCTGCGCTCCAGCAAAGCCAGCTCCAGCCGCTGGGCCGCCGTGGGTGGCAGCTCCGCGGCCTCCATCTGGCGCTCCAGAGCCTGCACCAGGGCTGCTCGGGGTGCCTCACCCACAAGGGCTGGCCTCAGCTCCGGCGGCAGCGCCTCTGCGGCCAGGGTGGTGAGCTGCAGCTGCCGCAGGCTCAGGTCATCCTCCACCGAGGGGCGGCTGAGGCTGTCCACCAGTCCGACGAACCAGAGCCAGCCACTCAGTACCAGGGCGAGCAGGGCGATGCCCCGCTTCCAGGCCGGGTCGTCGGCCGGGGGGCGTTTCAGGGGTTCGGTGCGCGGGGCATCCAAGGCGGCGCCTGCAGTAGGAGCGCGATTCTCTCGCCCGGCGGCGGGTTGTGGACAGGGGCGCTCCCATACGATGGTTCTCCCTGCGGCGCAAGGCCTGTGCCCCTTCGCATCCTGCTGGTCCGCCACGGGCTGAGCAGTTTCAACCTCGAGCGCCGCATCCAGGGTCGCGACGATCTCTCAGCACTGTCGGAGGAGGGCATCAGCCAGGCCCGCAGTGTCGGTGAGGCCCTGGCGGAGCTTCCCTTGATCGCCGCTTACAGCTCGCCGCTGCGCCGAGCCCGCCACACGGCCGAGGCCCTGCTGGAGCGCCACGGCCAGGGCCTGCGACCCAGCCTCGACGATGATCTGCTCGAGATCGATCTGGGCCCCTGGAGCGGCCTGCTGCAGAGCGAGGTGAAGGAGCGCCATCCTGAGTTGGAGGCCCTCTGGCGCCGGGCCCCCGAGCAGCTCGAGCTGACACGCCCCGATGGGAGTCTCTACCGGCCGGTGCCGGAGCTGACCGAGCAGGCGGGCCGTTTCGTCGCCGATCTGCTACTGCGCCATGGCGAGTGGCTCGAGCCGGAGGCCGAGGCAGGCACCGTGCTGGTGGTGGCCCACAACGGCATCCTGCGCTGCCTGCTGCTCAGCCTGATGGGTCTGCCCGCCAGCGGCTTTCGGCGGCTTCGGCTCGACAACGCCTCGCTTTCGGTGCTCAACGTCGTCCGTGGCGACAGCGGCCGCCTGGAGGTGCAGATCGAGTCGCTCAACACCACCGCCCA
>JBIIJS010000223.1:0-4168 GCA_044233605.1 Cyanobium sp. | reverse complement strand
CCTCCAATTCACCGGCCTCCATTCCACCGGCCATTGCACACCAGTGGCTTTGCCCTGCCGCTGGCGGTGCTGGCCGGCCTGCTGCTGCTGCTGGCCAGCCTGGCCGCCCAGACAGCGGTGCACCAGTCGCGGCTGCGCCACAGCGCCTCGCTGGTGCAGCGCCGCGCCGAAGATCGGCTGGTTTCGGCGGCCCATCACCTGGTGGGCCGGGTGGCGGCGGGCCACGGTTGCCTGCTGGCGCTGGCCCTGGAGCAGTGGCCGGCAGCGGCGGATGGCTGCGCTGACAGCTCTGCCCGCGAGGGTCTGCGCATCGGCAGCGGCGCTCCGGTGCACTACCGGCTGATTCAGTGGCGTCCGCTGCCTGACGCTGAGCAGGCAGCGGGATCGGCGGGCAGCCTGGAGCTGCTACTTGAGGAGCCCGGTGCCCAGCCCTGGCGGGCGGCGTTTCTGCTGCAGCTGCGGGCCGCAGCCGGCGCCGGCCCGCTGCGGGTGGGGACGCTGCGGGAGCTCGGCCTGCGGGGGATGGAGCCATGACGATCAGCGAATTGCTGGTGGCTTCGCTGCTGTTGAGCGGCAGCGTGGCCGCCTCCTCGCAGCTGCAGGTGACGGTGGTGGCGGCCGGCATGGCGGAGGAGCAGCGACAGGAGCTGCGCGAGCGGGTGGACGCCGAGCTGAACGGCATCGAGAGCCGGCTGGCGCAACTCGCCGCCCCGTCTGCCGCGGGGCCGTCGCCGGCCCCCAGCTGCGACGCCTGGGTGACGCACTGGCTGCACGACCTGCGGCTGATTCCGGCGGAGGGGGGCCTGCGGCGCCGCCAGGAGGTGCTGCAGGAGGCGGCGCTGCTGCAGGTGGAGGTGGATGCCGAGGGGCTGAATGAGCCGCGCCGGCGCCTGTACAGCCCAGCGGCCTTCGGGCTGTGCGGCGAGGAGGGAGCGCTCTGATGGCGCGCGAGCGGGGCTTCACGTTGCTGGAACTGCTTCTGGTGGCGGCGTTTCTGGGGCTGCTGGGGCTGGTGGCGTTGCGGGGCGCGGCGCGCTCGTTGGCAGCGGTGCGGCTCGACAACGCGGTGCGGCGGTTGGTGCTGGGGATCGAGCAGGGGCGCACGGCGGCGGAGCGCACGGGCCGGCCCTGCGCCCTGGCGCTGGGCGAGGCGGGCTGGCAGGCGCCGCAATCGGCGGGCCTGCGGGCCTGCCCTGGGGTGGCCGGCGGGCTTGGCAGCGATGCGGGCGAGGGGGCGGTGCAGCTGGAGCACAACCTGCCGGCGGCGGTGCGCTTCAGCATCAATGGCCTGGTGCTCGATGGCGGCACCGTGCTGGTGCGGGTGGAGGAGGCGGAGCTGGTGCGCTGCCTGGTGCTGTCGCTGCCGCTGGGGGTGGTGCGGCTGGGCCGCTGGGAGGCGGGCGCCTGCCAGCCGGATGCTTCGCTGTGAGGCGGCCCGGCACCGGCGGGGGCATGGCGGGGATGACCCTGCTGGAGCTGTTGCTGGCCCTGGGGCTCGGCCTGCTGCTGGTGGCGGTGGTGATCAACCTGCTGCTGGCCGGCGGCGACCGCGGCCTGCGGCTGGCGCGGCTGCTGCGGGAGCGCACCTGGCAGCGCCGCAGCCTGGCGCTGATCCGCGCCGATCTGCGCCGCGCCGCCGCCCTGGAGCTGGGTAGTGGAGCGGGGGCCGCCTGCCCCCTGGCGGGGCGGCAGCCGGTGCTGCAGCTGCGCACCGCCACTGGGCCGATCACCTATGCGGTTGGTCCGCCCCCCAGCCCGATCTGGCGTGGCCAGGTGCTGCTGCGCTGCGGCCCGGCCTTTGGTCTGTATGGCGAGCCCAGCGCCGGTGCCGCGCAGAACCGGGTGCTGCTCGATGGCCTGGCGGCCCCGGGCCTGCGGGCCGAGCGGCTGGAGCGGGGCCAGCTGAGGTTGCAGCTGGAGCAGCAACTGCCGCTGCCGGGCGGCAGCCAGCAGCGCATTGCCACCACGCTGGTGCTGACGGCGCCGGCCCCGCCGCCCTGAGCTGGTTAATTCGTCAGCCTGATCAGATGCACGCCGGTGCGGGCGATCAGGGGCTGGTTGGCCGTGCCTGCCTGGAAGACCACCTGCTCACCATCGGGGCCGAGCAAGGTGACCCTGTAGTTGAGCGCACGCTGGTCGGTGGTGTTGGTGAGCACGAGTTGGGTATTGGCGCTGACCAGGGCATCGAAATGGGGATTGGGCAGTGGGTTGGGCTTCGGTACACCGTTGTTGTCGACGTCGTCGAATAAGTCGAACCCGTTTTCATCGATGCTGGGGCCGCAACGCCAGAGGTCGTTGCCGTTGTTGCGGCTGTAGTAGTGAATCCGGGCGGGCGGGCTGGCCTGCTCGGACGTGTTGAGAGGGGAGGGCACGTTGACGCTGAACAGAGGCGTGCCGGGGCCGCAGCCGGCGGGGAGGGGTGCGTTGTAGGCGATCTGGCTGCCCTCGCTGATCTCGAGCTGCAGCAGGTGGTTGATGCGGCCATAGAGATCCACCGCCCGCTGGCGCAGCTCAAGGTTGCGGCCGGTGCGCACATTGCTCACCACCAGGCTGGCGGCCGCGGCGGCGAGAACGCCACCGAGCAGCAGGTAGATCAGCAGTTCGGTGATCGTGAGCCCGGCTTGAGCGGCGCGGCGGGCGGATCGGGCGCTGGGATCAGATCGTGCCACCGAAACTCTCCTCCTCACAGATGGCATCGTCTGGATTGTTGGCCGCACCGATCGTGATGGTGCCAAGCAGGGGCGCGATGCGCAGGCAACGCACGGGTCCGCCGCCGTTGCGGCTGATCACGAGGGTGCGCGGCTCGGTGAGGGTGGTGGTGCCGCGGGGCGAGTAGGTGACTGGTCCATCCGGGTTCTGGCCGCCGAGCAACCGCATGTTGAAACTTCTGCCGCCGCGGCTGCCGGGCAGCAGGAACACATCATCACCGTTCTGCCGTGGCGAACCAGGGGCGCAGCCGCCTGGCACCCTGGCCAGCACCGCTCCGGTTTCGAGCTCTGCGCCGCTGTTGAAGGTGATCGAGCAGGGCTGGGGCTGACCGCTCAGCTCGTTGCGGCTCATGGTTTCCCGTTGCACATTCTCCAGCCAACCGGCGAGCTCCACCGCGATGGCGTTGACCTCTGCGCGCCGCACGCTGCTACCTGTGCTCTGCACCACGACGCCGGAGACCAGGGCGAACAGCGAGGCGGTGATCAGCAACTCGACCATGGAGTCGCCCCGGGAGGTGTGGCGATGGTGGTGGTTCATGGGCACCAGGCCGCCACGGCGGGGGTGATCACCACCGAACGGGAGACGGGATTGTTGTTGTCGGCGGGGCTGGTGTAACTGATACGGATCGCGTTGGTGATGGTGCCGATGTTCTGTGCGATTTCCACCGTGCGGTTGATATCGGGCAGGGCAGGGAGGGCCCTGATGGCGGCGATCAGGGTGTTGTTGAGCGTGCCATTGGTGCAGATTTGCTTTGAAAATCGGTCCATGTTGGCCCGATCAGACGGCGGGTAGTAATCGCGGGAGCTTGGATCCAGGCCCTCGCAGGGGCCTGTGGCCTCGAGGGTTCCGGCTCCGGAGCACCAGTTGTAGGCCTCCGCCAGAGCGCGGATCGCCGCCACATCGGCATCAACGAGGGCATCACGGTCGTTGATCGTGGTGCTGCCGAGCAGGCCGAAGCTCGCCACACCATGCATCGCGGCGGCCATGGCTACGGCGAAGGCGAGGATCACGGTTCCTACCAGCACCTCCGCGAGGGAGAAACCGGAGCTGCTGCGTCTCTGCGCAGACCTCAGGCAGGCTGCTTCACATCGGGTTGGCGATTTCATGGCGATCATCTCTGCCACGGAAAACGACGGAACAGAGACGAGCTGGTGATGCTGCGGGCGATGTAATCAAAAAATGGAGGCCTGAATTTATCATCGGGATTGGTTTCAAGACCATAAAATGCGGCGTCTTCGCCTGGCACATAGAGCTGCGTGGCGCGATTGGTGAAACGGAGCCTATCAACCCACACGGCGGCAGCCACCTGGGGTTTTCCCTGGGCTTCGTTTGAGCCGAAAGGGTCGCCGCTGATGGTGATGGTGGAGTTGGGCATGAACATGAACAGATCGCGCACGAAGCCATCGTCGCCGATCATCATATTTACGGCGTTGGTATCGTTGGGACCACGGCAGTCTTC
>JBIIJS010000222.1:0-4205 GCA_044233605.1 Cyanobium sp. | reverse complement strand
GGTCAAGGGCTTGCCAGGCCGGATCCGGCCGCAGCCCGCTGCGGTAGCCGTCGAGCCGGTAGACGTTCCAGTCGCCCGAGGGGGAGAGGTTGAACTCCCGGTAGGGCGCCGCTCCCACCGCCGCCACGAACAGCTCGAAGCAGGTGCCCTGCCAGAGATCGTCGCAACGCTGCGGGCGGGAGGCCGGGGCCGGGATGCGCAGCACCTGCAGCGGGCCGCTCAGCAGGTAGATCACCCGCAGCCCCCCGGGGTGCCGCTCCAGCCTGCCGTTCAGCTCCAGATCGGCGGGCAGGCCGGCTGTGGCGGCCTCCGTGGGGAACGGCACCAGCTGAAAGGGCCGGGCGATCGTCCGGGATTTCGTTGCGCTCATCGGCCCGCCCGGCGCAACCGTTCGACGATCGCGCCGATCTCCCCCCGCTGCGCCTCGATGCTCTCGGTGAGGCGGAACTGCACCAGGGCCCGCTCCAGGTTGTGGCCCGGCCGGTTGGTACGGAAATAAGTGTCGCCAGCCAGGTGGTCGGCCAGGAAGCGCAGGCCCAGTTCGAAGGCGATCAGCTGGATCGCCGGCACCAGATAGGCGAAATCGGCGTCATCTAGGAAACCGCGGGCGGCGTCCAGATAGCCGCTCAGCAGGGCTTCACAGAGCTCCGGATCGAACTGCACCGCTTCCCAGTCGGCCGCCTCCTCGCCGAGGCGGTTGCAGGCCGAGCGCAGACAGTCGCCGATGTCCCACTGCACGAGCCCGGGCTTGACCGTGTCGAGATCCACCAGGGCGATCGCCTCGCCGCTGTGGCTGTCGAGCAGCACGTTGTTCACCTTGGGATCGCCGTGGATCGGCCGCAGCCGCAGCTCGCCCCGCTGCCGCGCCTCCTCCAGCACCGGAGCCAGACCCTCGCGGGCCGCCACGAAGGCGGTGGCCCAGGTGAGTTCCGCTGATCCGGGCCGGCGGTGGGTTGCCAGTGCCTTGCGGTAGGCCGCCAGATAGCCCGGTGTGACGTGGAAGCCCTCGAGGGTGTCGGCCAGCCGCTCTGCCGGCAGGTCGTGGATCAGGTCGTGGAAGGTGCCGAGGGCCCAGCCGAGCTCCTGCGCCTGCGGACGGCTCTCCGGCACCTCCACGCTGCGGGAATGCTCGATGAAGCTCATCGCGCGCCAGAAGTCTTGGCCCTCCTCCAGCCAGGGTTGGCCCTGCCCGTGGCTCTCCAGCACCGTGGGCATCTCCCAGCGGCGCCCCGCCGGCACGGCCCCGCCGGCCAGTCGCCGCTGCACGTGGCTGCTGAGGGCCTGGAGGTTGGCCATCACCAGCCGCGGCTGGCGGAACACGCGGGTGTTGAGCCGTTGCAGCACGTAGCCCGGCTGCCCCGGCGCCTCCACCCGCACCAGGAAGGTGTCGTTGACGTTGCCGTTGCCCAGCGGTTCGACCGTGCGCACCAGACCAGGCAGCTGGAAGCGAGCGGCGATCCGGAACGGGTCGATCATGCTGGATTCCGGCATCGACTCGGACACGAACACCGGCCGCAGGCGCGGCGATCCTGCCATGGGTTCCCGGCATCGGCGAGACTGACCCTCCCGTCTCCGGCCGCCCTCTTCCCCGCATGGTCGCCAGCGCCCCCGGCAGCTCCTTCATCCGTGACGCCGCTGCGCGCGCCTTCCCCCTGGCGGCGATCACCGGCCACGGCACCCTCAAGCTGGCCCTGCTGCTCGCCGCCGTCGACCCGGGCCTGGGCGGGGTGGTGATCGCCGGCGGTCGGGGTACCGGCAAATCGGTGCTGGCCCGCGGCCTGCATGCCCTGCTGCCACCGATCGATGTGCTCGATCTCGGTTCCGGCCTGCCCTCCCTCAACACCGATCCCAGCCGCCCCGACGACTGGGATGCCCCCACCCGCCAGCGGGTGCAGGAGTGCGGTGGCGATCCGCAGGGGCTCGACCGCTCGGCCCTGCTGCCCACGAAGGTGGTGCCGGCCCCGTTCGTGCAGGTGCCCCTGGGGGTCACGGAAGACCGCCTGCTCGGTTCGGTCGATGTGGCTGCCTCCCTGGCCGCCGGCGCGCCGGTGTTCCAGCCGGGCCTGCTGGCCGAGGCCCACCGCGGCGTGCTCTACGTCGATGAGTTCAACCTGCTCGACGACGGCATCACCAACCTGCTGCTGGCGGCGGTGGGCAGCGGCGAGAACCGCATCGAACGCGAGGGGCTCAGCCTCAGCCATCCGTGCCGCTGCCTGCTGATCGCCACCTACAACCCCGAGGAGGGGGCGGTGCGCGACCATCTGCTCGATCGGTTCGCGATCTGCCTGAGTGCCAACCAGGTGCTGGAGCTGGAGCAGCGGGTGGCGATCAGCCGCTCGGCCCTGGAGCACGGCGAGGGCAGTGACGCCTTCCGCGCCCGCTGGCAGGAGGAGACCGACGCCCTGGCCACCCAGCTGCTGCTTGCCCGCCAGTGGCTGCCCGATGTGAGCATCGGGCGCGAACAGATCGCCTATCTCGTGAACGAGGCGATCCGCGGCGGCGTGGAGGGCCATCGCAGCGAGCTCTATGCCGTGCGGGTGGCGCGCGCCCACGCCGCCCTGAGCGGCCGCGACCGGGTGGAGGCCGACGATCTGCAGGTGGCCGTGCGGCTGGTGATCGCGCCGCGGGCCCTGCAGCTGCCGCCCCCCGATCCCGATCAGCCGCTCGAGCCGCCGCCGCCGCCGCCGCCGCAGGGGGAGCAGCCGCCCGAGGAGCCCGAGCAACCGGAGAACGAACAGGAACAGGAACCCGACGAACCCGAGGAGCCCGACGACGGGAGCCCCGAGGATGAGGCGCCGCCGTCGATCCCCGAGGAGTTCCTGCTCGATCCGGAGGCCACCGCGATCGACCCCGACCTGCTGCTGTTTTCGGCCGCCCGCGCCAAGAGCGGCGGCAGCGGCAGCCGGGCGGTGGTGTTCAGCGATTCACGTGGCCGCTACGTGAAGCCGATGCTGCCCCGCGGGCCCGTGCGCCGCATCGCCGTCGACGCCACGCTCCGGGCCGCCGCGCCGCACCAGAAGGCCCGGCGTGAGCGCGAACCGCATCGCCGCGTGATCGTGGAAGACGGCGATCTGCGCGCCAAGCGGCTGCAGCGCAAGGCCGGCGCCCTGGTGATCTTCCTGGTGGATGCCAGCGGCTCGATGGCGCTCAACCGCATGCAGAGCGCCAAGGGAGCGGTGATCCGGCTGCTCACCGAGGCCTACGAGAACCGCGACGAGGTGGCCCTGATCCCCTTCCGCGGTGAGCAGGCCGAGGTGCTGCTGCCCCCCACCCGCTCGATCACCGCCGCCCGCCGCCGGCTTGAGGCGATGCCCTGCGGCGGCGGTTCGCCGCTGGCCCATGGCCTCACCCAGGCGGCCCGGGTTGCCGCCAATGCCCTGGCCACCGGCGATCTGGGCCAGGTGGTGGTGGTGGCGATCACCGACGGCCGCGGCAACGTGCCCCTGGCGCGCTCGCTCGGCCAGCCGGCGATCGAGGGGGAGGAGCCGGTGGACCTCAAGGAGGAGGTGAAGCAGGTGGCCAGCCGCTACCGGGCCCTGGGCATCAAGCTGCTGGTGATCGACACCGAGCGCAAGTTCATCGGCAGCGGCATGGGCAAGGATCTGGCCGAGGCCGCCGGTGGCAAATACGTGCAGCTCCCCAAGGCCAGCGACCAGGCCATCGCCGCCATCGCCATGGAGGCGATCAGCGGGGTGTAGGTGTGGGGCCGCAGTGGCCTTTCGTGCAGACACTGCGTCAACGCAGAGCTTGCGCCGAACTGTCACAGGCAACCAGCCGGGCGAAGGCCTGTTGCACACAGGTTCAGATTCACAACCCCTCCCTCCAAGTAGATAGCGCTCTCGTATCGAGACAGGCGATCACCAATCGCGCTGCTCGTTCAGCCGTCCGAAGGCGCACTCACGGCGGTGTGACGGCCGGCGCCTTGCTGCGCGGCGCCATCCGATCCTCCGGCGTCAGGTTGGGCAAGGGCCCGCGGCCCGAACGGCGGCCGCTGTCGCGCTTCTCCTGCTCCCGCTGTTCGCGGGCCTTGGCGGCATCCACCTGGGCCGGGTAGAGCTCCTCGAAGAACTTGCCCAGTCCCACCGATACCGCGCGGATGCCATCGATGAACTTCGGATCGTCGGTGAGCTTGCGCACGTCGCCGCCCACCGCCTGCCACTGGTCGGTGAGGCGGCGCGCATTGGCGAGGGTGGCCTGCAGGTCGG
>JBIIJS010000042.1:0-16296 GCA_044233605.1 Cyanobium sp. | reverse complement strand
CGAAAGTCCGATCGGGCTCGGACCGCTCGACCTCAGTCTGCAGGTGGCGTTGCCGGAACTCGATGGCCGCATCACCAGCCGGGTGGTGGCTTTCAAGGAGAGCGTCTGCAGCAGTGATCGCCTCGCCACCGCCCTGCCCCGGTACCAGCCGGATGGCGAACGGCTGCACTGGGTAGCCTGCCTGGCGGCCTCCTGGGCCCGGTTGCGTGCCACCCCGCCGGATCAACGCCAGCTGGCGCTGGTGCTGGCCAACTACCCCACCCGCAACAGCCGTCTGGCCAACGGGGTCGGTCTCGACACCCCGGCCAGCACAGCCGCGATGCTGGGCTGGCTGGCGGAGAGCGGCCACGACCTCGGTGGCGTGGCCCTGCCCGCCGATGGCGACGACCTGATCGCCCACCTGCTGGCGGGGCGCAGCAACGATCCCGAGAGTGAGCACCGCGCAGCACTCGACCATCTATCGCTGGCCGACTACCAGAGCTGGTACGTCACCCTGCCGGCCTCGGGCCGTCAGCGGCTGGAAGCTGTCTGGGGCCCGGCGGCGGCCGACCCGTCGCTGAAGGTGATCGCTGCCGCCGCGGGCCCGGCGTTCCCGGTGCGCGGCCTTCGATTCGGCCGGGTAGCGGTGCTGATCCAACCAGCGCGCGGCTACGACCGCGACCCCTCGCTCAGCTATCACAGCCCCGACCTGCCCCCCACCCACGCCTACCTGGCCCAGTACCTGTGGCTGCGCCAGGCCTTCGGTGCCCATGTGGTGGTGCACGTGGGCAAACATGGCAATCTCGAGTGGCTGCCCGGCAAGGGGGTGGGCCTCTCCGCCGATTGCTTCCCCGAGTGGGCCCTCGGCCCGCTTCCCCATCTCTATCCGTTCATCGTCAACGATCCGGGCGAGGGGAGCCAGGCAAAGCGTCGCGCCCAGGCGGTGATCCTCGACCACCTGACCCCACCGCTGGGTCGCGGCGGCCTGCATGGAGAGCTGCAGGCTCTAGAGGGCCTGCTGGATGAGTACTGGCAGGCCAGCCAGCTCGGTGGTGAACGCAGCGAGGCGCTGCGCAAGGAGCTGGAACGGCGCCTGGGGGATCTGCATCTGCCTGACGAGCGGGTCGGATCCAGCACTGCCCCACCGGAGCTCGAGGCCCGCCTGGAGGCGGCGGATGGCTACCTTTGCGAACTCAAGGAGGCCCAGATCCGGCTGGGCCTGCATGTCTATGGCCAGCTCCCGAAGCCGGAGCGGCTGGCAGAGCTGCTGCTCTGCCTGGCACGGGCCCCCCAGCCCGGCCGGCAGGGGTTGGTGCAGGCGATCGCCACCGATCTTGGCCTGAGCCTCGATCCCTGGGCAGACGCGGAGGAGGCCCAGCTGGAGGAAGCGGATCGCCACCGGCTCGACCCCGTTGGCCATTGCCCCGGCCTGCGGCGGGTGGGCGATGCGGTGGCCCTTCTGGAACGGCAGGCCCTCGCTCTGGTGCGCCATGAGCTGGGGCTGATCGGCGATCCAGTCCACGAATGGTCCGGGCCGCAGGGGAAGGCGACGCAGCAGGCCTTGGCCCATCTGCGCAGCCGCGTGTTGCCGCCGCTGCTGGCCTGTGGCGATGCCGAACGGGACGCCTTCCTGGCCGGTCTGGCGGGCGATCGGATCGCGGCCGGCCCCTCTGGAGCTCCCACGCGCGGGCGCCCGGATGTGCTGCCTACGGGCCGCAATTTCTACAGCGTTGATCTGCGCGGGCTGCCGACCGAGGCTGCCTGGGATCTGGGCCGGCGCAGCGCCGAGCTGCTGCTGGAGCTGCACCGCCAGGAGGAGGGCGACGACCTGCGCTGTCTGGCCCTGTCGGTGTGGGGTACAGCCACGATGCGCAACGGTGGCGAAGACATCGCCCAGGCCCTGGCGCTGATGGGTGTGCGGCCCGTCTGGGATGGTCCGAGCCGGCGCATGGTGGATCTGGAGCTGATCCCGCTGCCGCTGCTCGCCAGGCCCCGGGTGGATGTGACCCTGCGCATCTCCGGCCTGTTCCGCGACGCCTTCCCCCAGCTGATTGGCTGGGTCGACCGGGCGACCCGACTGGTGGCGCAGCTGGATGAACCGGAGCCCCTCAATCCCCTTGCCGCTGCCTTCCGACGCGAGGGTTCATGCGGCCGCATCTACGGTTCAGCCCCGGGGGCCTACGGCGCCGGCCTGCAGGGCCTGATCGACAGCGGCCAGTGGGAGGAGCGCGACGACCTGGGCGAGGCCTTCCTGGCCTGGAGTGGCTGGCGCTACGGCGGCGACCCGGGCCGCGACGGCGATGCCATCGATGGGGAAACGATCGCGGTGAAGGCCGATCGCGCCGGCCTGGAGCGACGCCTGGCAGGCGTGCAGGTGGTGCTGCACAACCAGGACAACCGCGAGCACGACCTGCTCGACTCCGACGACTACTACCAGTTCCAGGGCGGCCTCAGCGCCGCCGTGGAGCGGGTGCGGGGCACGGCCCCGGCGCTCTGGTTCGCCGACCATTCACGCTCGCAGCGACCGCGGCTGCATCGGCTGGAGCGGGAGGTGGACAAGGTGCTCCGCTCGCGCCTGCTCAATCCCCGCTGGATCGGCGCCATGCAAGAGCATGGCTACAAGGGGGGCTTCGAGATGGCAGCCAGTCTGGATTATCTCTTCGCCTACGACGCCAGCACCGGTCGCATGCCCGACTGGAGCTACGGCGCCCTTTGTGAGGCCTGGCTCAGGGATGGGAAGGTGCTGGCTTTCCTGCGCCGAAGCAATCCCTGGGCCCTGCGCGATATGGCTGAACGACTGCTCGAAGCCCACCATCGAGGCCTCTGGGAGGGGGCGACCGGCGAACAGATCGAGCATCTGGGTTTCCTGGTGCTCAGCAGCGAAGCGCTGACGGAAGCCCACGGGCTGCCAGAGGGTGCCTGCCAGGCAGAGTTCAGGAGTTGAGGTCGCGGGCCATCGCCTTGAAGGGATCGATCGCGCCGGCCGCCGTCTTGGATGTGGTGTCGGCTGGCTGGGCCTGTTCCAGCTTCGGCTTCTTCATCGTGGCCGGGGCCACACCGGGAGCATTCACCGCCACAGCGGATCCCCGCATGCGCTGATCCAGCTCCGCCTGGCTCATCGGCTGGGCGAAGGTCTTCTTCACCGGCTTGGGCACTCCGTCGGTGAGGCTCACCTCGCTCTCCTGCGGATTGATGCCAGCCAGACCCGGTGTCATCTTCTCCACCCGTGCCTCCATCGAGGCCACCTCAGCCACCATTTCCTTGCCACCCGGGCTGTCGGCGTTGCCGGGGAAGGTGCGGCGGATCGTATTCGAGCGCCGCATGAATGAAACATCACCGAGGCTGGCGGAGCTGTCTGCGTCGAGGAAGAAGGCGTCGTCCTTCCTGTTGGGGTTGGCCTCGGCGGCGCTGCCGGCCACCTTCGGAGTCGAGTTGCTGGAGGCCTTGCCCCGGAAGCGATCAAACAGACCCATCGCTGTTGAAAGGAGTGTGTCAGCGAACCCTAGCGGCCCTGCAGCACCAGGCCATGGGTATCGGTACCGCAGCTCATCAAAAGACCACGATCCGCCAGCTCGGCCGCGATCGCCTCACAGACCAGCGGACTCGGCCGCCAGCGCTCGCCCATCTCGTAGTCGTACCAGGCCTCCGCTCCGTCGAAGCCCAGTTCCGCCGCCGCCGCCAGCAGACGCTGATGACTGAGGCGGTAGCGGGCCGGATGGGCCAGCAGGGCCAGGCCACCGCTGGCACGGATCGCCGCCACCACCATGTCTGCGCGCAGGGCTGGCCCCACTGCTGCCCGCCCCTGCAGATAGGGATGCAGCGATCCATGGTCGGTATCGAAGCCCAGGGCCAGCACGTGCACCAGGCAGCCCTCCAGCAGACAGCTGATCTCCACCCCGCGCCAGAGGGTGGGCACGCTCCGGCCGGTGGCGGCAACCCGGGCGAAATATCGCTCGATGCTGGCGTGAGCGACGCTCGCATGGTGATCGGTCACCGCCAGATGCTCGAGGCCGATGGCCATGGCCTGCTCGGCGAGCTCATGGGGCTGAAGGCTGCCGTCGCTGCAGATCGTGTGGCAATGGAAATTGAGCCGGTTTGGGCAGCTGGCTCCATCGACACCGCGAAGTACGGCGGCGAGGGGATGGTGGTCGGCCTCAGTCCGCAGGGCCACCGCTCTCCCCATTGCCCATCGGGCCATCAACGGCCCGCAGCCGACGCCAGCGGGCATAGAACTGAATCGAGGCGGCCATGAACACCACCAGTGCCACGATCAACCACGTGGCTGGGCCCGTGGGAAACTGGTCCTTGAAGACCACCAGCATCACCACGATCACCAGCAGCAGGGTGGGCAGTTCGTTGAGGGCCCGCAGCTGCCGGCCACTCCAGCTGCAGCGGCCGTTCTGCAGCTGGCCCATCAGCCGGTAGCAGAAGGCGTGATAGAGGAGCAGCGCCGCCACGAAGGCGAGTTTGCCGTGCATCCAGCCCTGTCGCAGCCAGGCGGGATTCACGCTGAGCAGCCCCGCGGCGCACACCACGGCCACCACCATCCCCGGGGTGGTGATGATGTTGGCCAGCCGCCGCTCCATCAGGGCGTACTGCTGCTGAAAGGCCGTTCGCAGGGCCGGCTCCAGCTCCTCGGCCTCGCGGTGGTAGATGAACAGCCGCACCAGATAGAAGAGCCCCGCGAACCACACCACCACCCCCACGATGTGCAGAGTCTTGAACCACAGGTAGGCCTCGGGCGGCCAGGCGAAGGGCATCGGGCCCGGATGCTGGTGAGGGCAGGCTAAGGCGAGCTGCGCCAGGCGGTGGCGGCAACTCGGATCGCCTCCAGTTCGTCGGGAGGAATCTTCTCCAGCTGCTTCATCACCAGGGCCATGCGGGGGTTGCGGCGCAGGCTTTCGCCATGGCGGGCCAGGAAGTCCCAGTAGAGGGCGTTGAAGGGGCAGGCCTGCGGTCCCATTCGCTGCTTCGGGTTGAAGCGGCAGCCCCTGCAGTACGTGCTCATCCGATTGATGTAGTTGCCGCTGGCGGCGTAGGGCTTGCTGGCCAGCCGGCCGCCATCGGCGAACAGGCCCATGCCGATCACATTGGTCTGCATCACCCAGTCGTAGCCGTCGATGAACATCCGGTGAAACCAGCCGGTGAAGGCCTGGGGGTCGAGGCCGGCGATCAGGCCGTAGTTGGCCAGCACCATCAACCGCTGGATGTGGTGGGCGTATCCGCTGGCGTCGATCTCGGCCAGCACCGTGTCCATGCAGGCCATGCCGCTGGCGCCCAGCTGCTCCAGCCAGGCCGGCAGGGGTTGGTGGGCATCGAAGTGATTGAGCTGGGTGTACTCCGGGCCAAACCACCAGTAGAGGCCATGGGTGTACTCGCGCCAGCCGAGGATCTGGCGGATCATCCCCTCCAGCGAGGCCAGCGGCGTGCCGCGTTCCAGACCGGCCTGCTCAAGACGGCGGATCACCTCCAGCGGACCCAGCAAGCCAAGGTTGAGGTATGGGGAAAGCAGCGCATGCCAGAGGGTGGGCTGGCCGCTCACCATCGCGTCCTGGTAGGGCCCGAAGCCATCAAGGCGGGTGGCGATGAAGTGCTCCAGCACGGCGAGGGCCCCGCTGCGGGTGACGGCCCAGCCGAACGGTTCGCTCCGGCCCGGCAGCTCCGGCTCACCGGTGCGCAGCAGTGCGGCGTTCAGCTGCTCCACCTTGATAATCACAGCGCGGGTGATGGCATCGGGTTCGAAGCGCAGCGGTTCCGGGCCGGTCAGACCCCTGGGTGGTGCCTTGCGGTTGTCCTGGTCGTAGTTCCAGCGCCCCCCCAGGGGCTTGTCCCCGGGAGACTGCGCCCGCTTGGGCCGATTGCTGTCTGCTGCGGGGGCGGTCTCCATCAGCACCCCGAAGCGTCTGCGACCCTCCCGGTAAAACAGCTCCATCCGCAGCTGCCGGTAGGGACGGGCCCAGGCGGCGAAATCGTCGCGGCTCCAGAGAAAGGCGTTCGACGGGTGCCAATGAAGCGGAATCGACAGGCCCATCGTCTCGATCGCCTGCCGGAAGGGCCGCTCCGCCGGCTCCATCACGTGCAACTCGGTGATGGCCTGGGCCCGGATCCAGGTCTCGAGGGCCTGCCCGAAGGTTGAGGCCTCGATGTGGTCCACGCTCCAGCCCGCCGCCTGCAGCTCCTGGGCGAAATGGCGCATGGCGCTCCATACCAGCACCAGCTTCTGGCGGTGATAGCGGCGCCGGGCCAGCACCGATCTGCTCTCAACCAGCAACAATCGGCTGCGGCTGCGCGCCTGCCTGGCGCCGAGCTGCTCCACCAGAAGCTGCAGGGCTGGATGATCCGGCGTGAGCTGATCACCGAGGATCCACACACCAGCTCGCAGCAGTTGCGGTTCGGCATTTGTGCGTCTTTGTTTCACCCCAGCCATTGAATTCACTCCCAGCGGACCGGATCCTGGCTCGGCCGGAAGCTTCCGAAATCGAGGTGGCGCTCCATGAGGTCGTTTGAGATCGTGCTGCAGATTCCGTTGAGGGGTAGGGAAAAACTGCTGCCGTCGCGATCGAACGGCCCTTCCACATAGGCGCCGATGCGTTCAGCGGTGAGAAAGCCGAGAAATAGAATGGCGCCGATCAGGGTGTTGCCGGATTGCTGAAACTGCAGTAGCAGCTGAAGGCCGTAGACCCAGGTGATCAACCTCACAAACACATCGTAGGAAGCGGGAAGCGGCGTGTTGCGGATCCGCTGCAGGCCACCGATGGCGTCATGGCAGAAGTTGATCACTTGAATCAGATCCTGCCGGCCAAAGCTGTCGATCAGGCCATCATGGTGGAGGCGCTCAATCGCCCGGGCCCGCTGCCGGCAGAGCTCCTGCAGACGGGTGTCGGAGGGCAGGCTGAGATCGGCAAGCAGACCATCGATGGCGCGGCGCAGATCGGGGCGCCAGTAGTTGCGCAGCTCAAAATTGAGCAGCCACACCACCGCCACTTGATATTCGATCAGCTGCCGGCAGCGACGGCCGGCGGCCGGGCTGCCCGGCAGCAGAGCCAGCAGGGTGTCGCGCCACTTCCGACTGTGATTCACCATCGAACCCCAAAGGGTGCGGGCCTCCCACCAACGGTTGATCGCCTGGGTATTGCGAAAGGCGATGAAGATCGATACGGCGATACCAAGCACCGACAGCCCCATGGGAGTGAGCGTCCAGCGGCTGGCGGGAGCTCCGAGCAGCACCACCGCTGTGATCAACAGGGCGAACAGCAGCAGATCCAGCCGCATCCGTCCGGCCAGTTGCAGCAACACCAGGCCGTAGTCATGGCGGCGAGTGCGGGGCGGATCTCCGTGACCGCCGTTCTGGATCGAAGGTGATGTCACAGGGCCGCTGAAAAATGCTTCGATGTCCATCATCCGCGGCGGATGCAGCATCCCTCAGGAAGGGGACTCGCCAGCCAGGCGGCAGGCCCGTCGCGCCACCGCCCCGGCATAGCCCCGCTCCACGGGGCCGGAGCGGGGGCTGATGGTGGCACTGCGGCAATCCACCACCAGCCGTTCCCGGTGACCCTGCTGGTCGTTCACCCGCAGGCGCAGTTGCCAGTGGTGCTTGGCGCTGCGGGTGATCTCATCACCGCAGACGGGTCCCACGCACAGCCCCGGAGCAGCCAGGGCATGGCTGGCCGGTGCCATCACCAGAAGGAGAAGGGCAACAGCAAACAGGACGCGCAGAAGGGCCCTCAACCCGCCATCTCCAGGCAGCCCCGATCTTCGCCGGTCTCCTCCGCCTGCTCGGGGTGGAAGTACTCCCACACCTGCCGGGCCAGCACCGGCCCCATGCCGGGCGCCGCCGCCAGCGTGTCAATACTGGCCAGCTGGATGGCGTCGATCGAGCGGAAGTGAGCCAGCAACTCCCTGATCCGCCTCGGCCCCAGGCCAGGAATATCCGAGAGGCGGGAACGGGTCATGCGCTCGCCCCGCTGCTGGCGGTGGAAGCTCACGGCGAAGCGGTGAGCCTCATCGCGCAGGCGCCGGAGCAGCTGCACCCCCAGCTGCTCCGGCTCGCTCTCCAGCGGCTGCTTCGCTCCGGGCAGGAACACCTCCTCACGCTGCTTGGCCAGGGAGCACACCACCAGATCCTCGTGCAGGTTGAGCTCCCGCAGGGCCTCCATCACTGCCGAAAGCTGGCCCTTGCCGCCGTCGATCATCACCACATCGGGCCAGTCGTTCATGCCGGCGGTGTGCAGGGCGGTGCCGGCGGCGCGTCGCAGCTCCCCAAGGTCGGCTCCCTCGGCCCTGGCCTGGGCCCAGCGGCGGAAGCGGCGGCGGATCACCTCCGCCATGCTCATGAAGTCGTCGGAGTGGCCGGCGTGCACCGCGGCGCTGCGGATCCGGTATCTGCGGTAGTGCTGCTTCGCTGGCAGTCCATCGAGGAACACCACCTGGGAGGCCACCGCATCGCTGCCCTGAATGTGGCTGATGTCGTAACCCTCGATGCGGCGGGGCGGGCTGGGCAGGTCGAGCAACTGAGCCAGGTCTTCGGTAGCAAGCAGGTTCTGCTCGCTGGCCCGTTGGGCCCGTTGCAGCTCATAACCCGCATTGCGCACCACCAGTTCGATCAGGTCCGCCTTCTGCTGGCGCTGGGGCACCGCCAGCTTCACCTTGCGGCCGCGCAGCTCAGCCAGCCACTCTTCGATCAGATCCTGCTGAGGCAGGGAATGCTGGACCAGCAGCTCCGGCGGGATCTCCACCCCTTCCACCTGGCTGTAGTGCTCCTCAATCACAGTCTGCAGGATGGGGCCCGGCTCGAGGCCATCGGCATCGGCGGTGTAGCCCAGCCGGCCCACCAGCTTGCCGGCCCGCATCTGGAACAGCTGCACCGCCGCCACCCGCCCGTCGGCGGCGAGGGCGATCACGTCGCGGCTCACCGAGCTGTCGCCGATGCTCATCTTCTGGTCGGCAGTGAGGGTGTCGAGGCCCAGGATCTGATCGCGTACCCGGGCGGCGCTCTCGAAATCGAGGCGCTCGGCGTAGCGCTCCATCTGCTCATGGAGCAGTTGCAGCAGCTCATCATTCCGTCCCTGAAACACCATCGCCACCTGGCGCAGGCTGCGGTGGTAGTCACTGGAGCTGATCTTCTGCTGGCACACCCCCGGGCAGCGGCCGATGTCGAAGTTGAGGCAGGTGCGATCGCGATAGAGCGGCTGCGGCCGCTGGCGCAGCGGGAATACCCGCTTCACCAGCGCCAGGGTGCGGCGCAGCAGGCCCACATCCACATAGGGGCCATAGAACCGATCCAGGGGAGATCGGAAGCGGCGCCTGCGTGTGATGAAGATGCGTGGGTAGGTCTCACTCCAGGTGATGCATAGGTAAGGGTATTTCTTGTCGTCCTTCAGCAGCACATTGAAGTGCGGCTGGTTCTGCTTGATCAGGTTGGCCTCCAGCGCCAGGGCCTCGGCCTCACTGTCGGTGACGATGAACTCGATCTCGGCCACCTGGCGCACCATCAGGCGGATGCGGGGGCTCGGGCCATGGCCACCGCCGCTCTGGAAGTAGCTGCGCACCCGGTTGCGCAGCAGCTTCGCCTTACCGATGTAGAGAATGCGGTCCTCTGCGTCGCGCATCAAGTAGCAGCCAGGCTCGGCCGGGATCTCCCTGAGCCGCTCCTTCAGCCGCTGCGGACGCTGCAGCAGAGGACCGGAGGCGGCCTCGGTGCCGTTGCTGCCTTCGCTCAACCGCCGTACTGCCATCCGGTGCCGGCGAGCTCGAGCGCCGGCCCCTCACCCTGAAGCACGGCGCTCTTCACCTCCCCCACGAAAACCGTGTGATCACCGTGGGCCACATGACCCACCAGCTCGCATTCCACCGCGCCCAGGGCAGCCTCCAGCAAAGGCAGGCCGAGCGGGCCGAGGCTGTAAGGAGCGGCATCAAAGCGGCCGCCGATCGCCTTCTGGGGCTTGAAGAACACCGCCGCCAGGTCTTTTTGATCGGCCGGCAGCATGTTGAGCGAGAAGCGGCCGGTGCGCTGGATGATGCCGTTACTGGTGGAATCGGCCCGCACCGCCATCACCACCAGGGGCGGCTCGAAGGATCCCTGGGTCACCCAGCTGGCCGTGAAGCCGTTCACTTCCTCACCTTCGGCCACACCGCAGATGAATACCCCATGGGGGATCATGCGCAGCAGGGTCTTCTTGGCGGCGGCGGCGGCGGCATCAAGGGCCATGGGGGAACAACGGGGTTGCTTCTGCCAACTGTAGGCAGCCCCCTCGCCATCCCGGCCCCGCCGTCATCCGCCCATAGGCTGATCAGATGCGCGCCCTCTACCCCGGCAGCTTCGATCCGCTCACCCTGGGTCACCTCGACCTGATCGAGCGGGCCTCCCGCCTGTTCGACGGGCTGATCGTGGCGGTGCTGAGCAATCCGTCCAAGCAGCCCGCCTTTCCGCTCGAGCAGCGACTGCACCAGATCCGCAGCGCCACCGCCCATCTGGAGGCGGTGGAGGTGGGAAGCTTCGACGGTCTCACCGTCGCCTACGCACGCAGCTGTGGTGCCTCGGTGATTCTGCGCGGTCTGCGGGCTCTGACCGACTTCGAATTCGAGTTGCAGATCGCCCACACCAACAAGAGTCTGGCGCCCGACCTGGAGACCCTTTTTCTTGCCACCGCCGTTCACCACAGCTTTCTGAGCAGTTCAGTGGTGAAGGAGGTTGCCCGTTTCGGCGGCGATGTCGGCCACCTGGTGCCGGCGGTGGTGGCAGACGACCTCGCGAGGCTCTTTAATCGTTCATCCCCACGTGTCTGACATGTCCGAGGTCCGCATCACCGTCCTCGACCAGCTCGATCAGCTGGAGGAGATCGTTCTCGACGGCAGCCGGATCCCCTTCAGCGGCGGCCGTCTCGTCAACGAGCAGGACGCCATCGAAATGATGGATGCCCTGCGCGAAGCTCTGCCCGGCCAGATCAACCAGGCCGATGAGCTAATCCGCCAGAGGGAGAGCTTCATCGAGAAGGCCCGCCAGCAGGCTGAGGAAATCGTCGCCCAGGCAAGGCGGGAGCGCGAGCAGCTGATCAGTGCCGCCGCCATCCGCCAGGAGGCTGAGCGGCAGGTGGCCGAGCTGCGTGAGCAGGCCCGTCAGCAGTGCGAACAGTTGATGCTTCAGACCCGCCAGCAGGTGGCCCAGGTCGAGCAGGAGCACCAGAGCCGCCAGGCCCAGATGGAGCAGCAGTTCGCCAGCCGCCGCCAGCAGCTGGAGCAGGAGGCCCAGAACCGCCGGCAGCAGCTTGAGCACGAGGGCGCTGAGCGCAACCGTCAGCTGGTGGAGCAGCACGAGCGGGCCCGGCAGCAGGCAATGCAGGAGCTTGAATCGGTTCGCCAGGAGGGGCTGCGAATCCAGCGTGACAGCCAGGCCGAGGCCGAACGGCTGCACAATGACGCCCTGCAGTTCGGCAAGCAGACCCAACAACAGTGCGAAGCGCTCGTTGCGCGCACCCGCCAGGAGGCCGCAACGATCCAGGAGGGTGCCAACCGCTACGCCGAACAGGTGCTGGGCGAGCTGGAGGTGCGGCTCAAGGAACTCAGCCAGGTAGTGCTCGGCGGCCGCCAGGAGCTTGGCCGCCTGCAGGGTCAGGATCTCTCAGCCCCTAGGACAGCGAGCGCTCCTGAGCCCGCTGCCGTCGGCCCTGCGCGTCGTGCCACGAGCCGCCTGCGCCGTGCCGTGGGCAGGGGCCTGGCCAGCTGAATCCCTGCATCAGTACTGCGGTGCGGCCGTGGCGGTATCGCCACGGCCGCTGCACAGGCCCACGTTTTGAACCTGCCGCATGATCGAACCGATGGTCTGATTGGGGCTGCCGGCACCGTTGGCGATGGCGCTCACAAAGCGGGGCCCATCGCTGGTCTGAAGCACACCGCTGATTGAGCGCACCCCGGTGAGGGTGCCGGTTTTGGCGAACAGGCTGCCGTCCAGGCTGGTGCCCTTGTAGAGATTGCGCAGCGTGCCGCGACGTCCGGCCACGGCCATGGATGCAATGTAGTCGCGAGCGTGGGGATGCTGATTCATCCGCAGCAGCAGGGCCGCAAGCATCCGGCTGGTGAGACGGTTGGCCCGATCGAGGCCACTGCCATCGAACACCCTTACGCCCTCCATCGGCATGCCCTGGCGGATCAACCAATCGGTCTGTCGGCGCGCCGCTTCGGT
The DNA here is from genome assembly GCA_044233605.1 of Cyanobium sp. Lineage (GTDB taxonomy): Bacteria > Cyanobacteriota > Cyanobacteriia > PCC-6307 > Cyanobiaceae > Cyanobium. The sequence goes on along the minus strand of JBIIJS010000042.1, from coordinate 4,139 downwards.
CATGTCCCAGGTACCGGCTGCGGAGCGCATCAGCACTTCGGCGGTGAAGTTATGGCTCTCGGTATTGGCCAGACTGAGCAGGCCGTGCATGTTGGTGGAAGGCTCCTCATGCACAAGCACCGCATCGGCAGCCAGAGGCGCCCGCGACGAGATCATCATCAGTTCGGCCTGGCCACCCTGCTGGGCGAGGGTGCGTTGCAGCAGCGTGCGCAAGCGAGCCGGCGGATTGGTGACGGCGGCGTCGATCACATTGCTGGTGATCGCCAGGCGGGTGACCGGGGCTCCGTAGTAGGCGGTGCGATCAGCGGGATGCCAGCCCTGCGGCCACCAGTTGGCGGCATCTTCTTCGGCCAGTTGCAAGCGAACGGGAGCACCGGCGCTGTTCTGCAGGGCCAGCCTGGTGAAACGCTGCAACTGGGGCAGCGCCAGATCGGGATCACCCTGGCCCACCAGCCGGAAGCTTCCATCAGGCAGACGCCAGAGCTGGGTGGAGAGACGGAAGTCGGGTCCGAGCCGATCGAGGGCGTAGGCCGAACTCAGCAGTTTCTGATTCGAGGCAGGCACCCGCGGCCGAGTGCCATTGACATCAGCCAGAAGGCGGCCGCTGCCATCGGCAACGGTGACACTCCACGCATTGCTCTCGCCACCCAGCACGGTTACCACCCGTTGCTGCAGGGCAGGGCAGCTCACCCGACCCTGCAGTACGGGTGTGCCGCTGGGGGGTGCCAGCTCCGGCAGGGCAGCGGTGGGCAGCGGTGCCAGGCCGGTGTTCGGCGGCAAGGCAGGCCTTGGCACGGCAGATGCCGGTACCGCAGCCCGGGCCGGCGCTGTCAGGACGGCCACGAGCAGGAGGGGCAGCAGCGGAAGCGAACGGGCGGTGCCCAGCGAGGGTGTGAAGGGGGGCATCGTCATGCTCAGGACGCTCCGAAGCTGAGATTGGTGACGGTGCCGTTGAAGCGGTAATTGCTGCCTTCCAGTTCCACCGGTGCGCCGATTTTGAGGGTGGCGTTGCCCATCACCACACCACCGTCGGTGCGGCGACCTTCACCCCTGAGCACGTAACGGCCATCAAAGGTGCTGAAGGTCTGCTGGTTGGGATCGGGAGCACTCACAAGCTTTCCTTCCGGCGTGAGGATTGTGAGGCGGCGCTGCAGGGGGATGATCCTCTCGATCCGCACCGAACCGTGCGGCTGGTTGCGGATCACGAAGTTCACCTTGCCCTCCTGCTCTGCGCTGGCAAGAAGGGCGGCGGGGTCGGCAGCAAGGGCGCCGCGAACATCCACCGTCACCGTGACTGTCTGCACGTCACCGGTGGCGCGGGCCACCGCATTGCTGAGCTTCGGACTCCAGACCACACCGGCGATTGCAAGCAGCACGGCAGCACCCGCTCCCAGGTCGATGGGGCTCCAGGGGCGTGGGGAATTGTCGTTGGCCATGGAGATCCGGAAGTCGTCGAAGTGTACGCAGACCAACCGGGTCGCACCAGCAGCCGGAGGCACTGACTCAGCGCTGTAGCCCCTCGATCAGCTGGCCGAGCGAGCGCAGGTTGTCACCCAGGCCCGGTTCCGCACCACCGTTGAGGGCCTGGGCCTGCTGCTCTGCATCGGGTTTCTGCTCAAACGTTGCCACTGGCCGAAAGCCATCCGCATCCAGGCGGTATAGCTCCCAGGGTTGGGGGTAGGCACGGCGAAGGGCACGGTCGACCTGGGGAAGGAGGGCATAGGCCGGCCGCCAGCCCGCCAGAAAGCCACGGCGCCGCTTGCGGGCCACGCTGCCGATGCCGATGGCCGCATCCTCCAAAGCTGGATTGAGCAGCACAACCGCACCGCGGTGGGCAGAACAGAGCTGCTCCACGAGTTCATACTCCGCCTGGCTGGGGGCGACGAGCAGCAGCAGCCCATCGCTGCCCACCTCGCCCTGTCGACGGATCTGGTCGCCGAAGCTGGCGATCGAACCGGCCAGCTCCGGTGCGTCACGCCGGGCCAGGGCGGCTCCGCCGGCATCAGGGAGCAGAAGGCTGCCGTTTGAGCTCTCGCTCCGGAGTGACTCGAACAACCGCAGGGCCACCGGCAGCAGGCGCAGGCCCTCGAAACGCAGCTCCACGGTCCAGCGGCCGGTGCGCTCGGATGCGAGCGCCTGGCTCAGGGCGGAGCAGGCTTCGGTTTCGGCCGTGCGCAGATCAGGAGGAAGCATGGGTACGGACCGTAGGCGGGATCGTCGCAGGCGGGGACCCTACTCAGAGCCCCATGCCATCGGCTCAGCCCACCGGCTCGCCGGCCATCACCCGCTGGCGCGCCCTCTCAAGGGCCGCCGGCACGCCCTCGAGTTCGGCAGCACTGAGCCAGTGCCCCAGGCTGATGCGAAGGCCCGTGGCGGCCTCATGCTCGTCGTAGCCCATCGCGAGGAGAATCGGACTGGGGGCAAGGCCATAGGGATTGGCGCCACGGCCGCTGCTGCAGGCCGAACCGCTGCTGACCGCGTAGCGCTGCTGCCACATCGTCTGAACCAGGCGCCGTCCGGATAGGGGCCTCCCTCCGGGGGTGGCCATCAGCAGGCTGATGTGGTGAGGCAGGCGGGCACCGGGCTCGGCAGGTTCCGGTCCGCTGAGGCGCACCCCATCCAGCTGCAGCAGGCGCTCCAGCAGGCCGTCGCGGAGTTCTCCGATCGGATCGAGACCGCCGTTCAGGCGCAGCCGGTCGTCGGCCAGCTCAAGGGCCCGGGCGAATCCGGCGACGAGCGCCACCGGCTCGGTGCCGCCGCGGCGGCCGCCCTCCTGGCCGCCGCCGCCGATCAGGGGGGAGAACTTCAGACCGGAGCGCACCAGCAGGGCGCCGATGCCGCGGGGGCCCTGCAGCTTGTGGGAGGCACAGCTGAGCAGATCCACCGGCAGGCTGGCGAAGTCCACCGGCAGATGACCCACCACCTGCACCGCGTCGACATGGAGCAGCACGCCCGCCTGGTGGCAGAGGCTGCCGATCGTCTCGATCGGCTGGATCGTGCCCACCTCGCTCTGCCCCCAGATCAGCGACATCAGGCGCGTTGGCGGCACCAGCAAGCGCTTGAGGGCTTCGAGATTGATCACACCGCTGCGCTGCACCGGCAGCTTGAGCACTTCCCAACCTCGTTGGCGCAGCATCTCCGCCGCCGCCACGGTGGCCGGATGCTCCACCGCAGAGATCAGCAGGCGGCCGGGCTCCAGCGGCCCTGCGGCACCAAGCAGGGCGGAGTGGATCGCCTCGCTGCCGCCGGAGACCAGCAGCACCTCCGAGGTCTGCGCCCCGAGCACCCGGGCGATCGTCTGACGGCTGCGCTCCAGCCGCTCGGCGGCCGCCAGGCCGAAACCATGGGTGCTGGAGGGATTCGCCCAGGCCTCGTCGCTCGCGGCCGCCATGGCAGCCAGCACCTCAGCGGCAGGGGGCGTGGTGGCACAGGAGTCGAGGTAGATGGCCATCTCAATCCCCCTGGCCGAGATCGCGGAGCAGGCGATCTCGACTACGCGTCTCTGCCGTGTTGGCGGCGATCTCCACCAGTTCATCGAGCGAACGGCTGCCCAGCAGCGCCTCCACCCGCGCCCGCGCCTCGGCGTTGGGGCAGGCTTCGGGGCGGATGCAGCCCTGGGCGCAGGAAGAGGCGCAGTCAATCGCGGCCAACTCCGACGGTGGCGGGGAACCTGTTGCAGCTCCGCTGCCCAGCGGCGTCGGCGGGACGACGGGCTCTTCCGGGACTCCTTTCAGCAGGCCGTCAAGCAGGGAGGGGGCCACTACCGCATCAAACACCGGTTCGGCTGGACCACTCATCAACACGGAGCCATCGTCGTGCTCCCAGCTGATCTCCAGGGGGCCGCCGGGAAGATCCAGCCGGGCGCTCCGGCCGCAGAGCCCGAGACGCACACAGGCCACCAGGGTGGCACAAGCGCCGGTGCCACAGGCGAGGGTGGGGCCTGCGCCCCTCTCCCACACCCGCATCCGCAGATGATCGGCGGCGAGAATTTCGACGAAATGCACGTTGGTGCGCGCCGGGAATGCCGGATGCACCTCCAGCGCCGCCCCCAGGCGCTCCAGATCCACTGCGGCCACATCCGGCACCGGGATCACCACATGGGGATTGCCCATGCCCACCGCGGCGACGGCGAAGCGCTG
>JBIIJS010000041.1:0-16342 GCA_044233605.1 Cyanobium sp. | reverse complement strand
CCGGTCCTCCGCAGGCCCGTAGTGAAATCCATGACCCACACCCCCGATGGTGGCCTTGCTTCGCATGCCGAAGCGCCGGCAGATACTGCCGCGATCCACCACCTCAACCTCGATCAGCCCACTCCATCGGTCCACGGCACCGCCTGCCTGGGCAGCGATGTGCAGATCGGGGCCGGCCCGTCGCTCAGCGTCGAGCTGAGCGCCACCAAGGAGCCCCCGGCGCCGGAGCACGCCGTGGAAACCAACCCTGAGGATCACGGCAGCCCGGCCACCGGCTTCGCCGCATTCGGCCTGCGCAGCGAACTGCTGGAGGGGCTGGAGCGCATCGGCTTCCGCGAACCTTCGCCGATCCAGAAGGCGGCAATCCCCGAGCTGCTGCTCGGCCGCGACCTGGTCGGCCAGGCCCAGACCGGCACCGGCAAGACGGCCGCCTTCGGACTGCCCCTGCTGCAGCGCATCGATGCCGAGCAGCGCAGCCCCCAGGTGCTGATCCTCACCCCCACCCGCGAGCTGGCGCTGCAGGTGTCGGAGGCAATCAACGGCTTCGCCGCCTGCATGGGGCGGGTGCGGGTGCTGCCGATCTATGGGGGTGCCGACTTCCGCGAACAGATCCAGCAGCTGCGGCGTGGCGTGCAGATCGTGGTGGGCACCCCCGGGCGGGTGATGGACCACATGCGCCAGGGCACGCTCGACCTGTCGGGGCTGCGTTGCCTGGTGCTCGATGAGGCCGATGAAATGCTTCGCATGGGCTTCATCGACGACGTCGAATGGGTGCTCAGCCAGCTGCCCGAGCAGCGCCAGGTGGTGCTGTTCTCGGCCACGATGCCTGCAGAGATCCGCCGTATCTCGCGCAACTACCTGCGCTCCCCGGCCGAGGTAACGATCCGTCAGAAGGCGGGTGACCAGCGCCGCATCCGACAGCGTTTCATCACGGTCAATGGCCCCCAGAAGCTCGAGGCGCTCGAGCGGGTGCTCGAGTCCGAACGCAGTGAGGGAGTGATCATCTTCGCCCGCACCAAGGCCGTCACGCTTTCGGTGGCCGAATCGCTCGAGGCCCACGGCCACGAGGTGGCGGTGCTCAACGGCGATGTGCCCCAGGCCCTGCGGGAGCGCACGATTGAGCGCCTGCGCGATGGTCGCGTCGATGTGCTGGTGGCCACCGATGTGGCCGCCCGGGGTCTGGATGTGGATCGCATCGGCCTGGTGATCAACTACGACATCCCCTTCGATTCCGAGGCCTACGTGCACCGCATCGGTCGCACCGGTCGGGCGGGCCGCAGCGGTGACGCCATCCTGTTCGTCACGCCGCGCGAACGGCGCTTCGTACAGGGCCTGGAGCGGGCGGTTGGACAGCCCATCGAAGCGATGGAGGTACCCGCCAACGCCACCATCAATCAGCACCGCCTCGACCGGCTGCGCCAACGCCTCACCGACGCCATCACCAGCCCCGGCGGAAGCGAGGAGGAGCGGGCCCTGCTGGCCGAGATCATCCAGCGGGTGGCCGGCGAACAGGGTTGTTCCGCAGAGCAGCTGGCCCTGGCGGCGCTGCAGCTCAGCCTCGGCGGACGCTCCCTGCTGATGCAGGGCGAGGAGCGCTTCGCCATCCCCCGCTCCAACCGGGAGCGCAGCGAGGGCGACAGCGCCCGCGGCACCGGCCGCGAGCGGCCCCGCCGGGGGGGGGACGAGATGGTCGACGGCCCGCCGGAGGCCCACATGGAACGCTTCCGCATCGAGGTGGGCTGGCGGGATCGGGTGAAGCCCGGCAATATCGTGGGCGCCATCGCCAACGAAGCCGGGCTCAGCGGCCGCTCCATCGGACGCATCCGGATCTTTGATACCCACAGCCATATCGACCTTCCCCGCGGCATGCCTGACGATGTGTTTGCCGATCTGAGCCGGCTGCGGGTGATGAACAAGGAACTGCAGATCTCCCGGATTTCCACGTCTCCATGACCGTCAAGCGCTCGCTTCAGCTCCTGCTTCTGACTTCCCTGCCCCTGCTGAGCTGGCCCATGGCCCCGGCGGCGGCCAGCAGCGGCCGGATCGGCGAGATCGTGATGTCGGTCTGCCTCTCGGCCTTCGAGAGCGAAATGGCCCAGGCGGGCAAGCGCCCGCCGGCCGGCATGGCCAACTACGCCTGCTCCTGCGTGATCGACAAGATCAGCAACGGCCTGAGCATCGATGCCGCCCGCAGCGACTGCCGGCTTGCCACAGTGCGTCGCTACCCGATCTGAACCGGGCAGCACACTCCGGTGCTGCGGCGCGTCGCAGGCTCAGGCGCACAGTCCGCTCACCTCTGCGCTGGAGATCACGCTCATGTCCACCAGGGTGAGGCGCTCCACAGCCGCCACCAGGGCGGGCTGCGCCTCAACACTCTCGCTCACCACAAGGGTCTGCAGCAGATCAAACCGGTCCTGGGGAGCCAGTTCGCCATCCTCGCGCCAGGCGAGGCTCCAGAGGGTGGGGGCCGTCATCGTGGGGATCACGGGGATCAGGATTTGCTGACAATGGAACACTCTGGAACAGGAGCGGCACTTCTTCCATTTCGCTTCGGTTCCGCTTCAAGCTTCTCCATACGCGGCCCCAGCAGGGCGTGATGCATGGGCCGCAATCACGGGCTGAGCCTGGCTTTGCGCCCACCGGAGTGGGCGAGGCCGACCTGTAGGATTCCGGGCGATTCCAAGGCATCCAGGCTCCCCGACGGCTCTCCCTGCCGGCTCCGACCCTTCCATGGGCTCGACCAGCCCTCCAGGCTTCGATCTCAGGTCTTCACCGCTCACTGGCCCCGGTTCTCCCTGTCTCCCCGCGAATCTGTACCAGCCTTTTTGAGCGAATGACCATTTACGTCGGCAACCTCTCGTTCCAGGCCGAACGCGAAGACCTGCTTGATCTGTTCGGCCAGTACGGAGAGGTGCGCCAGTGCAGCCTCCCCCTCGACCGGGAAACCGGCCGCAAGCGCGGCTTCGCCTTCGTCGAGCTCAGCGATGACGCCGCCGAGCAGAAGGCCATCGACGACCTCCAGAACGTCGAATGGATGGGCCGCATGATCCGCGTCAACAAGGCCACCCCCCGCGAGGGCGGTGGTGGTGGTGGTGGTGGCGGTGGTGGCCGCGGCGGCTACGGCGGTCAGCGCGGTGGCGGCGGTGGCGGCGGTGGCAACCGCTGGTGAGCCACCCCGCCGGAGCCGGCCAGCGGCTGCTTCACCGGCTCCGGCCCTACCGACGCACCATCCGGCTGGCCTCGGCCTGCTCCGTGCTCAACAAGCTTTTCGACCTGGCCCCTCCGGTTCTGATCGGCCTGGCGGTTGATGTGGTGGCGCGTCAGCGCACCTCCTGGCTTGCGGGTCTGGGCCTGGAGACGGTGCCGTCCCAGCTCACCCTGCTGGCGGTGCTCTCCTTCCTGATCTGGAGCGCCGAGTCGCTGTTCGAATATCTGCAGCGTTTGCTGTGGCGCAACCTGGCCCAGACGGTGCAACACGACCTGCGCCTCGAATGCTGGGACCATCTGCTGCACCTGGAGATGGCCTGGTTCGAGGCCGGCAGCAGCGGCCAGCGGCTGACGGTGATCAACGACGACATCAACCAACTCGAGCGCTTTCTCGATAACGGCGCCGACGAGGTTCTGCAGCTGATCACCACCGTGCTGGCGGTGGGCGGCGCCATGCTCTGGTTGTCGCCGGGGGTGGCCGGGGTCGCCTTTCTGCCGATCCCCGTGATCCTCTGGGGTTCCCTGCTCTTTCAGCGGCGGCTCGCGCCCCGCTACGCCGAGGTGCGCGAGCGAGCCGGCGCCATCGCATCCCAGCTCGCCAACGATCTCGGCGGCATCCTCACGATCAAGAGCTATGTGGCCGAAGCCTGGTCGAGCCTCCGGCTGGGCGAGCGCAGCGATGAATACCGGATCAGCAACCGCCGGGCGATCCGGCTCTCCTCGGCCTTCGTGCCGCTGATCCGCTTCGCCATTCTATTCGCCTTTCTGGCCATCCTGGTGATCGGCGGCCTGCAGGCCTGGAGAGGGGAGCTGGCCCTGGGCACCTACAGCTTTCTCGTCTTCATCACCCAGCGCCTGCTCTGGCCGCTCACAGGCCTGGGCCGCACCCTCGACGACTGGCAGCGGGCGATGGCCTCAACCCAGCGGGTGCTCGACCTGCTCGACACCCCGATCGCGATCGCCGGAGGCAGCCAGCCGCTGCCCCTGGCATCGGTGCGGGGGGCGATCCGCTTTGAGGCAGTGCGATTCGGCTACGCCGGCCGGACGCCGCTGCTGGTCGACTTCGATCTCACGGTGCCCGCCGGCAGCACCCTCGGCATCGTCGGCGCCACCGGATCGGGCAAAAGCACGCTGGTGAAGCTGCTGCTGCGGCTCTACAGCCTGCAAGGAGGTCGCATCCTGCTCGACGACCGACCGATCGAGGGGCTGCGCCTCGACGATCTGCGCCGCGCGATCGGCCTGGTGAGCCAGGAGGCCTTCCTGTTCCAGGGGAGCGTGGCGGAAAACATCGCCTACGGCAGCTTCACGGCCAACCGGCCGGAGATCGAGAGGGCGGCGCAACTGGCGGAGGCCGCCGCGTTCATCGAGGAGCTGCCGATGGGCTACGACACGATCGTGGGCGAACGGGGCCAGCGCCTCTCCGGTGGCCAGCGCCAGCGGATCGCCCTGGCCCGGGCGATTCTCAAAGATCCGCCGGTGCTCATCCTCGATGAGGCCACCGCAGCCGTCGACAACGAAACCGAGGCGGCGATCCAGCGCTCACTGGATCGCTTCACCCGCGACCGCACCACCCTGGTGATCGCCCACCGGCTGAGCACCGTGCGCCATGCCGACAGGATCGTGGTGCTGGATCGCGGCCGCCTGGTGGAGAGCGGCCGGCACGAGACGCTGTTGCACCGGGGGGGGCTCTACGAGAGCCTGTGGAGGGTCCAGACAGGTCTGCGGGCTGAGGAAATGTTGCAGCCGTGAAGAATGTCTTAAAGTTTTGGTGATGAAACGCAACCCCCTCAAGCGATCGTCCCATCGGCCTGCCGCCGCAGGCCGCCGGCCGCCGCTTTTTCTGGCCGTTCTGATCGGGCTGGGGGGCGGCATTCTTCTCTCCGGGCCACTGGCCGAACAGATCACCGGCCGCTCCAGCGCCGCCGGGCAGGCAAGCACCAATCCCTTCGCGGCCTGGGCCAGCCTCGGCGGCGACGATCTGCTGCTGCTCGGCACCGACGTAGCGGGTGGCAACACCGATGTGATCGCCCTCGTACGTGTCGATGGCGGCATCACCAGCGTCACCCAGATTCCGCGCGACACCTACGTGGAGGCCGAGCGTTTCGGGCCGGTGAAGATCAACGCCCTCTACGCCCTCGGTGGCGTGGAAGCGATCAAGAACGAGGTTGGCCACAACCTCGGTCGCCCGGTGCGCAACCACGTGGTGATCAATCTCGCTGCGATCCGCCGCATGGGCGATCTGCTCGGCGGCATCGAGGTGGATGTGCCGAAGGTGATGCGCTACACCGACCGCACCCAGGGCCTCAGCATCGACCTGCAGCCGGGCCTTCAGAATCTGCGCGGCCGTGACCTGGAGGGCTTCCTCCGCTTCCGCCATGATGAAACCGGCGACATCGGCCGCCTTGAGAGGCAGCAGATGGCACTGCAGTCGCTGTTCCGCAAGGTCACCCGCCCCGAGAACATGGTGCGCCTGCCGGCCCTGCTGCTGGCGGCAGGTCCCGACGTGCGCACCGACCTCGGCCCGATGGAGCTGGGCGGTCTGATCACCCGCATGGGCAGCACCTCGCTGCAGACCTCCCACCTGAGCGGTCGCCCCTTTGATCTCGGCGGCATCAGCTACTGGGAGGCCGACTGGCCGACTGACGGTAAGGATCCCGGCAGCGCCTCCGCTGACAACCTGCCGGGTCGTGGCACGGGCAGCGGACGGCAGCGCTGGTTCTTCTGACCCTGCGGCAGATCAGGCTTTCACCCCCTCAGGGGCCACGCCTCGTCCCGTCGCGGCTCGAGAGGGTGATCAGGGCCAGGCCCAGGGCTGCCAGGGCCAGCACCGGGCTGGAGGAAGCCACGGTGACCCCGAGGGCGGCTGTGAACCAGATGGAGGCGGCGCTGCTCAGACCCCGCACCTCCGGCCTGGCCTCGCCCCCTGCAGGGCCACTGCCCAGTGGACCAGGACCCAGAATCTCTCCCGCCCCCAGGAAGCCGACGCCGGTGGCCACACCCTGGATCGCCCGGCTGCGGGCATCCGGTTCGGCCCCGGCCGCCAGCACCATCAGGGCGGCGCTCAGACCCACCAGCACATGCACACGCAGGCGGTTGGGATGGGGCGTGCTGCCGTGATGGGCACGGTTGAGCCCCACAGCCAGGCCGCACAACACCGCCAGCCCGAGACGCAGCAAAGCCTCGAGATCCGGCGTCACCGCGGGCACCGGCGGCAGGGGCGGAAGCGCGATCACGGCTGCTCCCCTTGGCCCCGCTCCCAGGCAGTGCGATAACCGGCCGGCACCAGCACGAGAAACAGCCACCACCAGGCCAGCACTGCGGCAGACAGGGGCACGGTGATCCACCACAGCCGCAGCAGAAGCCAGCTGCCGGCCACCAGCGCCACCCCGGTGAGCAGGATCGACCAGGGCTGGCACCACCAGGGTTTGAGATTCCAGATGTCGCCAGGGTCAGCCATGCCGGGAACGCGTGATCACAGGCACTGATGTAAGACGGCCGTCGCCCGTTCGCCAGGGGGGCCTGCGGCGATCGCATCGGCCAGCAGCGGGGCCAGCACCGGCACCTGGGCAAAGCCACCGCTGAAGCCGCCGAACAGCCACAGCCCAGGCGCCCCCGGCAGCGGCCCCGCCCGCGGACGGCCGTCGCTGCAGAACGCCACCGGCACCTGCCGGTAGCGGCCACCGGCAGCCAGCGCCGCCAGGGTTGGCGGCGCCGAAGCGCTCAGGCTCTGGCGCAACCAGCTCTCCGCCGCCTGCGGCAGCGGGCCCTGGCCCCCTCCTTCCCCCTGACCACCGCCCTGGCCAGGGGCCACCCAGGTCAACTGCCCCAGCAGCGCCCCGTCGCCCCGCGGCACCAGACCTGCATCCACCACCCAGGCGGGTTCCCTGAGCTGCTTGCTGCGCCGCTCCAGCTCGAACCGCCGGAATCGGCGCGGCAAACTCAAACGATGCACCGCTTTGGCATCCTCGCCGGCGGCGGGAAGCTCGAGCAACCCCGCCCAGCTGCGCTGCAGCGACGGCGGCAGCAGGGAGCCCAGGCCGAGGTCGAGGCAGCCGGCCCCCGCCGCCAGCACCACCCGCGCCGCCTCCAGCGACGGGCTGTTCACAAGCTGAAGGCGCCAGCCTCGAGGCAATGGATCCAGGCGCTGCACCCTGGCCCGCCGCAACTCCACACCCGCCGCCGTCAACACCTCGGGCCAGCGCCCGCTCCAGCGGGCCGTGTCCACCTGGGAGAGGGGCAGGGGCCGCCAGCCGAGCGACCGCCAGCCCAGATCACCGTGCTGACGCTGCAGCATCCGCCAGCGGCGGGCCGCGCCCGCCGCCAGGCGGGCCAGGGGGGTGGAGCCCATCGGCCAGCCGGGGATGATCCCGTAGCTGACGCTGCTCGCGGAAGGACCACCCCCCTCAAGCAGCAGCACGCTCAGCCCCCGACCGCGCAGCTCAAGGGCCAGCAGGCCGCCGGCCAGGCCGGCGCCGACGATCACCACATCGGCGCCGCAGGACGCCACTCAGATCTGCAGAGTGAAGGAGCCGATCACCCGCTCGAACAGCTCGCGCACCTTCGGCCAGCGCGCCTGGTTGGTGCTGGCGGCGAAGGTATAAAGGCGGCCCCGGTCGGACACCACCGTGGCCAGCTCATGGCGGTCGCGATCGGCCAGGTGCACGGCGTACTCCAGGTCGTAGAAGGTGTGGCCGGCGGGATCCTGCCGCTCCGATGCCTCCACCAGCTCTGCCTCACGGCCGCTGCCCTCCGGGGCGATCACGATGCGCCGCAGCTTCTCGCCCACCGCCACGGCGCTGCCGAGGTCCTCCAGGCTGTTGTCGGGGTTCACCTCAGAGATCACCAGGCTGAGGGTCTCGTCGCTATTGATCAGGTCGTGGAACACCACCTGGGGCCCCTCGCTCACCTGCACCCGCGTCCAGCCGGTGGGATAGAGGAAGGCGTAACGGCCATCGGGGCTCTGGAACGAATTGAGCCCGGCGGCGACGGCGCTGCAGGCCACCAGCGACAGCGACAGCAGCAGAATCAGGGCGGTGCGCAGCAGCCCCGGGCTCGGTCGCAGCAGGAAGGCGCGGGGGGAGGCCATGGCGGGCGCGGCGGCGAAGGAGGATCCCATTCTCAGGGGTGACCGGCGAGGCGGCACCCGCCAGCCCGGATCACCATGACTGCCAGCAGCGCCAACAGCTCCGTTGAGGATGCCAACGCACCGCCCCCCGGTGGCGGGCCTCCCCGGCGGCGATCGAACTGGGCGGAAGCCCAGCGGCGGCGGCGCACCTCGCCGCTGCTGCGGCGGCTGGATCATTCCTTCGCGTTGCGGCTGACGCTGGCGATCGGCGCGGCCCTAACCCTGCTGGGGGTGGTGAATCGCCTCGAAAACTGCCTGAGCAACCGGGACGATCCGAACTGTCTGACCAGCAACGCCCTGGCGGTGATCAGCGTGGGCAACGTCGAATCGCTGAGCATCGTCACCGCCGCCTTCCTGTTCATCCTCGATGGTTCGAGGCGGCGATGGCGTGAACATCGCGAGGCCCTGGAGCTGCTGCTGACCTGCCAGCAGGCCGGGGTGGTGATGAGCTTCGCCCGCCTCGAAGCCCTGGAAGAGCTCACCCGGGCGGGGCTGTGGCTCGACGGATTCGATCTGAGCGGCACGAACCTCGAGGGCCTGCAGGCGGAGGGTGGACGCTGGCGTCGGGTGAATCTCGCCGGCGCGATGCTGCGTGGAGCCCACTTCCGCGGCAGCGATCTCAGCGGCGCCAACCTGAGGGGCGCCGATCTGCGGGACGCTGATCTGAGCGAGGCAGACCTCAGGGGTGCAGACCTGCGCGACAGCCGACTGACAGGTGCCCGGCTCACCGGCGCCCGGCTTGAGGGCACCCGTCTCGATGCCTCCCTGCCAACCTGGGCTGACGCCTAGATTCTGACGATCCGCGGCGGATTCCTGAGCGGCTTCACCCGACCCCTGGCCCGGCTGATCGATCAGTTCGAACGCCTGCCCGGCATCGGACCGCGCACGGCCCAGCGGCTGGCCCTCCATCTTCTGCGCCAGCCGGAGGAGCAGATCCGCTCCTTCGCCGACGCCCTGCTGGCGGCCCGCAGCCAGGTGGGCCAGTGCCGCCGCTGCTTCCACCTCTCGGCCGAACCGCTCTGCGAGATCTGCCGCAACGAGGAGCGCAACACCGGCGTGATCTGCGTCGTCGCCGACTCCCGCGACCTGCTCGCCCTGGAGCGCACCCACGAGTTCCGCGGCAGCTACCACGTGCTCTGCGGCCTGATCTCACCGATGGACGGGGTGGGCCCCGAGCTGCTGCAGATTCAGCCGCTGGTGGAGCGGGTGGATCGGGAGAACTGCAGCGAGGTGATCCTGGCCCTCACCCCCAGCGTCGAGGGCGACACCACCAGCCTCTATCTGGCCCGGCTGCTCAAGCCGTTCACCACGGTCAGCCGGATCGCCTACGGCCTGCCTGTGGGCAGCGAGCTGGAGTACGCCGACGAGGTCACCCTGGCCCGCGCCCTGGAGGGGCGGCGTCGCATGGAATGAACCATCCCGCCATGACCACGAGCCGCACCAGCCCCCGCCCCAGCCGCTATCGCGCCACCCCGCCCGCCGAGCGCCTGCCCGAGTGGCTGCGCCCGCCGATCGGCAACGCCTCAGACCTCGAAGGGGTGCAGGCGGTGGTGAAACAGCAACGGCTGCACACCATCTGCGAGGAGGGCCGCTGCCCCAACCGGGGCGAGTGCTATGCCGCCGGCACCGCCACCTTCCTGCTGGGCGGGCCGATTTGCACCCGCAGCTGCGCCTTCTGCCAGGTGGAGAAGGGCCAGGCGCCGGTACCGTTCGATGCGCAGGAGGCGGAGCGGGTGGCCGAAGCCGTGGCCGCCCTGCAGCTGCGCTACGTGGTGCTCACCGCCGTCGCCCGCGACGACCTGGAGGATCACGGCGCCTGCCTGTTCACCGGTGCGATGGCGGCGATCCGCCGCCGCGATCCGGCCGTGGCGATCGAGGTGCTCACCCCCGACTTCTGGGGCGGACACCGCGACGAGGCGGAGGGGCGGGCGGCCCAGCGGCGGCGGCTGCGCGCCGTGCTCGAAGCCGAGCCGGTGTGCTTCAACCACAACCTCGAAACGGTGCAGCGCCTGCAGGGGGAAGTGCGCCGCGGCGCCACCTACCACCGCTCCCTGGCCCTGCTGGCGGCGGCCCGCGAGCTGGCGCCGGAGATCCCCACCAAATCCGGCCTGATGCTGGGGCTGGGCGAAACCGAAGACGAGGTGGTGCAGACCCTGCGGGACCTGCGGGCCGTGGATTGTCAGCGGCTCACCCTGGGGCAATACCTGCGGCCATCGCTGGCCCACATCCCGGTGGCGCGCTACTGGACGCCCGAGGAATTCGAGCGGCTCGGCGCCACCGCCCGCGCGCTGGGCTTCTCCGACGTGCGCAGCGGGCCGCTGGTGCGCAGCAGCTATCACGCCGCCGATGCGAATGGGCCCGATCTCAGACGCCTCAACCCCGCTCGCGCTTCAGCCAGGTAGCGGCCACCACGGCCCCAACCAGCAGCAGAAGCGCCATCGGCAGAAAGCCCTGGCGATAGGAGCCGAACAGCTCTCGCATGCGGCCGATCAACAGCGTGCCGGCCAGGGCGCCAGCCCCATAGGCCGTGAACACCAGGCCGTAGTTGAAAGCGTGGCGCGACGGATCGAAGAAATGCAGGGTGATCGTGGGCGCCATCGCCAGCCAGCCACCCAGGCAGAACCAGAACAGGCTGAAGGCGATCAGGTAGGTGGACACCTGGCCCGGGCCCGCTGCCAGCATCGACAGGCAGGCAAGCAGCATCAGGCCATAGGAGAGCAGGGCGACGCGATCGGGCCTTATTCCAATGATCTCACTTCCAACCGGGGCGGAGATGCTGATGGCACTGAGGCCCACCAGGGTGGCGATCGCGAAGCAGAGCCAGAGGCCGTGGAAAGATCGGCTGGTCGGCAGCTGCGACGGATAGCGGGCCGTTCCCTCGCCGGCGGTGGCGATCGTGCGATGGCCTCGGGGCTGCCAGCCCTGGGGCGGCAGCAGCATGGCCGGGGAGATAAGCAGGATCAGGGCGGCGATCACCAGCCCGAACAGCCGCAGGGTGAGGCGCACCGAGAGGGCCTCGATTGATCGCTGGGCCAGGGGGGCGGTGAGCAGCGGTGAGAGGCCGAAACCCACCAGAATGGTCTCCATGGCCAGACCTTTGCGGTCGGGGAACCAGCGTGAGATCACCAGGATCGGCACGCCATAGACAATGCCGATACCGGCGCCGGCAATCAGCCCGTAGCCCAGCAGCAGGCCCGCCAGACCGGAGGCGGTGCTGGCCAGTCCGTAGCCGGATCCCACCACCAGCGCCCCCGCTCGGCCGGCAGCCCCAGACATCGGGCCCCCGCGTTTGCAGCAGCGGCGGGAAGGGCAGACGACATCTCTCCCCTCTGATCGCGGAGAGCTTGTGAGCCTACGAATTACGCGCGCTGGGTGGCTGCCAAGCGAACCATCCCGCGCCATCAACCCAGTCGCAACTTCCGGGCATCAGCGATCCACCCGCGCGCCCCACGGCGCCTTTCCCCCTCGCCCCAGCCTCCTCACGCTGCGCTCCAACCCCACGGCGCAGTCGCCCCGCATCAGCAGGCCGGAACCTCCCCAGATCAAGCGGGGCGCCAGGTCGGTCGGGCCGGCGCCCAGCTCCCGCAACGGCTCGAAGCCCAGCTGGCGGAAGTAGCGCACCAGCCGCCGGTGCTGCTTCTCTCCATCGCGGATCGCCAGAAACGTGGCCCGGCGACACGGGGTGTTCTCCAGGGCCCAGGCGAAGGTGGCCGCCCAGATCAGCGGACCGACCGCCGCCGTGGCCGGCCCCTGAACCCGCATCGTGTCGAGCCGCAGGCCGCTGGCGGTGGGCAGGGCCCAGCCCCTGAGCTCACCGAGCAGCAGCAGCGGCGAGCCGGGATCGGCCGGATCGCCGCGGCGGGCCACCCCGACCCGCAGCCCCCAGGCCAACCCCGCCGGCCGGCTCACCTGAAGGCGCAGCAACAACCCGCGCCAGGCTGCCTCCGCCTCGATCTCCGCCAGGGCGGGCTTGCTCATGGCGCCGCAGGCGCCCCGGCCGCCTGCCCGCAGCTGGGGCAGTAGGGGAAGCAGGCCAGATGCCGGCTGCCGCAACCCTCGCAGTTGCGCTGCAGCTGCAGGCCGCAGTGCATGCAGTAGTTGGGCAGGCCGCCCTCGCGTTCCGGCAGGCTCCGCTCGCAGCTGGGGCACTGGTTGCGCCCCAGAGACTGCAGGGCCTTCTCGTAGCGGATCTGGAGCTGGCGCTGCTCCTGGGGTGCGGCCTGCTCCTGTTGCTTGCGCAACAGATAGGCGTTCAGCCAGCGGATCAGCGATCGGCCCACCAGGAGGGTGAGCAGGGCGCCGACGCCGTAGCGGATGTAGGCGCCGAAGCTGGGCAGGTAGGGCACCAGCTCCACAAAGAAGGCGAACAGCCCGAACAGCAGAAAGCCCCACACGAACGGCCACTGGTCGCTGGAGCGGTAGCGACGGAACTGCCAGAGGGCAAGGGCCAGCAGCGGTCCTACGAACAGCAGCCGGATCGCGAAGGCCAGCAGCTCCGCGCGCTGGCGGGCCTGGCGGCGCAGCTGCTCGAGCTGCTCCTCGATGGGCAGCAGATCCTTCTGCGCGCCCTGGAGCTGGGCCTCCAGCCGGCTGCCCTCGTCGCTCAGCTGCTGCTGCTGCTGCAAGAGCCGATCCAGCTGACGGGCCCGGGCGATCACCTCGGGGTTCTGCTGCGACTGCTCGGTGGCGGAACGGGCGGCTCGCCAGGTCTCGAAGCTGGTCTTCTCCCGCTCCACGGCCTGGCCCGCCAGCAGCTGGCGCTCCGTGTGCCTCTGGATCTCTTCCTGCAGCTGGTCGCGGCGCTGCTGCAGCGGCTGCTGCTGCCGCTGCAGCTGGCCCACCCGGGCCGGATCAAGGAAGCGCTCCTGCTGCGGCCGCTGGGAGAGCAGGGGCAGATCGGCGATCAGCGAGCCGCCGACCTGAATCAGGAAATAGGCAAACAGCAGGGCAATCAGCCACTGGCCCAGGCGCACCAGCCGTTCCGGACCGCGGGAGGGACTGAGCATCAAGGTGTCGCCGGGGCCCCATGCTGACGCCAGGGCTGGGCCAGCAACACCGCCTGCATGGGAAGCGGAGCAAAAAGGTGGGGAAACAGCTCGCCGCTGCCGGGGGCCGGCTCCCAGCGCACCTCCAGGTCGGCGGCGGCCAGGCGACCCGGGTCGATCGTGAGCAGCACCAGCTCGTCCGCAGGCAGATCTCCATAAAAACGCCCGGCAGTGGCCGCTACCTGGTGGGCGGCGCTGAGGTGAATGAAGCCCTCCTCCTCCAGGGAGCGGCCTCGGGTGGAACGGCGGTATTCACCGGCGGCGCGGGCCTGCTGCCACTCGCCTCGCAGGGCCAGGTGATAGAGCCAGCCGGGCGAGCGCCAGGGGCTGCGCTCGGCCCAGGGCGGCGCCATCACCACCGCCAGCTCCTGGCTTGCCTGAAAACGGGCCAACCACTGCTGCAGCGGCTCGAGACCGGCTTCGGCAGCGAAACCCGCCGGATCGGCCAGGTGGAACTGGCGCACGAACGGCAGCAACGCCCAGTCGGCCAGGCAGGGGCGATCGCCCAGCAGCCAGCCGCCCCGCCACAGGAGGCCGCTCCAGCTGCGCAGGATGGACAGAGATTGAAGGCGGTGGTGATCGCAGGAGGGCTCGCCCGCAAAGCGCCCGGGATATCTGAAGCGATCGAGGTGGTGCTTGAAGGGGCCGTCATTGGCAGCGATCAGCTCCGCCATCGCGGCCCGATCCGCCGCACTCCAGCCGGCCAGCCAGCCCTGGGGGTCCCGCTGCTCAAGGGCCCAGTTCATGATCGCCAGGCTCTCGTCCATCACCCGTTGCGGTGCACCGGCATGGCCATCACCATCCCGCACCAGCAGCGGCACCGTGCCCTTGAGCGAGGCCGCCAGCAGCTCCGGCGGCTTGGCCCTCAGGCTCACTTCGCGCAGCTCCAGATCCAGACCGGGCCCCAGACCCGCGGCCGCCAGCGCCAGCCGGGCGCGAATGGCGTAGGGGCAGCGGCGGAAGCTGTAGAGCACGAAAGAGGGCATCAATCCGCCGGCAGCTGCTGAGACACTGTCAGTACGTGAAGGACAGATCCATCAACTGGCCCTCATTGCAGCAAAACTGCCGAAACCACCGGGCGTGAAGTCCCGCGGGACAGGGATGCAGCGGCATGCGAACACATACAATGAGTTTCCTCACCAATCCAAGCAAGGATGAATAGCCTTGCTACTCAGCACCTAACATACATCGAAACGGGCGCGATTCATCGATCCGCCGAATCTCGCCATATTTCACACCTCATAAACATCTAACTTGAAACGGCAAACTCACACGCACGAATCAAGAGACAACCATCAGCCTGACATCACCGTTATCATTCCAGCCTATTGGGGGATTCAGACAATCGGAGCTTGCCTCAGTTCAGTGCAGAAGGCTGCAAAGTCATGGTCTCATGAAATCATTGTTGTCGAAAGTTCCGGCGACGGAACGGTGGAAGCCCTGCGCGAGCACTTCCCCGAGGTGAAGGTCATCGCCTCGCCGGTCCGCCTTTCAGCGGGAAGAGCTCGCAACGAAGGCATGCGCCGGGCCCGTGGCAAGCGTCTGTTGTGTGTCGATCAGGATTGCGTTGTGCCTGACGACTGGATTGCACGCCTCGTCGCCCTGCTCGATCAACCGGGCACGGGCGCCGCGGGCGGCTCGATCGCCGTTGCCAATCCACATGTGCTCAGTGGCTGGTGCGTCTACTTTCTCGAATTTCTGCACCATTTCCCGTCGAGGGGCCCGGTCCGCGACGACAACTTCCTGATCGGGGCGAACAGCCTGGCGTCCTGAGGCCGTGGGGGTAGCCCCGTTCCCCGACCAGACGCTCGGCGAAGACCTGCTGATCAGCGAAAACCTACGTCGCCGCGGTTACGCCGTGCGCTACGACCCAACCATCACGGTGAGGCACCGAAACCGCAAGGGCTGGGGTGAATGCATGCGGTACTGCCGGGCCATGGGCGTGGCAGCAGCAGCGGATCAGATCCGGCTCGGAGGCCGTGCCATTGCGGTGCTACGGCGGCTCCCGATCCTTTCCTTCGGCATCCCCATGGTGGTGTTGCCAAAGATCGGATGGCGACTGCTCGGAGCGCCGCATGGCTTTCTGCGGCGCTTCCTGATGCTGCTTCCCTGCTGCGCCTGGGGCCAGATCCTCTGGGCCGCGAGCTTCCGGAGGGCTCTCATTCAGGCTCAAACAAGATCGAGCGCCGTCTCGTAGTGCCTGCGGATCCTCGCGGCCTGCTCCTCGATCTTCGGCACGGCAGGGGCCGCGCGCCACATCGACTTGAGCCTCGATCCTTCCGCCACGCTCGATCACCCGTTCGAGGACCGGGCGCAGGTCGGTGGCGCCGGTCTCACCTCCCGCATCCGACTTTGTCGTCGCGCTTCGAGAGGTTCGGCCTGGCGCTGGCGGAAGCGTTGGCCGATCCCGACCGTCGCTGCGGTGTCGACGCGGCGGCCCGATCCTGCTCAAGAGCGTTGTGGAGCGTGGAGAGGAGGAAGGGTGCTCTCAGCCTGCTGGTGATGTCAGGTGAACCCTGACGCGATCGTCCGCATCCGCGGGAACATCGCCCATGGAAGCCAGCTCCATCTGCTGCTGCCGTTGGCGAAAGCGTGTGCGGTCGGCATCGCTGTAGCGCTCGAGGCAATGGCGGCAGCTCACGCCCAGCTCATAGCTGGGCAGCTGACGATCGGTGGGGGACAGCGGCAGGCCGCAGGCGTGGCAGAGGCTGTGCTCGCCAGGCTCGAGCCGGTGGTTGAGTGCCACCCGCTGGTCGAACACGAAGCATTCGCCGCGCCAGGAACTATGCGGCTCGGGGATCTCCTCCAGATAGCGAAGGATGCCACCCTCCAGGTGGCGCACCCCCGCGAATCCCTGCTGCATCAGGTAGGCCGTGGCCTTCTCGCAGCGGATACCGCCCGTGCAGAACATCGCGATCGCCCGGGGCCGCCGCTCGGCCACCAGCGGCCGGAGCTGGCGCTCCAC
>JBIIJS010000221.1:0-4263 GCA_044233605.1 Cyanobium sp. | reverse complement strand
GGGTAATAAAGTCAGCCCATAAAGTACCGTCATCCACACCAGCAGCGACTGCAGCGCCCTGAGCAGGGCTTGCTGCTGAACGCTAGGGAGCTGCACCACACCTGAGTTCTCGACATTAACCCAGCTCAGAGCGGCAAAGCAAGTCTTGCTTTGCTCGTTTGTAGTTTGGTTGATTTGATTTCTGACTCCATCACTTGAAGGAGTGACGAATAGAAACAATGGTGGCTCGGTAAAGGGGTCGAGTCAAGTCCCCTGTTGACCTGACTTGTCCCGATATATCTCGATCATCTTGGCGCTGGAAGGGTGGTCGGAGATGTAACGTGAGATCGAGTCACGCAACGTTGCAGCTGAGACTTTGGAAGTTGCGTAGAAAGCCACAACATCTGAACCAGTAGAAATTCTCCTGCCAGGTAGCCTGAGATCTGCAACCTTGATCCAGTTATCAGGAGGAATCGGAAACCAGCTGTCGTAAACCATTGCATGCTCGACCTTTTTGTCTGCCATTAAACGTTTTATCCAAAGGCGAGGACGGGCTTCAGGATCTCTACGTAGTGAAAGAGCCTCGTATGAGCCTAGGCCCACAAGGTCAAGAACATACTTTCTGGAACTCAATGCGACAGCTCCCAAGTCGTTGACAGCCACTGGGCGATCTAAATACTTGCTGATAATCACGGCCATTTGCACTTGCTGATCTTTGATATTCTGTGCTGCAATAGGGGTCAATAGAGTTATATGCCAAAGTGGGCTTGTCCCAATGACAAAAATTACCATCAACGGAATGAAGGCTTGCTTCCGAAGTGGTCCTGCAACGCTTCCTGTCTGGCGTGGCTTCATGGAGGCAGCACTGGGAGTTAAGGCTCCATACCTTTCTATCCATAGAGTAGCGGAAATAATCAGGATATACAGAAGAATGGAGTTTTCATATCGCCATCCAGTCCTTCCCAGGCATAGGTGAAGGACAATCGGAGCCAGCAGTAGCATCAACACGCGTAGGCGACTTGCGGGCCATGCTATGAATCCTGTAACTATGGCAATGCTAAATATGGTAAACGAGGGGAGAGAGTATTCGCCATATATATTCTCTATTGCCCTTTTTGCTATTGACTTGGCAAAGTCTAAGGCGGATGCTGGTGTAGTCGAAGATTGCTTTGCAAAAACTGAAGATGGCAGATACCCCAGCCCAAGACTCTTCAGAAAAACAGAGAAGAGAATCAGCACGATCACAATCAGCAGGCCTGTCCACAAGGCCTTTGGCCTTGCAGTTCGTTCCTGAAGACTCAGATAACAGATAACCGGTATTGATATCGCAAGCCCCTCATACCGAATTAAAGGCAGCAGAAAGAGGGAGCCCCAGAGGATGAAGCCCGTCCTTCTCTCAGCGAGCGAGGAGGCAATTATCGTAACCAGTAAAACCTGGAGCGAATGCTCCATGCCAGTAAATGCGAGGCCGTAAATATTGAGGCAGAATGCAATGAATGCTGCCAGCGCCCATGAAAATGTCCATCCGAGCTTGAAGCGAGAGAGCAGCAATCGCTGCAGAGCCAAAATTGTTCCGGCAAGGCAGGCCAGGTTCACAGCCAATGGCGCAAGCCAAAAACCTTTCAGGCCAGCAAATGGTGCCATAAGAAATGGCCACAGGATGCTGCTTGATGGAGCTGAATACTCGGAAGTGTTAATCCCGTAATGTAGTTTATTGATGCCTTTGGCCAAGGCTAGGTGGATATACGGATCATCAAGTGTGTAGATAAAATGCCAGCCGGTTGCTAGCCCAACTAGGGCTAAAAGCAGTAAAATAGGGGCATATGCTATGAGGGGTCCGGCTAGTTTGTGCTTTCTCATGATTCAGATCAAACTATATGCCGTGCGCAGAGTATAGTGCTGTTATTTGTTGTTCGGCCGCCACAGCAGGCACGCCACCCCCAGTGCCGTCGCTAACCAGAGCGTCATCAGCCGGATCAGCAGCGTGGCCGGGGTGGCAGCCGCCACGCCCACGCCTTGCAACGCCAGCAGGCCCACCGTGCCGGCCTCGGTACTGCCCAGCCCCCCTGGCAGCAGGGTCAGTGCACCGATCAGACCGGCGGCGGTGTGAGCAATGGTGGCGCCGCCAATGCCGACGGCACCGATCCCAATTCCCTTCAGAAGGAGCCAGAGGCTCACCCCCTCCAGGCTCCAGGCCAGCGCACCGATCACCGTGGCCTGTAACAGCAGGGCCGGCTGCAGCAACTGCCGCAGGGCCGCCAGGCCATCGCCGCCGGCATTGGCCAGCTTCTGTGGCAACAATTGTTTGACGGCGCTCTTGAGCTGGGCCTTGGCCCAGGGGCTGCGCAGCACCAGCCAACCCAGGAGCACAGCCAAGAGCCCAAGGCAAATCGGCACGGCCAGGGGCACCTGCCAGCGCAGCAGCAGCGGCAGGTTGATCAACAGCAGCAACAGCACCGCCGTGCCATCGGTGAGCCGCTCCACCACGAGCGCCATCAATGTGGGCGGCACGGGCACCCCACACTCCTGCTTGAGCAGCAAGGAGCGCACGGCTTCTCCCGACTTGCCTGGGGTGGCGGTGAAGGCATAGGAGCCCATCCAGATCCGCGCATCGGCCTGGCTGGGCGGCCGCTGATCGACAGCCTTCAACAACAGCCGCCAGCGGCCGTAGCGGATGGCGTAGCCCAGCAGCACCAGCAGCAGGCCCATGCCGATCTGCGGCCAGAGGCTCCGCAGCAACGGAACCAACTGATCGCCCTGGCTCCAGATGCCAAGCAGGCCGTAGCCCAACAAGGCGATGGCGGCCACCGGCAGCAGGGGCCCTAGCGAGAACGCCGGATAGGGCCGGGGTTCACTCAGAAAACTGCGGAAGTGCGGCAGGGCAGCAATCTGCAGAAGTTCCCGATCGCCCTTGCTGTCGCCGTAGGCCTCGATCGTCAGCCCGTTCAGCGGACCCAGGTGTTGCTCGAGGCGACCTACCTTCTCCCGGCCCTTGCAGTTAGGACTCATCAGCCTGGGGAGCCAGAGTCCATTGCGTTGCTCCAGTTCGGTACAGAGCAGCTCCACCCCCAACCAATCCGCCAAGGGCTGCAGCAGCAGCCGGGGTGAAGCCGAACACAGCAGCACCCGATCGCCGCGCTGCTGGTGCCAGCGCAATCGCTGCAACGCTTCCGGCCTCAGTTGATCTCGCAGCTCGCTCAGAAGCCAATCGGCCTCTCTAGATGCTTCGGCACGGTTGACTGCTTCGCAGACGCCAAAGGCGGCGATGGTCTGTTGCTTGAACCGCCCTGTGCTCACCAGTCGCAGCTGCCAGCCGATCAGCCAGGGCAGTACAGCCACGGCAGCCAACAACTGCCCCATCACTCCCTTGGAGCGGCGGACGGCCAGCCATAGACAGTCGCCCTGCAGCAACGTGCCATCCACATCAAAGACCGCAACCCGTCTGCCCACTGCCTGCTCCATCAGCTGGATCGGCTGATCAGGCCGATCACCAATGTCGTCACCAACCAGCCCACCAGGGTGAGCTGGTTGTCCCGATTGCCCAATAGGATGCCCTCTGGGTTGCTCAGTAACTTATAACGAAAAATCCTCTTCAGCACAGATGTAACTTATAGCATCATCCAACTTGTGGGTGCGCCCCGGCCGTGCTCTCAAGGCACAACAGCAGCGCAAGGCGTACAGAGCTTGATGACCTTGCCCGCAATGGTCCGCAACAGGAACCCAGAAGCGATGGGGAACAAACCCAGCTGAAGCTTTCACTTGAGCTGGAAGCAGTGGCCAATCTGGATGCTCCATAGAGCCGTACCACCCCTTCCAGGGCTGGGGTCGTGCGGACAGCGTCGAAGGAGAACAGGGGCCCCGTGAACACCTGCAGATTCCGGGTCTACTGCTGCGGGCGGCAAGTTGCGAGCAAAGGGAGGCAGGGCGCCTGCGAAGTGAGCACCAGGCGAAGCTGATCTCAATCACTCTGACAATCCTCACTCCGACCCGTGGCTCCAGGGTGGAGGGCCCACAGGAGTGGTGATACGACCAGGACGCGCGCCGCTCAACCCCGACCGCTGGGGATGACGCTCACCGGGATGGGCCGCAGTTCGCTCGCCTCCCCTGAGGAGAGAGCTGGCTCAGAGCCATTGGTGCTGCAGAGATCGTCGAGCAATACCGGCACGATGCCGGCATCGAAGGAGAAGCGGCCGGGTCCGTTGAACAGCAGGGCGAGGCTGCCGCCGAGATAAAGGAGTACCAGCTCGAGAACGTAGATGTTGAAGCCGGCGGTGGAGATGTGCT
>JBIIJS010000040.1:0-16423 GCA_044233605.1 Cyanobium sp. | reverse complement strand
GGCCAGATCAGCGGCCGGCAGGCCAAGCTCGATCGCCCGCTGGCGCAGCACTTCCCCCTCCGTTGGCATGGACGGCATGGAGGGCCACCAGCCCCCGGTGAAGATCAGCTGGGGGCTTTGGTTTTGCCGGCGCAACTGTTGGTAAGCCTCCAGGCCGCCGAAGAAGCGGTCGGCGTCGATCCACTCGCTGGCGCGGGCGGGACCGGGGGCAGGATGGCGCCCGCCACCCAGCACCACCACCGCCCTGGGCTGGCTGCCGGCCAGCAGCGTCGCGGCATTGCCCCGCTGAAAGGGGCGTTCCAGCCAGCGCCACAGCCCCTCCGCCACCAAGGGCGTGGCGAAGAACCAGAGCAGCGCCAGGGCCAGCGCCGCCGGCCAGCGCCCGCCACGCCACACGCCCCAGACCAACAACAGCAGAGCCAGCCCGAGGGGCAGCACCAAAAGCGGCAGGATCTTGCTGAGCTGAAACATCGGCGGAAGCGGCGGAGAGCAGCCGTTTTGGGTGGTTTAGATGAGGTCGGCAGGAGGCCGTAGAGGCCTGAGCATCAGCTCGGCTTTCAGCTGTGATGCGCCTCCATCCCCTTGGCTTGCAGCAACTCCATCAACTCCACGGATGGCGATTCGCGCATGTGATCGAAAGTATTCATGTCGGCGATCCCCAGCACCCAGGCCTGATGCAAAGCATCAGCGTGGCAGCTCCTGCAGGGGCTCAATGATTCAGAAGCTCTCGTTCGTGGTGAATCCGTTAGTGGTGAATCGCGCTGCTTGATGCCGCGCTGAAGGGCTGCTGTGAATGAGAGCCACTCTGTTGCTGCCACAGCTGCTGGTACAGCCCCCCTTCGGCCAGCAGGCTGCTGTGGGTACCCCGCTGCACCACCCGGCCACCCTCCAGCACCACGATCTGATCTGCCCGTACGATCGTGCTCAGCCGGTGGGCGATCACCAGCACTGCGTGATTGCGCTCAAAACGCTCGATCGCCTGCTGCGCCAGCCGCTCACTCTGGGAATCCAAGGCGCTGGTGGCCTCATCGAGGATCAGCAGTTCGGGCTGGCGCAGAATCGCCCGCGCCAGGCTCAGGCGTTGCCGCTGGCCGCCACTCAGCCGGTAGCCCCGCTCCCCCACCAGGGTGGCGTAGCCATGGGGCAGATTCTCGATGAAGTCCTCCGCCTGAGCCGCCTGGCAGGCTGCTTCAATCTGGGCCTGGGTGGCGCCCGGAGTGCCGAAGGCAATGTTCTCGGAGATGGTGGCGTTGAACAGAAATGTGTCCTGGCTCACCACCCCCAGCCGCTGCTGCCAACTGGCCAAATCCAGCTCCCCCAACGGTGTACCATCGATCCAGATCTGGCCAGCCGTGGGGGTATAAAGGCCGCAGAGCAGGTCGGCGATTGAAGTCTTTCCCGCCCCGCTTGGCCCCACCAGCGCCAGCATCTGGCCCTTGGGCAGGGTGAGCGACACCTCCTGCAGGGCAGGCGGTTGCGCAGGGGAGTACTGCAGCGACACCCCCCCCAGGCGGATCTCGCGCTCCAGGCCCGCAAACGAGTGGCCGCCCAGCCGGCGGAACTGTTTGCCCTCGGGACTCAGGATCTGGTTGAGGCGATCAAGGCGCCCGTTGTTGTCGGCCAGGCGGTTGGTTGTGGCGGCAATGATGCCCAGGTTGGTGTTCAGCCGCTGCAGCGCCAGCACAAAGGTGACCAAACTCGGCAGCACCCCGCTGCTGCGCCCGTCGAACAGCAGCAGGCTGATCGCCGCGATCACGGCGATCGCCAGGATCGGCAGGAAGTTGGAAAACGGCTGCACCACCGCCAGGCGCAGCGCCTGGCTGCGCAATTGGCTCCGCAGCTCTCCCATGCGCGCCTGCAAGCGCCGATCGGCCGCTTCCAGCTGGCCGCTGCTGTGGAGAAGGCGCAGGCCCTGGAAATCTTCGGTGATGCGGCTGCTGATCGCTACCTGGGACAGGGCCACGCTCCTTGAGCCAGCGCGGATGCGCGGCAGCAGGCGCTTCTGAACCAGCGTGATCAGCCCGCCCAGCAGCGCCACCGCCAACAGCAGCCAGGGGGAGATACCCACCAGCACAGCCAGGTAGGTGGCGCTGAGCAGCAGTACCACCAGCAGCTGGCCGCTCTGTTCAATCTGGATGCGGATCGCCTCCGGCCCCTGGCTGGCGTACTCCGTGAGGTCACCGATCTTGTAGCCACTGGCGCAGGAAAAACTGAGTCGCAGCACCTGGCTGTGGATGCGCGCCGTCACCCGCGCCCGGCATTCGGCGGCGAAGTAGCCCACGCTCACGTTGTTGGCGAAGCGACCCAGGCTTTGCAGCGCCTGCAGCAGCACCGCCAGAGCCAGCAAGCTGATGAACAACATGGTGGCCGGCAGGGTGTTCAGCCAGCTCGCCGCTGCCGGCCACCAGGTGAGCGCGGGGTAGGTGGCCCAGTTGAAGGGTGTGCCCTCCGGTACGGCCAGCACGTCCACCGCCAGAAACACCACCGCCAGCGTGGCCCCCTGGCTGAGGGCCTCCAACGCGCTGCTGCCCAGGTTCACCGCCAGCAGCCGCCACTGCTGCCGGGCCGTACTACGGATCAGCTGGGCCGCCGGTTGCTGGCTGAGCAGGGGCGCCAGGAGACGGCGAAGGAGCGGTGGGCGGTGGTGGGCGGGCGCTGAGTGACTCAGCTTGGATGCTGTTCTGGGAAACCTTCGCATTTCTGGGTTAGAGACACCAGCTGTGGTGCACGAAAGAGCAAGATGTGAAAAAACTTCGACTCAAAACCCAAAAACTCTCGACTCACATTACCAGCGGCCTCAAAAATCACTTCACCGGCCGTCGCCGGGCTCGAAACACCGGCAGCCCACGCTGGCGGCTGCAGTGGTTGGGCTGAACTGGGCTCGGCGATCAGTGCGGCACAGGATCAGTACGGCACAGAGTGGATGGCGATGCAACGATGCGTTCAAGGAGCCGATTGGCCCCCATGAATAAGTTCTCCGTGAGTCGAGCCACTGGATCAGAGAAGCGGGTGATGGCCAGTTCCTACACGATCTGCAAGCGAATCATCAGGCCATTGGATTCGTCGATGCAAGATTGAGGCTGTCTCATCAGCCCAGCCATCTCCCTACGGCTGCGAGCACTACAGCTCACAAAGGTTGCATGAATAACACATCAATATCACAGTAAACTTACCCGATCAATAGCCCAGGATTACTGGCCTCTGGAGCAAGAGGGGCTGGGCCTCACACCCCGTAAAACTCCCGATACCAGGCCACAAACCGGGCCACACCCTCGCTCACAGGCGTATTGGGCCGGAAACCCGTCCAGGCCTCCAGCGCTGAGGTATCGGCAGCGGTGGCCGGCACATCGCCCGGCTGCATCGGCATGAACTTCTTCTCGGCCGAGATACCCAGGGCGCTCTCCACGGCTTCGATGTAGGTCATCAACGGAATCGGATTGGAATTGCCGATGTTGAACACCCGGTGCGGCGCCCAGCTGGTGGCTGGATCGGGAGTGGCGGGATCAAAGGCAAGATCCGGCGCGGCAGGCTTATCGAGCAGGCGCACCAAGCTCTCCACGATGTCATCCACATAAGTGAAATCACGCACCATCGCGCCATTGTTGAATACCTGAATAGGCTCGCCCGCCAGCATCGCCTTGGTGAACAGAAACAGCGCCATATCCGGCCGGCCCCACGGCCCGTATACCGTGAAAAATCGCAGCCCCGTGGCCGGCAGCCCGTAGAGGTGGCTGTAGGTGTGGGCCATCAGTTCGTTGGCCTTCTTGCTGGCCGCATAGAGGCTCACCGGGTGATCAACCCCCCGGTGCTCCGAAAACGGCAGCCGGGTGTTGCCTCCATACACCGAGCTGCTGCTCGCATACACCAGGTGCTCGACACGGTGGTGGCGGCAGCCCTCGAGGATGTGCCCGAAGCCCACCAGGTTGCTCTGGATGTAGGCAGCGGGGTTCTCGATCGAGTAGCGCACCCCCGCCTGGGCCGCCAGGTTGACCACCTTTCGGGGCTGGTGGACAGCAAAGGCTGCCTCCACCGCCTGGCGGTCTTCCAGGTCGGCTTCAACCAGCTGGAAGCTGCTGCCCGTGCGCTCCGCCGTGGCCTGCAGCTGGGCGATCCGCGCCCGTTTCAAGGAGGGGTCGTAGTACGGGTTGACGTTGTCAAACCCAAGCACCGCGGTGCCGTTTTCCAGTAACCGGCGGCTGAGGTGATAGCCGATGAAGCCGGCGGCGCCAGTGATGAGAACGGTCATGCAGGCAGGGAGCAAGGAAAGGCAGAGGGCTGCAGGCGATCAGCAGCACTGAACCTGCACCGCACGGATGTGGCGGATGGGCGGCGTGATCACGAGGGCCGCTGCTGCGTCGCACCCAGGCCAGTGACCAGATGGGTCACCAGATCATGACCCAGGGATGGAGGAGCAGGCCCACCAACGACCAATCACCTTAGCCGCAGAAATGCCGTGCCACCTCCTGATCCACAGTCTCTCTGAAGACCTCATCCAGCAGGGGAGGCTTCGGCATGGATGCCGGCTTTTTCGACCAGCGGCTGGGTGACATCAGCAATCGCCAACTATGGCAAGGGATGCTCGACGAATGATCTGGCCTGGGTCAATCCAGTTTGGTTGGCACCCTTGACCCGGCTGCGCCTGGCTGAAGCGGCCATCGACTCAGCCCAGTTGAGAACACACAGCTAGGCAACAGTGAGGCACTCAGAAATCATTCCTTCCCATGCATTGCATTGTGATCCGGGGCACCAAACAGGGGGGCTGCCTAGCCTGCGCCGGTGACTCCACCGTTTGCCGAGCCCATGCAAGCCCCCCCGATCTGGCAACGGTTGCTCGCCGCCCTCGCCTACCTGCTGCCCTGGAGCGACGCGGTGGGGTTCGGCAGCTCGCTGATGCGCCAGTTCCCCCTGCTGAACTGGCTGGCGTTGCCGGCACTGCCGTTGCGGCTCCTGGAGCAGGAAGTGCCCTTCGGCGGGCTGGTGATCTTTCTGCTGCTGTTCGCGCTGGTGATCCGCAACCCGAAGGTTCCCTACCCGATCCGCTTCAACGTGCTGCAGGCCATGCTGATCACGATCGTGCTGGTGCTGGTGCAGCTCAGCTTCCAGATCGTGCTCTCCAACCTGGCGGGCGGTTTCCTGCTGCGCACCCTGGCCAACACGGTGTTTCTAGGCGCCCTGCTGCTGGTGCTCTACGGGATCGTCGAGAGCCTGCGCGGCCGCGAAGCGGAGATCCCCACCGTTTCGGAAGCGGTGCGCATGCAGCTGCACTGAACGCCCCTGCCGCGCGGGCAACCACGGAGCGTTGCTGCAGTAAGTTGATTGATTCGTCGCTGGGTAGCTGAGCGGCCAGCCTTGGCTGTCCCTGCCCCCAGCCCCTCCCCCAAGGCGACCGAGACGCACCGCACCATGACCCAGACCTATTACGAAACGATGTACATCCTCCGGCCGGACATCCCGGAGGAGGAAGTCGAAGGCCACGTGAACAAATACCGCGACCTGGTGCTCGAGGCCGGCGGCCAGGTGCTCGATAACCAGATGCGCGGCAAGCGGCGCCTCGCCTATCCGATCGCCCGGCACCGCGAGGGCATCTACGTGCAGCTCAACCACAACGGCGACGGCCAGCAGGTAGCCCCCCTCGAGCGGGCGATGCGGCTCTCCGAAGATGTGATCCGCTACCTCACTGTCAAGCAAGACGGCCCGATGCCGGCGCCGCGCAGCGCACCGAGCGAGGCGAGCGAATCGCAGGCGGCCGCAGTGGAGCCCGCCGGCGCCTGAGATCAGGCCCTGCTTCCGCCGGTCATGGCGTTTCTTGTGTCTCAGGGCTGAGCACAGTAAACTCCCGCGCAGTTGTGGGTTGAAAATGAACGATACGGGGGAAGGCCGCCGCCCGCAGGCCGCTTCAGTGGCTCATCGCTGGTGGGAAAACCCGGCTGGCAGCACATCGCCCATTCCCACGGCCGGCCTTTGGTCACCAACGGCATCCGCGCCACTGCCGCCGCCGCCACTACCAGCGGCGACGCCGCCACCACCGCCGCCGCCGGTCTCCATGCCGGTAACAGCCGCTCCGGCCACCGAATCGGCCATCGTGCTGGCCGATCGGCAGCGCCTGGAATTGGAGTTGCACTCGTCTCAGGCTGAGGTGGCCGCCCTGCACGAGATGCTGGAAGATCTGCCCGAGATTTTCGAGCGCAAGTTCCGTCAACGGGTACAAAGCCTGGTGGACGACCAGCAGCGCCTGCTGAACGAAAACCAGATCCTGCGCGACCGCCTTTACGCCCTCACCCCCACCACCCCCACGGCGCCGCAGGCCCTGCGGGGCGAGCGGGAGATCCGGCAGACGGGCCTGCCGATCACCCTGCCCGGCAGATTGCGCAACGCCCTCGACGGCCTCAGGCGACGCCCTGCCAAATCGGCCGTCAGCCGCCGTCCCGGTGTCGGGCAGACCAAAGCCGCGTAGGCAAGCCCCACACGTAAATGAAGCCCTCGGCAGCCCGGTGATCAAAGCGATCATCCGAGCCATAGGTGGCCATGTCGCTCACGTAGAGGCTGTCGGTGCCGCTGGCGCGGCCCACCACCGTGGCATTGCCCTTGTGTAGGCGCAGCCGCACCAAGCCGTTCACGTTCGTCTGGGTGCGATCCAGGAAGCCGTCGATCGCCTGCTTCAACGGCCCGAACCAGAGACCCTGATACACCAGATCGGCCCACTGGGCCTCCAGCTGGCGCTTGGTGCGCTGCACATCGGCAGCGAGGGTGAGCGTCTCAAGCTCCTGGTGGGCGCGGATCAGCAGCAGCAGGCCGGGCGTTTCGTAGATCTCGCGGCTCTTGATGCCCACCACCCGGTTTTCGATCATGTCGAGCCGGCCGAAGCCGTGGCGGCCGGCCAGTTCGTTGGCGCAGCGGATCAGGCTCACCGGATCGAGCGCCTCGCCGTTGAGCGCCACCGGATTGCCCCGCTCAAAGGCGATGTCCACCAGCTCGGGCTCCTGCGGCGCCGCCTCGATCGAGCGGGTGAGAGCGAACACCTCCTCGGGCGGCTCCACCATCGGATCCTCAAGGCTGCCGGCCTCGATGCTGCGGCCCAGCAGGTTCAGGTCGATCGAGTACGGGGAGCGTTTGCTCACCGGCGCCGGGATGCCGCAGCGTTCGCCGTAAGCGATCGTCTCCTCCCGGCTCATGCCCCACTCCCTCGCTGGCGCCAGCACCATCAGCTCGGGCGCCAGCGAACCGATCGCCACATCAAAGCGCACCTGGTCGTTGCCCTTGCCGGTGCAGCCGTGGGCCACGGCGTCGGCGCCCATCTCACGGGCCACCTCCACCAGGCGGCGGGCAATCAGCGGCCGCGCCAGGGCGGTGGAAAGCGGGTAGCGACCCTCATAGAGAGCGTTGGCGCGGATCGCCGGAAAGGCGAATTCGCTGATGAACGGCTCAATCAGGTCGCCCACGATCGATTCGCTCGCACCGGCGCTCAGCGCCTTGAGGCGGATCGGCTCGAGTTCATCACCCTGGCCGAGGTCGGCGGCAAAGGTGATCACCTCCTCCACGCCCCATTCATTCTTCAGATAGGGGATGCAGACGCTGGTGTCGACACCACCGGAGTAGGCGAGCACCACCCGGCGGGCCCGCGGGCCGGCGGCCGCCGCTGGGGCCGTTGCACTGGTACCGGAGCTCATGCCTGCGTGATGTTGCTGGATGGGGGCGATTCTGCCCCGCGGCCCGCCGCCGGCAGCCGCCAGCGGACCGCCAGCGCCACCGCCACCGCCAGCGGCGGCAGCACCAGCAGCGCCACCACCACGTCGGCGCGGATCGGCAGGGGCTCCGGCCAGTGCCGGCCCGCCGCCGCCAGGGCGGCGCTCAGAGCCAGGGCCCCACTCCAAAGGGCAGCCACGGCCAGCAGCTTGGAGGCAGGAAAGGCCATCAGGGCTGATCAACGATCTGCACGCTAGACAGCTCTTAGGGCGGTAGAGTTGTGAATCGACCAGCCCTGACCCGGGCCCTGAGCACCGGCATGAGCCTTCTCGATTCAGTCAATCCTTCCCTCACCCGCTACCGGCGCGATGAGCCGGCACCGGTGCTGCCGCTGCGCGATGAGCCCGATCTGCTCAGCCTGCTGGAGGCCAGCGGCCGTCTTGTGGCCGATGAGGAAACCGGCGGCAGCGACGTGAGCACGGTGGAAGAGGAGGAGCTTTCGGCGCTGATGGGTGAGAAGGAGGATTACAACCAGGTCGACGAACCCAGCGAGGAAGACTGGGAAGACTGAGTGCCGGCTCCCACCACCTCCATCCCTGCCGGAACCGCCGACGGCCGCTGGCCCGCCGCTCTCCTTGCCCTGCTGGTGCTGGCCGGCTGCCTGATGAGCGATGCGCTGTTGAGCAATTCGATGCTGACCGCGCCGCTGCTGGTATCGGCTCTGGCGAGCGCCGCGGTGGCTGCCTGGGGTGTGCCGAAGCTGCGGCGCCTCAAACTTGGCCAGGTGATCCGCGAGGAGGGACCGCAGGCGCATCTCAGCAAGGCCGGCACACCCACCATGGGCGGCCTGCTGGTGGTACCCGTGGGGGTGATGGTGGGGGGCCTGATCTCCCCGGCTGATCCACGCCTGATCGCCGTTGCCGTCGTCACCCTGGCCTTCATGGCGATCGGCGCCGTCGACGACTGGCGCAGCCTCACCCGCCACACCAACACCGGCCTCACCCCCCGCGGCAAGCTGCTGCTGCAGGCCGGGGCGGCCCTGCTGTTTCTGGTCTGGGCCGGCATGGGCGGCTGGCTGGGCGGCGGCGAACCCGGCGACGTGGGCCTGCCCTTCGGCTGGGTGTTGCCCCTGGGCCTGCTGATCTGGCCCCTGGGCATGTTTGTCTTCATGGCCGAGAGCAACGCCACCAACCTCACCGACGGCCTCGATGGCCTGGCCGCCGGCTGCGGCGCCGTGGTGTTCAGCGGCCTGGGCCTGCAGCTGATGCTGCGCGGCAACAACGGCGACCCCTCCCTGGCTGCTTTCTGCCTGGCGATGGCCGGCTGCTGGCTCGGCTTCCTCAGCCAGAACCGCCATCCCGCCCGGGTGTTCATGGGAGACACCGGATCACTGGCAATGGGCGCTGCCCTCAGCGCCGTGGCCCTGCTCAGCAACAGCCTCTGGCCGCTGCTGCTGATGGGCGGTGTGTTTCTCGCCGAATCCCTCTCGGTGATCCTGCAGGTGTGGGTGTTCAAGGCCACGAAGGGGGCCGATGGCCAGGGCCGCCGCCTGTTCCGGATGGCGCCGCTGCACCACCACTTCGAGCTCAGCGGCGTGGCCGAGCAGCGGGTCGTGCTCAGCTTCTGGGGTGCCAGCCTGCTCCTGGTGCTGCTCGGCCTGCTGCTGCGGCCCTGATTCCCTTCGCTTCCCCGCCCTCATGGCCTACTTCACCTGGAAGGAAACCGGCCTCACGGCCGACTGCGCCAGCCTCGAGGCGATGGCGGCCCGCTTCGAGGAATCCGCTGGCCTGATGCGCCGCATGGCCGCGGAGGGCTTCCGGCTCGAGCGCGACCCAGGCGGCTGGCAGCGCATCACGCACACCGATCCGGGCGTGTTCGAAGCCTACGGATTCATCAGCGAGGAGCCACCCGTACGCCAGCTACAGCTGCTCAGCGACGCCTGAGGTAGCCCACCACCCACACCAGCACGAAGGCCAGCGACGACAACCCGAGATAGATCAGGGTGCCTTTCTGCAGGTCGGCGATGTCGAAGCCGAACAGGCGGAAGCCATCCACCACATCACCGGCGGTCTGGAAGGCGAACAGGCAGGGGCGGAGCGGGGCGGTCAGAGAGGGGGCTCCTCGCCGTTGCCGTATGGGTGCCGCTGGTTGGAGTCGGGCATCCAGTAGCTGAGGTTGTCTTCCCAGTAGAGGCGCCCCGGCAGTCGTTTCGTGCTCAGATTGCTGCGGGCCATGGCTGTGACCAGCTGGGTCATCTCGATCGGGCTGAGGTCGGTGCGGATGTCTTCGCCGGCGATGCCGAGCAGCTCGGGCAGTTTCACCAGGGTGGCGGGCTGCACCAGCCTGCGGAACACTTCGGCGAGCACCAGGCGCTGGCGCTCCATGCGGCCCAGGTCGCCGAGTTCGTCGTGGCGGAAGCGCAGGAAGCCCTCGAGGTCGTTGCCACGCAGCACCTGGCGGCCGGGGTAGAGGTCGATCAGCAGCCCCTGGGCGTTGTCGACGTAGTACATGCGCTTGGGCACATCCACCTCAATGCCGCCGAGGGCATCGCCGATCCTGGCAACGGCGTCGAGGTTGACCTTGAGATGGCGCTGCACGGGGCGATCGAGTAGCCGGCCCAGTTCAGCCTTGGTGGTTTCGAAGCCAGCGGTGGCGTAGAGGGCGTTGGCCTTCATCACCCCCACCTGTTCAGATTCGATGTAGGTGTCGCGTGGCACCTGGGTGATGTGGGTGATGCCGTCGCGGATCTGCACAGTGAACATCACATCGGTGTTGTCACCGATGGCGTCTTTGCCCATCACCAGCACACTCTTCTTGCCGATGCCGAGTGGATCGGTGATCGCGGCGATGCCGTGGGGCGCATGCAGCAACCCGGCGATGGTGGGGCCCAGCAGTCGCGGCAGGGGGCCCGCCAGGCCAACACCCACGGCAAGGCCGGCACCGAAGGTCAGCAGGGTGCGCAGGCCGCGCCGCCGGCGGGGCGGAACAGCCGGCGCTGCGGCGGCACGCCGGCTGAGCAGCTCCGGAACCGATCCGAGCGGGCGAGCCGAGGCGCGCTTGCGGGGCCGCCGGGGCGACGGTTGGTGAGCGTGAGCCTGGCTCATGACATGCAGTGCTGGGCGCACCATACGGTGCAAATCCAGCTCCCACCAGGGGGGACGACGGTTTGTCTGCCGGTCAGCGCAGGCCCGTCGCTACTTGCCCGTGATCACGCGTACCGCCGCTGCCGCCGCATCAGCCCGCTGGCGCGCCTCGCGCTCGCTGGCCCCGCGGGCCAGGGCTACGCCCATGCGCCGCCCCGGGCGGGCCTCGGCCTTACCGAACAGCAGCACCTGGCTTTCCGGTTGTTCCAGGGCCTGCGCCACCCCCTCGTAGTGAACCGACTCACCGGCCTCGGTGGCGAGGATCACCCGCGAGGCGGCCGGAGCAAGCGAGCGGATCGCCGGGATCGGAAGCCCGAGCACGGCGCGCAGATGCAGCTCGAATTCGTTCAGGTTCTGTCCCGCCAGGGTCACCAGGCCGGTGTCGTGGGGCCTGGGCGAGAGCTCGGAGAACACGACCTCCTCACGGTCGGGCTCGCCGCAGAGAAAGAACTCCACCCCGAACAGACCGGCGCCGCCCAGGTGGTCGGTGACGGCGCGGGCCATTGCCTGGGCCGTCGCCAGCTGGTTTTCCCCCAGGGCCGCCGGCTGCCAGCTGCACTGGTAATCGCCCCGCTCCTGCAGGTGGCCGATCGGCGGGCAGAACAGGGTGGGCCCATGCCACTGCCGCACCGTCAGCAGGGTGATCTCCAGGCTGAAGCGCAGGAATTCCTCCACGATCACCCGCGCCCCGCCGCCGCGCGCGTCGGCCATGGCCGCAGCCCAGGCCGCGGCGATCCCCTCGGGCCCGGCCACCACACTCTGACCCTTGCCGGAGGAGCTCATCACCGGTTTCACCACCACGGGCCAGCCCAGCGGAGCGGCCGCCGCGGCCAGTTCGCCGGCGCTTTCGGCGTAGGCGAATCGGGCCGTGCGCAAGCCCAGTTCAGCGGCGGCCAGATCGCGGATGCGGTCGCGGTTCATTGTCACCGCCGTAGCCCGGGCGGTGGGGATCACGGTGATGCCTTCGGCTTCAATCTCGGCGAGGGCATCCACCGCAAGGGCCTCGATCTCCGGGATCACCAGGTGGGGCCGGTGCCGGCGCACCACCGACCGCAGCGCTCCGGCCTCGCCCATCGCCACCACCTCGGCGGCGTCGGCCACCTGCATGGCCGGGGCACCGGCGTAGCGATCCACGGCGATCACCCGGCAGCCCAGCCGCTGGGCGGCGATCGCCACCTCCTTGCCCAGCTCGCCGCTGCCCAGCAGCATCAAGGTGCGGGGCAGGGCGGTGGCCAGCGGTGTCGCCATCGAAGCAGCAGCAGAGGAATGCCTCGCCATCCTCCGATCGGAACGTCCCGCATCGCACTGACCTGGCCGGTGGCGGTTCGATGTTTTACCTCAGCGGGTTGTTCCGGTACCAGGTGGTGTGAGGTTGTTGCAGGTTAAGGCGCAGGAGACCTGGAGCAACAATGCATGTACATCCCAACGCAGAGCTGAGCTGCTACATGGATGAGAAGCTGTTCACAACTCCGATTTCAATGCGTTAGAGCTTTCGGAAGCAGTTTTTGCCAATGCAATCTGTGACTCGAATACCAGTGAAAGATTCAGCAGGTCCACAGGAGCAAGATTATGGCATGCGAGGCAGCCAGAGACAAGCAAAGCTATCTAATTACTCCAAGCATAAAATTGATCCTCTTCAATAAATGACTTACTTCTTTTCTTGATCGAATCAGCGCATTGAGAGACGCGTGCATCACCCTTAATGGCAATGCCATTATCAGGCAGACGAGCCGCTGGAAGGTCTCTACAGAGTTCCAAAATTTCTTGAGTAGAATTAAGTATAATTGGACTTGAAGTACGACCGCCAATCGAAGGGTCTCTTAATCTTATTTGAGAGCTTGCGGCATATACATGGATTGGGCTATTAGAATTTCGAAACAATGATTCGACCCCTTTCCACTTGCTGGTAACAGCTAGACTTGAATGAAAGCCCATGCGCGGCAATAGCATCACAACAAGTATTAGAATTATCGCAAAAAGCAGGTGTTTTTTGGTCGTACTAAAATACTTAAAATGAGGACTAGTTATTTTTTCAAAAGAACTCGAGAGTCCGATACTTGCTGATCCAGTCAAAAGAACTTGTCCCGGAAGCTGGTAATAATTATGAATAGCATACAAATTAGTAAAAACAAGCCACGGAATAACAATTGCAATAACACACGGCACATAATAAATAAGTACAGAGCGCGAAGTACAAATAGAATAAGCAATCGATAATAAAACAAGTATTAATATTAATAAAGCCGGATATATTAAACTTCCCAGCTGAGATGGATCGATATCATTTGCAAAATGCCTAAAAAATGCATTTTTATATATATCAAATGATAGCCTTTGTTGCAAAGTACCGAAATACCAGCCTGGATCTTGAGCAAAACCAGCTGAGGTGGAATTGCCCATAAGTACTGATCGTAATTTTTCGGCGATTAATGCGAAGATAAGCCCAACAGACGAATAAACAATTAAAGCTTGATTAGAAATAAGTGTTGGACGAAATTTTCCTATGGAAAGATATACACGTAATGATAGTAAGAATATCAAAAAAACAAAAGGAACGGGAGACTTTATGAGAACTGCAGCGATCCAGGCAGCAAGAAATCCAATATCTAAGCTTATTCCTGCAATGGCACCAGAAATACAAAACAACGATAAACCTATTGACAAAAGATCAGGCAAAGGGGTGATATAGTAATGAACAAATAATGGGGAGATGGCAAATAATATACCGTAAAATACCGGACTTTTAGCTGAGAATTTTCGAATGACTGAATACATCGCTACTGATCCCAGAACAAAAGCCGCAGCATTTACAATCCTCACACCTACTAGTGGAGCCACGCGCAGCAACTTGGCAATAAAGGCTATTAAACCCTGGTAAATCGGTATATCGTAAACGACAATATTTCCAAAGAAGTTAGACAATGGACTCAAACCCTTAAAAGACTGGAATCCCAGAATTTGAGAGTACACATCAGATTGGCGCCACGCCTGACTGCCCTGAACTCCCAAGTAAGAAGTTGAAATAATATGAATAACAAAAACACCAATTAAAGCCCACTCAAGAAAAGTCGTATCATGAAATAATCGCACTATAAACCCTATTGAATTACCGAATCGCATGAATGATTTCATACTTGTGCAAAACAATAAATATTTTATAGTATAGCATAAACTACCTTAATCATCTAGATCACTCCACTCAGAAATGTGAAAAGATCTAAACCAGTACAGGTATACTGTTGCGATCATACAGGCCTTCAAGTGACCGCTCACCAACAGGATGCCGCTCACCAGCCTCGAACCACTCCGACGGGCATTGTGAACTGTTGTTCTGACCACAGACAGCACCGCAAGTCGCAAGTCGACTGTCCTTCACCAGCGGCAAAAACCACATCCATAAGGAATTCACGGCCAATACCCTGAACATTTTGAACCAAAGGTCTCACATTCCAGTTCGCGGGGAAACCAGATCAAGATCATCAAGACTAAAAATCGATTCATCAAGCATGGACAACGCTGCAAGCATGAGCTCATTGACCATCTGCCAGCCAGGTATGCTGACCAGTTCCAGAATAGCCAGGACTACACCTGTGCTTTGTGGAGAATCCGACAATTCTTATCGTCGAATCGCCATCCATCAGGCGCCACGGCAGCCTGCGAATCCAGGGGTTCAAACAATTCCTCGGGCTATCGATTTGCCCGATAATTTAACATCCCTGATTTCAGAGGAGTCAGTCTTCGGCGTAAGTGTGTACTTCATTGAGAGCAAGCCCCGCACCATCGCCTGTCTTCACGAGTATCAAGGACGAGGCCAGGAACGAGACTATCGGCCCAAGCGTCCGCTGCTCAGCCAGAGCGGCTTCGGTGAGCTGCCAGAGGCCGGCCAGCTCGTCCTTCCTGAGCTCCCGCATCGGCGATGGAACCTCCACCGCTCGTCATGGATTCAGAATTGGTTATGCGCTGATGGTTATGATCTCTTCTGGCAACCAGAGCCAGCTTTCGCTAGCGCACCTCGAATCGGGGCAACGAAGTGGTGGGCACCAGCACCAGCGGAATCTCCGCATCACCCCAGCCGCTGGAGGTCAGCAGGCCTGGTGTGCCGGGGGCGGGGGTGAGAGGGCCGCGGCTGGCGAACGAGGCATCCATGTAGCTGAGGATCAGGCCCCGTAGGGGGCCTCCCTGCTCGTGTCCGCGCAGGTTGAAGTGGTCGCCACCATGGGCGAGCACCAGCTGGTGGCCGTTTTCGGAGGGAGACCGGAAACGATCGATCGCCTCGGGGCCAGGGGGAACCACCCAATCGCGGCTGCCGCTCACCAGCAGTACCCGAGCCGTGGCCGGCTTGCTGGCGTTGTGGTCAAAGATCAGGTTGAGCGGCGGGCTCACCGCCACCACCGCCACCACGCGCGGATCGGCGAGGGCAGCCCGGTCGGCGGCGTCGAGGAAGCTGCACTGCAGCACCCAGCTGAGGTTGCGATCCGGATCGGTGACGCTGTCGCAGCGCTCGCGCAGACGCAGCGAGCTGGGGGTGACACCGGCCAGCTGCAGGGCCGTGGTGGCACCCCAGGAATGACCCACCACCACCACCCGGCGGCTGTCGACCCCGCTCAGCCCATCGATCGCGCCGCTGCCCACGCCGTCGATCACGGCGCTCACATCCAGCGGCCGCAGGCGCAGTTCCTGCGGACCCGGAGGCGGCACCTTGCCGGAGAGCATCGCCTGCTGCTGGCTCTTGTCGCTGCCCGGATGCAGGGGCAGCACCACCGCATAGCCGCGGCTGGCCAGATGGCGCGCCCAGCCCTCGAAGCTCGGCGGCCCATCCCAGAGGCCATGGGAGATCACCACCAGGCGGCCATTGCCGCCCTGCTGCGGCCGGATCACCACCATCTCAAGCGGCTCGCTGCGGTGCTTCACCGCCAGCTTCTGCGTGCCTGTGAGCAGCGGCAGCGGTCCGGGGGCAGCCAGGGCAGGATCCACCGGGGCGGGGGGAAGACTGCTCACCAGCTCCTGGGCAGGGCGGAACTGCTTCTTGAGCCGCTGCAGGCCGGACAGGGCGCGCTCCAGATTCACCGTGGCCGTACGACCGGGCAGGGCCTGCAGCAGCGCCTGGATCGTGACATCGCCATTGGCGGAGGCCCGCTTCAGGGCGTCGGTGAGCTCGTCGCCGTCGATGTCGGCGGGTACCCCATCGATCGAACCGAGCGTGGAGGCCACCAGCAGGGCCTGCTCGAACATCGGCGTACCCGCCGCGTTCTGCAGCAGGGCTTTGGTGCCCACCGGCAGGGTGGTGCCGAACAGCTCGGTGAGCCGAGCCCCCAGCGCACCATCGGTGGCGCGGTCGAGCTCGGCCAGGTCGCTGCTGCCGTTGAACAAGCGGGCCGGGTCGCCCAGCTCACTGACACGCACCGTGAAGCCCACCTGCAGCAGCGGCAGCCGCAGCTCCACCTGCTCCAGCGCACGGGCCGGCGAGGGAAGGGCGAGGGGCGCCAGCGGTATGGCTGCCAGCGGCAGAGACACG
This sequence comes from Cyanobium sp., assembly GCA_044233605.1. Classification (GTDB taxonomy): domain Bacteria; phylum Cyanobacteriota; class Cyanobacteriia; order PCC-6307; family Cyanobiaceae; genus Cyanobium. Next base: position 82 of record JBIIJS010000040.1, on the reverse strand, counting down.
GCGGCCAGACGGCGCAGGAAGCGGATCAGGGACATCGCTCGATGCTACGGCTCATGCCGGCTCAGCCAGGAACTGAGGCGGA
>JBIIJS010000220.1:0-4283 GCA_044233605.1 Cyanobium sp. | reverse complement strand
TGCTTCTGGATCAACCCCAGGCCGCCTTGCAGTCGGCGCGCACTGCCGTGAAGCTCAACCCCCAGGATCCCCAGGCCCGCATCAACCTGAGCGTGGCGATGCTGGAGACCGGAGCCAAGGGGGTGCGTGAGCACGTGGAGGTGGTGAAGCGGGTGGTGCTGATGGCGCCGGATCTGGCCAGCGAGCTCAATGAGTCGATGGCGGATGGCCTGGCGCGACGGCCCGGCTGGCAGGCCCTGGCCAAGGTGCGGGGCTGGCTGCAGGATTGAGGCCGCTTCTGCTGCTGAGCAACGGGCACGGTGAAGACCTCAGCGCTGCCTTGCTGGCCCGGGAGCTGCAGGAGCGGGGGGTTGCGGTGGAGGCCATGCCCCTGGTGGGTCACGGCGCTGCCTACCGCAGTGCAGGTATCGCCCTGGTGGGTCGATCCACCCAGGAATTCAGCACCGGCGGCCTGGGGTACACCAGCCTGTGGGGCCGCCTAACCGAACTGGGGCAGGGGCAGCCGCTCTACCTGCTGGGCCGCCTCGCCTGGTTGTGGCGCCGGCGGCGGCGCCACAGGCTGGTGGTGGCCGTGGGCGATCTGGTGCCGGTGCTCGCCGCCCGGCTGATGGGTGGCCCCGCCGCGACCTATCTGGTGGCCTACTCAAGCCATTACGAAGGAAGGTTGCGGCTTCCCTTCCCCTGCGGCCCGCTGCTGCGGGCTCGCTGCTGGCGGGCCATCTGGAGCCGCGATCAGCGCACCGCCACCGACCTGAGCGATCAGCTTCGCCGGCCGGTGACGTTCCTGGGTAACCCCTTCCTCGATCCGGTGGCTGCTCGAGCCGGCAGCGAACGAAGCATCGAGGCTCCAGGAGCTGAGCGGCGCCGATCCCTGGCGCTGCTGCCCGGCAGCCGGCTGCCGGAGGCCGGCCGCAACCTCAGACTGATACTCCAGCTGCTGCCCCTCCTGCCCTCCCCCCTGCAGCAGCCGGCTCGCCTGCGCCTGCAGGCTGCGCTGGTGAACGGCCTCAGCGATGACGACGTGCGCACCCTGGCGGAACCGCTGGGCTGGCGGCTCAAGCCAGGTCACGCAGCTGCCGACGATGGTGCCGCTCAGGTGCTTTGCCGCGACAGCCTGCGCCTGCAGCTGCAGCGGGGCCGTTTCGCAGCGGTGCTGGGAGGCAGCGATCTGGTGCTGTCGATGGCCGGCACCGCGGCCGAACAGGCCGTGGGCCTGGCCCTGCCGGTGCTGCAACTGGCCGGACTGGGGCCCCAGTTCACCGCCGGCTTCGCCGAAGCCCAGCGGCGGCTTCTGGGCCCTGGGGTGTTCTGCGCGGCAGGCGCGGCAGGCCATCCCGATACCCTGACGGCAACAGCCGCTCTAGCCGGCGAGCTGCTGGAGCAGCTGGCCGATCCCCGGCGGGGAGAAGCCTGGCGACGCCAGCTGCACCACGAGGCAGCAGAGCGGATCGGAGCGCCGGGCGGCACGGCGCGGCTGGCCGACGCGATCATGGAGCTCCTTGCCGACACCCCACCATGAGCGACCCCCCAGCCGCTGAAACCCGATCAGCACTGCAGAGGCTGCAGGCGGGCGTGGATCGGCTGCTGGTGGCAAACGTATTTCTGGTGCTGGCCGGCGCCGGCTGGTTCGGGATCGCCGTCCTGCTGCACGGCTGGGGACAGGACACGCCTCTGGAGCTGTTTCAGCGCCTTTGGGAGCCGCTGTTCACCCCGGCCATCGGCCTGCTGATGGCCGCCGCGATCCTCAGCGGGGTGCTCGGCTGGTGGCAGCGGCGAGGGCTGCGTTGAGCTCCGGGAACTGGAAGGGGAACCCCTGGGCCTCCAGTCGCCGGGGCAGCACCTGCTGCCCTTCCAGCACCACCTGAGCTCCGTCGCCCAGCAGCAGCTGCAAAAGCGGTCCGGGCACCGGCAACAGGCTCGGCCGTGCCAGGGCACGGCCGAGCGCAGCCGCGAAGATCGCCATGCGGGTGGGCTCCGGCGCCACGGCGTTGTATACGCCCTGATAGGCGGGTTCCTCCAGGGCCCTGGCGATCAGGCGGCAGAGATCGTGGCGATGGATCCAGCTCATCCACTGGCGGCCCGAACCAACAGGGCCGCCGAAGCCTGCCCGGAAGACCGGCAGCATCTTCCCCAGAGCACCGCCGTCAGGCCCGAGCACGATGCCAAGTCGCAGGATCACCACCCGGCAGGGGCTGGGTGCGGCAACGGCGGCATGCTCCCAGCGGGCGCAGAGCTGTCCGAGGAAATCCTCAGCGGCAGGGCTGGCCTCATCGAAGCAGGCCTCAAGGCTGGTGCCGTAGTAGCCGATCGCCGAGGCATTCACCAGCACCTGGGGCGGCTGGGGCAAGCGCGCCATCGCCTCCACCAGCAACCGCGTCGTCTCCAGCCGGCTATCGAGCAGCTTCTGGCGGTGGGCCGGGGTCCAGCGCTGCTCGGCGATCGGCTCACCCGCCAGGTTCACCACCCCCTGAGCAGCGGCAAGTGCCTGACGCAAATCCTCGCGCTGCCAGCTGGCTGGGTCGGCCGGATCGCAGCTCAGACAGACCAGGCGATCCTCGGAGCGGGCGGGGAATGGATCACGGCGACGGCTCATAACGGTGATCTGATGGCCGAGCTCCAGGAGCAACGGCACCAGCTCACGACCCACGAAACCCGTACAGCCCAGCAGCAGCAGACGCACGCCCGTCCTCCCGGCGAATCAGGCGCTGAGGCTAAGGCGCAGCGGAAAGCCGGCCCCGGGGGAAACCGCCGTAGCCTGGAGCAACGCACAAGATCCACCATGGCCGACACTCCCGTCCCAGCCGAGGCCACCACCGCCGCTGCGGCTGTCCCCCTCAAGAAAGGGGCCCTCGTACGCGTTAACGCAGCCGCCTTCCGCGACAGTGCCGAAGCGGGCGCCAGCGATCCAGAGCCCCCCGCCTATCTGTTCGAGGGTCCGGGCGAGATCCTGGCCGTGAAGGGCCTCTATGTCCAGCTGCGCTGGCGACGCCCGGTGCCCGACGTCTGGCTGCGGCTCGACCAGCTGGAAGCCTGGTCAGCCTGAACCCCCATCCCGGCCGCAGCGGGGGGCCAGCCGGCAGCGCTCAGATCTCGAGCCGACGGCGCTCCTCCTGCAGGCGGCTGCGGCGGCGGTCGGCTTCCCTCAGCATCTCCCGGCCGTCGTGGAGGTAGCTGTCGACGTACCCCATCGTGTAACGCTCAAGCTCGGCGAGAGCATCCTGCACCTGGCCGAAACAGTGGTACAGGCTGAGACCGAACCCCTGCGCTGACGCAGGACAGGCCATGGATCGATAGAGAGTCACCACCTGTTCCATCCGTGCCTGACTGCGCTGGAGATAGGCGCAGAAGTCGTCCATCAGGCGATCGTCATAAGGATCCGCCGCCAGAGCGCGCAACTGCTCGGGGAAGGGATGGATCACCTGATCAAGCTGCCGATCGATCGGTGCATAGACCCGTTGCATCCAGTCGTGCAGGAGTTCGTCGCCACTGCGACCGCGTCGCCTCTCCTTTCGGTCGACGGCAGCGCTGCGACGATCGCCCCCGCCAGGATGGCGGCGATCCTGATGCCGCAGCTCCTCCCAGGCAGCATTGAGAGCCAGGATCCGCTCATCATCCCCACCGGCATCGGGGTGATGCAACTTCACCAGGGCGCGGTAGGCAGCCTTGATCTCGGCGGGCGTGGCGCTTGGGGACACCCCCAGCACCGCATAAGGATCGCTGGTGGACGAAGGCATCGGCTGGATCGGCTGGATCGGCTGTGCCCCATCCTCCCGGATCGGGACCAGAACGGGGCATTGGCGCATGGCCAAAAAAAACCTCCCGCCGAAGCGGGAGGGAGGAATGGCAGGCTCAGGCAAACCATTGTGAGGATCGCACCGGCAGGTGCATCAGAAGCGGAACTGCGTCTGAATCAAGCCGCCGAAGACGTTGTTGGTCTCACCGTCGGCGGTGTACTGGCCATTGGGACGGCTCAGATAGAAGAGAGCCGGGGTCACGCTGATGTTGTTGGTCACCTGGAACTTGTACCACCACTCCCAGGCATAGTTGCCATCGTTGGGTCCAAAGCTGCGGTCGCTGCCGGCGAGAGTGCCGTTGTTCTTCAGAGCGGTGACGAAGGTTGGTTGACCCACCGCCATGCCGAGAGAGTTGCCTTTGGCGAAGGCGTCCTTCCACTGGAGGCCCACCGTCCAGGACTGGGTTTCGGTGATGTTGTTAGCACTACCGTAGGCCTGAGGAAGCAGGAAATCAGCTTGGTTGATAGTGCTGAAGCCGTAGCCGGCACT
>JBIIJS010000219.1:0-4287 GCA_044233605.1 Cyanobium sp. | reverse complement strand
GGACGGACCGTCGCGACGAAATAGCGAGGCTGATCTTTTCCGTATAAGAACCCTAAGTCACTATGCATTCCAGTGTAGGCCCCCTTTGCTGCAATGACACTGCACGAGGAGCCCTTCACCTCTCAGCCCTTCACAGGACCCTGATCAGACCGCAAATAAACAGAGCGGCAATGCCTGGTCTGCTGCCAGGCCTCCTCCAATCCATGCAGAACTTGCATAGTTTTACGCTACTTCACATGGCTTCCCCCAGCTGCATCCCGCAGAAACGCCGAGGCAGCCGCCACCTGTCCCGCGGATTGCCGGGCGACTGCGCCCTGCTTGTGGACTCGTAGTGAGCCCTCTCTGCCCCGGAACCGCCATGCTCCTCTCCGGCCCTGCCCCCTGGCACCGAGCACTGCCCATCCCTCCCGCTCAGCCCTGACGCCACCGCGACGACCAGCCGCGCGAGTCGAAGCGGCCCAGGGCCGCCAACCGCCCAGCCCAAGGGCCGCCAGCGAAGCGGCCCCCCTGCGGCCCTCAGCGCCTCAACAACCCCTCAGCCTCCACCACCTGGGGATACGCCACCTCCGCTTCCGCGGCCAGGGCGCCATCGATCTCATCCACCCGCGCCAGACACTGCTGGATGGCCGGCAGCACCTCCTCCTCCAGCCGGGCGATTTCTTCTTCTCCATAGGGCCGATCAATCCAGCTGCGCCGCAGCGGCCGGCCGGCATGACCCCGCAGGATCGATTCAATCGCCTTGCCGCAGGACTCCAGCAGCAGCAACGGATCCTCCTCCGGCCGGCAGAACGGTGAAGCAGATGTAGAGCGTGGGGCCATGGTGATCGGCGCCGAGAGCGGCGAAGCGACGGGACCGATCCCAGCGGGGGCCTGACGCAGGCAGGCCCCAGACTGGAGAGGGCCGGGATCAAGGCCTGGGGAGCACGTGTGCGGCCAGTGGCTTCAAGCCACCAGCTGCTGCCGCAGGGCCGCAAGATCCTTCTTCTGAGCAGCCGCCCGCAGTGGTGACCGGCTGATGGGGGATTGAGGTGGCAGGCCCTGCCTGCCTGATTGGTGGGCTTCGATGGCCGGTTCGGATCCCAAGGCCAAGCAAAGAGTCGGCTGCCGGGAGGGCGTACAGCAGCAGCGGCAAGAGATCAAGATCCCGATAAGTGAACGGGCGCAGGAGGCAATACAGGATTAGGCCTCTGGGCGGCTGCTTAGGTCGCTGCAACAATGGCTGGCACCCCGTAGAGACAGCACCGTGGGAGCGGCCCTGCAAACGCGACTTGCCTGCAGATCCAAAGGCAGAGGTCAAATGCTAAGGAGTGTTGCGATGATTGGCTGGTAAATGACGATCTCCTCACTAGGAGGGCCTGGTATAGATGAGGTTCCTCTTGTAGCAAGAAATTCATATTAATGTCGTATTGTATGCGTCCATGTTGATCTTCATTTTACGAAAACTTCAAGCTGATGGCCCTTCACTCTTCAAAGCACTATTCTCCGCCGGCCTGCTAGGCGGGGCAGCCGTGGTTATCACCATGGCTTCCGTGGCTCCTGCTAAAGCTAATGGTGACCACTCTGAGTTCGGCTCAGCCATTGACTTTAAATGGAGCACTGAAGGCTCCACAGTCACCGTATCATATATTCCAACAATTGAGTTTAAAGGATTTGCTGCTATTCCAGCAACGAGTGTTGATATAAATTTGCGAAGCCTTGACGCGAGCAACCTTCGGCTTTTCGGTCAACTTGCCTATCTCTATAAAGGAGGTGATATAAATGTTTTCGTTGATGTACCAGTACCAGGCTACAGCAGCGATGCTGCTAAATGGGGGGCTGGTTTAACTCTTCCGTTCGATCAAGACGGCCTCACCGGAAGCCTTGAGCTTATAACTACAGGCAAATTCGATGAAGGAGCATCCAGCGATGAGCCATCTGGTGCAATGATTAAGCTCAAGTTAGGAATACCTGGAGGCTTCGAACTTAATACTTTGATTGAATTTGACGAACGAGATGGTTTAGGCGTCAAGAAACTTGGCATCGGACAGGAATTAATACTTAATAGCCAAAGTTTCAGGCTTGGATTGAACGTGCCTATTGATTTCTTTTTGAGTGGTTCTCAAGCTGGTAGCCCACCACTGGCCCCGTCTATTCCAGGTTTAGATTACATTGAGCCTGAAGGGTTTTTCCATACCAAAGAGACGGGATATGTTTATGCTGGACGCGGCAACTTAGCGCCGACACAGGAATTTGGGCTCACAACCACCAACGTCCTCAGACCTTCGGTCCCGGGAGCTTTCCCCGTCCTTGGCATCTGCGCAGCATTCAGTTTTAGCCGCAAACTGCGAAAGAGAATCAAGAACCCCCAGCCTGAGGTGATCAGCACCTCTGCCATCTGATCCAAATCGAGCTCAAGAGATCACCAATCACTCAATTCTTCCCCTATGACCATCAGGGTATTAAGGCTGCGGTGAGGTTCTTGTGTGTTTGGATCCCAAGGCCCAACGATGCCAGTGACAGGCCCTCATGGACAGTGAGCCGGAGCGCTGTGGCCTGGGCGGCAGGGAGCTGATCGAGCAGCTGCTCCAGCGCCAGGCCATTCACGGACTCGCTGTTGGCCGGCTCGTCTTCTGGAGCGGCCAGCTGATCGAGCCGGCACGGCTCGCCATCGGCGTGGGCATCGAGGCTGCTGTGGCCGAGTGTGGCCGAGGGGGAACTGCCCCTGCTCATCCAGCCGGCGCGGCACGCGCACCAGTCGCACGCGATCGCGCAGGTGATGCTGCAGGGCCCCGGCGATGCAGCGGCGCAGATAGGGAGCTGGCGGCTCACCGGACCTGCAACGGAGAGCGGAGCGAACCAGGGCCTCGCGGACCACCTGGATCCGATCCTCCCGTTCCACTTGCGGGAACAGACGCCGTGCGGTGGCGGTGGCGGTGGCGATGGCATCGGCCAGCGGCAGGTGCTCCAGCACCAGGGCATCGCGGGCCCACAGGGCCGAGCGGCTGAGGGAGGAAGCGGGGGAAGCCATCGGCAGGACGGCGGAGAACCCCACCCACACCGGCAGGCCGCAGCACCGTGGAAAGGACGCCCCCCTGGGGCGCATTGCCTGATCCATTACGCGGCGTGAGGACTGGTCGAGGGATGCGGTGGGTGTGCGCCCCGGACCAGGGCTGACACACTGACCCGCAGCTCCCCTCAGCCGCGATGAGCCGACACCGCATCGTCCGCGATGACGGCCTCCCCGATGCCATTGCAGGCCAGCTGTTCGACTCCTACGACGCGGCCCATGCGGTGCTGGAGCGTTACTACGACGATCTGTGCTGCTCGGATGATCGGGAGTACTACCGGATCGAGGAGCTGAGCGGCGGAGGGGAACAGGCCGATGGCCAGCCCACCTTCCACAACGCCAGCAACGGCTTCTGAGTGTTGCGGATCAAGGCCCGCGGCCACCGCGAGTTGGTGACGGTGGTGGGCCACGCCGCCGAGATCAGCGCCGGCGAATGGATCACCGTCTCCGGCGTCTGGAGCGGCTCAGCTGGCCCTTTGCACCGGGCTACCGGCCTACGCCTGCACGATCCACAAGAGCCAGGGCAGCGAATACCCCGCCGTGGTGATCCCGCTGCGGCCTCGCCACCGGTGTATGTGAGCGGCGTCGACTGGGGCCTGCCGGGCTTTGGCGACACCCAGATCACCAAGAACCTGCAGCAGCTGCTGGCCGCTGGGAGGACACCCCATTGACCAGCCCTGCCATGCTGGCCCCAGAGTCCGACTCTGGAAGGCCCAAACCATGAAAGTGACCGTCGAGCTTTCCGACCAGGAGATGGCTGAAGTCCTGGAGCTGACCGGCGAACGCAAGAAGGGCCCGGCCATCCGCCGCTTGATGGAGGAGGCCCTGCAGCAGCGACGCCGGGTGCAGATCGCCCAGAAGTTCCTCAGCGGCGAGTGGGGCGTGGAGCTGGAGACCTACGAGGCCGACCAGGAACGTGAGCGCCAGCGGGCCCAGGAGATCACCTCATGACCTTGCTGCTCGACACCAGTCTCTGGATCGACTTCACCCGGGCGCGCAGCCCGGCGGCCCTCAAGCAGTGCATCGCGCCCTATGTGCTCGATCCGGCGGCCCATCTGGCCGAACCGGTGCGCTTTGAGGTGCTCCGTGCCGCAAGGCCGGAGGAAGCCCGGCTTCTGGAAGCGCAGTTCAACACCCTGCCCTTGCTGCCCACACCAGCGGATCTGTGGCAGCAGGCGATTGCCCTGGGCCAGGCCTGTCGCCGGATCGGCCGCACGGTGCTCAGCCTTGATCTACTGGTG
>JBIIJS010000218.1:0-4308 GCA_044233605.1 Cyanobium sp. | reverse complement strand
CGGCCAGTCGGAACGCCTCGGGGAGACGGTGTTTCTGTTCGCTCCAGCCCTGGTGAGGATCCACCGCGACCCCGGCGAGGATGAATTGCAGCCGGGCGAGGACGGGGGCTGAAGAGGACGCCCGAGCAAACCAGCAAGAAGCTCGCAGTCACAGCGGTCTTTCGCAGGTGATCCAAACGGGCCGGCGGCGCATGGGGTCAAGGTGGCTGCGGCCCTTCACACAGCCTGGAGCCCCGACACATGAGCGAGACGAACCAGCCGGCCGTTCCCCATAGCCCCGACGCGCTGATCGCCCTGCAGCGCAACGGCAATGCGGCAGCGGCCGGGGAGGGGGCACGCCACAGCGGGAAACTTGATCAGCTGCTGAATCTGGTGGCACACCTGGAGATCGGCGCCTGGGAGAGCCAGCAGCTTGCCCTGTCGCTGGTGCGCCATCTCGAGAAATTCCACGACGCCGTGGTGGCCGAGCTCAACGGCGATGAGCAGGCCCCGCACAACCAGATCGCCCGCTGGGCAATCGACGCCGACCGACTCACACGCTGCCGCCTGCTGCTGGAGGATATCGACCTGGAGTGATCAAGTTTTCTCGTCTACGCCTGCCGCTGGCGTGCGAAGAACCCGGCCCGGCAGCGGATAGCGGAGGCTTCACCACAACTTTGTAGAGGCGCAGCTGCCAGGCCGGATCGGCCAGCAGCACCGGCAGGGAGGACACCACCGTTGTGATTGTTGTCATCAAAATCGGTGGAAGTTAAAGCTATCGGGAGACGAAAAGAAGACTCAGGCTGGCAAAGATTGACCCCCCATACGACGTAGTAAGGCCCCGCGCGCCCCCTCGGTCTGTGGCTTGGTGATCCCGTCTGGGCGCAGCCGCCACTGGTGGGGATGACCCGCAGCAGACGCCGATCGCGGAGCGGACCTTCCTCGCCGCCGTCGCCAATGGGGGGTGTGCTGGCCGACCAGCTGATTCTGTTGCGAGCGGCCGCCGGTGCGTTACCCGTACTCACCTTTGATCAGCGCCTCTCCGCCAGCGATGGCTCGGAGTTGCTTGGGGCTGATCTGCAGCAGCCATAGATCGTTGCAGTGACCATCCCGCCCGGCTCCAGGCACCGGGAACAGCCCTGCACCACCAGCACCTGGGCCAGCTCTGCGCTGTCGAGCTCACCGGAGGTGAGTTGCGGGTTGGTCATGGCCTCAGGCCGCCTCCAGTCCCAGGTGCTCCACGTAGGGCAGGAAGTCGCGATCGCTGAACAGCAGCGGCAGGTTGGCCTCGATGCAGGCAGTGGCGATGATCCCGTCGATCGTTTTGCGCACCGTGATGCCGCGGCGCCGCAACTCCCGGTAGTTCAGCGAAACAGCTGGCGGGCTGTCGCCACGTCCTTCTCCTGGCGGAAGCCCTGCACCACCTCCACCAGGATCAGATCGCCGATCGCCACCGGCGTCACCCCCAGCAGACCATCGAGCCGCTCCACTTCAGCCGTGCTGACTCCATGGAAGAAATCGATCCAGACTGAGGAGTCGACGACGATCACAACCCGTTCGGCTCCGGCTCAGCAGAAGCAGGGGCCTGAGGATCGGCATCCAGCCGCTGCGCCTCCAGATCTCCCTCCCAGTGCAACCGGCCGCGGAAGGAGCGGATCTCACCCTGCTGCTGCAACCGAACCAGAGTGCGCAGACCCAGCTCCACCGCTTCCCGCTTGCTGCGCGCACCGGAGGCCTGCATCGCCTGCCGCATCAGGGTGTCGTCGATGACGATGTTGGTCCGCGTGCTGTTGGTGCGCATGCTCCAGCTCCCGCGCCGGCGACCTCTTTTGATGTGTAAAGCGTAAACGCTGCATACACACCATGCCCCCTGGCAACAGGAGGTGACGTCAACTGGGGCCGGGCCTCGGAAGTACAGCACCGCCCTCGGTGGGCTTCCGGGCGGTGAACGAGGGCTACGGGATGAGCCGTGGACCAGCCATGAGCGACTTGATCCGGGCGCGTCGTCGCGGATGCGGCTCAGGTAATCGAAGTCGTCAATCTGCCCCCGGCCGCCGCTGCGGCGGCGACGGAAGCGCAGGCTCCGAAGCCCGGGGCGATCGGCACCGCCCCCGCGCGAAGAAACCGGCGCGGCGGCGGGAAGAACGAACGGTTGCGGCTCTCGGGAGCGCCGAAGGAATCCTGAATCGGAGAAGGCATCAAAAGAGGCGGGCAGAATCGTCAGGCCCTGCCCGCAGCGGGGATTCAGGCGCCCTCAGAAACGGAAGCTGCTGCGCGGCGATGCCACCGCCAGCCGCCGGCGCAGCTTGCGGCTCCAGCCGAAGGCGGCGCCGGCACCCACCAGGGGCAGGGGGCCAGGGCCGGGAGCAGGGCCGGGACCAGGCCCCGATTGAGGGGCCAGAGAGAATGCAGTAAGTTTGTAATTGCAACCAACACCAAATACCTGCAAAACATGAGCTCGCGAAATCGAAGTTACGAATCAGCACTTCTTGGTCGGGAATAAAATCGCTAAACGAGATGGCAACTATTTGAATTTCACTTTTCGAGCCTCCATCTTCAGACAGCAGAATATTATCTGGGGATAAAAGTTTGACCAGAAGCTGATTCGTGCCCTCCCCAGACCATTGAAAGTTGCTCAAGGTCCTCAGGCCCGTTACCGAGAACGTACCCAGCGCGTCAGCGAAGAAACTCCCGGTCACACCGGTGACCGTGTAGGTGGTGCCAACGGTGGGTGTATCGCCGTCGGTTGTGAAGGTGCCGGAGCCGGTGATCGAGCCTGGGGTTCCGTCGATTCCAATGCCTCCAACCAACCAATCCCAGGCGATGGCCTGGGTGGCGCTGGGCAGAAACACCGCTCCGGCAGCGAGGGCTGAGGTGCTCAGAGCAAGGGCACGGAGGTTGGAGTGAAAATTATGGACCGACGAAAGCATCTCCCACGGAATCCTGCTCAGGCTCCGCTCCGCTGTCCATCACGGAAAGTTTGTAATTTTGCCCCACCGCTGCCGAATCCGCTTGATCCCATGGTTTTCCGGCAGGAGGAAATGCTCAGCTGGTGTTCTCCGGCGCAGCATGCCACGGCTCGCAGCCCGCAGCACCGCCCTCGCTGCCGCCGGCCTGCTGATCGGTGGCGGCCTGCTCTGGCAGCAGCGGCTGCGGCCGGTGACGGTGGCGGTGGGGGTGGATGAGCCGCTGGTGAACGGCGCCGTGATCGATCCAAGCGACCGCAACAGCGCCGATCTGTTTCTCGAAACCCATCCCCGCAGCCGGATCCGGCTGGTCAACCACTTCAATCCGCCCGATCCGGCAGCCGCGCCCGGCACGATCGCCGCCCTCAGGCGCAAGGGCGTGAAGCTGTTCGTCACCACCCAGGCCTCCAACCAGGCGGTGCCGAGCCTGCCCCAGTTCGGCGATGGTCAGGCCCTGGCCGTGAATGTGTCGGCGGTGAGCAACGCGCTCAGCGGCAAGAACGACTTCTTCCTGCGCATCGTTCCCGACCTCAACGCCGAGCAGCGCGCCATCGCCCGCGAGCTCGATCGGCTGCCGGGCACCCGGCTGCTGGTGCTGCAGGACACGGGCAACCGCGCCTACACCGATCCGGCCTTCCGCGCCTTCGCCAGCGAGCTGCAGCGCAGTGGCCGCTGGCGGATCGAACGGCGCGAACTGGAGCTCGCCAGCTTTGACGCCAACCGCCAGAGGGAAGTGGTGGAGGGCAACTTTGATGCCCTCTACGTGCTGGGCGGTTCGTTCATGCCGATGATCGGCAACATCAGCCAGCTGTTCCACCAGCAGCACCCGCAGGCGCCGATCCTGCTCACTCCCTGGGCCCGTTCGCCCCAGGTGGCCGCCAGCGCCGGACCGGCGGCCACGCGCATCCGCCAGGTGAGCCCCTATCCGGCGCGCCGGCAGGATGGGAGACTCAACGCTTTCCTGCGGCGCTTCGAGCAGCGGTTCGGCTACACCCCCTACGCCATGGCCCTCGGCACCCATCAGGCGCTGGAGCTGCTCGATCAGGCCCTGGCCAGCGGCGCCTCCAGCCCCGCCGAAGTGAAACGCCACCTGCTCTCGCGGCGGGAGCACAGCACCAGCTTCGGGCCGATCCGATTCGATCGGAGCGGCGACGTGCAGGCCGAATACCACGTGTTCAGCCTCGCCGACGACCAGCCGCCGGCACCCCGATGAACCAGCCGGCCCGCACCAGCTTCCGCCGCTACAGCCTGCGCCATGAATGGCTGGCCGCCGGCGCCGGTGCGGCGCTGCTGATCGGCGCCGGCGCCGTGAGCCTGGAGGTGCTGCGGGGCCGCTACCTCGATCTGCAGAGGGCCGAAGCCA
>JBIIJS010000217.1:0-4314 GCA_044233605.1 Cyanobium sp. | reverse complement strand
CGCTTCTACGACCGGCGCGAGATCAAAGACGTGCTGGCCTACCTGCGCCTGCTGGTGAATCCGGCCGACACCGTCAGCCTGCTGCGGGTGCTCAACGTGCCGCGGCGCGGCATCGGCAAGACCACCCTCGAGCGGCTCAGCGACGCCGCCGGCCAGCTGGGCATCCCCCTCTGGGATGTGGTGAGCGACGCCGAGGCGGTGCGCTCGCTCGGGGGGCGCTCCGCCAAAGGGTTGCTGCAGTTCTGCGAACTCATCAACGACCTGCAGCGCCGAGCTCAGGAGGCCCCCCCCTCCGAGCTGGTGCAGCGGGTGATGGAGCAGAGCGGCTACCTGGCGGAGCTGATCGCCGATGGCAGCGACGAGGCCGAGGACCGGCGCCGCAACCTCAATGAGCTGGTCAACGCCGCTCTGCAGTTTCAGGAGGAGAACGACGAGGGTGGTCTGGAGGCGTTCCTCGCCTCCGCTGCCCTGGCCAGTGACGCCGACAGCAAGGACACCGAACAGGACCGGGTGACGCTGATGACCCTGCACGCCAGCAAGGGCCTGGAGTTTCCGGTGGTGTTCCTGGTGGGGCTGGAGCAGGGCCTGTTCCCCAGCTACCGCTCGCTTGACGATCCGGCTTCGCTCGAGGAGGAGCGCCGCCTCTGTTACGTGGGGGTCACCCGCGCCAAGGAGCGGTTGTTTCTCTCCCACGCCAGTGAGCGGCGGCTGTGGGGCGGCATGCGCGAGCCGGCGGTGCCGTCGGTGTTTCTCTCGGAGCTGCCCGCCGAGCTGCTGCAGGGGGATGTGCCCCGCAGCGGCGGCGCGGCGATCCGGCGAGAGCAGCGCCTCGATCGCCTCAGCCGCGTCGACCGCGAGGAGAGTCGCCGTGTGCAGGCCGGCGGCGCGGCGGGAGCGCCGGCCAATGCCGTGCGCCGCCGCGCCCCGGCTCGCAGCTGGGCCGTGGGTGACCGGCTGCTGCACGCCTCGTTCGGGGAGGGCACGATCACCCACCTGTTCGGCTCGGGCGAGAAGGTGTCGGTGGCGGTGAAATTCGAGGGCATGGGCCCGAAGATCCTCGATCCCCGCCTGGCGCCGATCGAGCCCCTGTCGGGCGCCGACTCTTGAGCGAGCTGCAAACGCGCCTCCGGGTCCTGGTGCTGACCGGCGGCCTCATCCATCTGGTGCATCAGCTCGCCGTGCTTGAGACCCTGCCGGAGTGCCGCCCCGGTGGCGGTGAGCCCCCCTGGATCGCTGTGCTGATCACCGGGGTGCTCACCCGCGATGCCCTGGCCCTGCAAGGGCTGCAGCAGGCCATCGAGCGCTGGTTCGTGCTGCTGCGGCAGCGCCATCCACACCGTTACAGCCAGCTCACCCTGATCCGTGAGGAAGCCGCACTGTCTTCTGGTCCCTGGGACCTCTGTCTCTGCAACAACCAGTGGCAGATCGCCCAGCGCAGTGTGATCGAGCGGCTGGCCATCACCGATCTGGTGGTCTGCGGCGATGGCCTCGGCCTGTACTACCGCTGTGCCCGCGAGCTGCGGGCCCTCATGCCCAGCCTGTTGAACCGCCCGATCCCGGAGCCGGGGCGCCGGGTGCGCTATGTGCTCAGCGGCCGTCAGCCCGTCTGGCACCGTCCCCCCCAGCCGGCCCTGGTGCCGCCTGTGGAGGGGTGGGCCGGCTTGTTCGCCCTGCTCGCCGACAGCCAGCGCCTGGAAGCCGCCGATGCGCTGGCTTTTTGCCTGGCCGGCAGCGATCCGGGGCGGCCGCTGTGGCTCTGCTCGGTACCCAACCTGGCCCATCAGTTTCCAGGTCACCGGATCCCCGCGGTGGTGCTGCAGGGCTGGCTGACGGGGCTGGAGCGCCGCCACGGCTTCGATCGCCGCTCTGACCGCCTGCTGCTGATCGACCATCCCAAGGCGCCGCCCGACGGCAGTTTCGGGGTTCTTGAGCGGGTTTGGCTGGCTGGCCCGCTTCGCTCGGCCGTGGCGCTGGAGGTGCTGGTGCAGCTGCTGCGGGAGGCCTCCCCCGACCGGCGGATCGTGGTGGCGGGCCTCACCTCCGCGCTCTACGGCGTTCGCCGGCTCACCGTCGCCGAGGTGGCCTGGCTGGGCATGGCGCCGCTCTGGTGGGGCAACCCCCTCTACAGGCGTAAACCCCTGGAGTTCGTGCACCGCTGGCTGCGGGTACGACGCATGGCTCTGCTCACGGAGCGGCAGGAGTCGCTGCCCGATCAGTAGTGCACCTGCCAGGGCCAGCGGTCGGGAATGCAGAGGAATTCGTCGTTGCTGCCACAGCCCAGTTCGCCGGACGCGAGAATCCTCCCCTCCAGCCAGTACTGGAAGGTGACGTACATCACCGGCAGCAGACACCAGTGGGCCTTGTGGCGATGCAGCCAGGCCAGGTAGAGAATCAGCAGAAACAGGGCGACCCCATCGGCCAGACGGCTGGTGATCTGGGGCAGCCAGATCTGGGCGATCGACTGCTGAATGCCGAGGTAGAGCAGGCCGAAACCCAGCAGCAGCTGGGTGAGCGGGCAGCGCAGCAGCTGCAGAGGTGTCAGCCTTCGCTGCAGGCAGGCGAGCACCAGCCCCAGGGCCAGGGCCCCCTGCAGACGGCCGATGATGCGGCGCAGGGGGTAGCGGTTGAAATAGGGGTCCTGGGTGTAACTGATCAGCCGTTCCAGGGCGATTGGGGTCAGCAGCAGAAGAAGCACCAGCACCCCTGCCGCCACCACAAGCAGGGGCCATTGGTTCCGCCAGCGCCAGCTGCCGCTTCTCCATGGACAGGCACGCAGGAGCTCAGGCAATCGCTGCAGCCAGGGGGAGAGGCTGAGCGCCAGGTTGAACGCGAAGGTGTTGTGACTCAGCGCGGAGAGGAGGACCGAGGCTCCCAGCCAGCGCCGGTTGATTGAGAGCAGCCGTGCTGACCAGAGCAACAGTGGCAGCAGCAGCAACACCGCCAGGGCCTGACGACTGTGGGCGTTCTGGAGGAAGCCCCGCAGCATCGGACTGCAGGTGATCACCAGGGCCCACCAGCCACCCCAGGGTGCTGCACCCCAGGCTCGGGCCAGCAGGATCGGAGCCGCCGCATAGCCGGCTGCCACCAGGCCGTGCACCAGCGACATCCGGTAGGGAAGATGCACCACCAGCGGGGTGATCAGCGTCCAGAGCGGCTCCAGCGGGATCGGGTTCGGCCGCTGGGCCATGAAGTGGCTGAGCTTGGTGGTGTCGCTGTTGCCCCAGCTGGCCAGGGTGAAGAACACGGCCACCAGAGCCACAAGTGTCGCCGCCAGGCCGTTCCACAGCCGGGAGCGGTGGGTGGTCCCTGCCCAGCCCATGGCGCCGGCCACCGCCCCCTGGGCCGCGAACAGCAGGGCCATCGCCTGCGGTGCCGCCATGACCTGATCGATCTGGTAGGGGGCAGCCGAGGGGAAGACCGTCAGGGTTGAGAGGCAGGGAGCTGCCATCATCTTCCGGGCCCATCTTTGGCTGTGGCGATTCTCCTGCCCTCCAGGAGCCGGTGGAGTTCGGCGCCGGAACGCACCCGCTCGAAGCCCCACCAGGGATCGAGCAGCCTTTGCACGGCGTCGCTCGCCTCCCCTTCCGCCCGCGTCAGCAGTGCTGTCAGCTCGGTGCTGAGGCGCTGCCGTTCCTCCCACTCCCGGGCCTCCTCCTGCCGCTTGTCGCTGCTCAGGTTGGTGAGATCCTGCGCGGCCGCCACCGGCAGCCAGTGCAGCTTCAGCCCCAGGGCGACGCCATAGCCCAGATGGGTGCCGAAGGCGTTGCTCGCCAGTCCGTCGCAGAGCTCCAGCAGGGTGCGCATCGCATCGAGAAACCAGGGATTGGAGCGGTGACCGTTGCAGGCCACGATCCAATCCGGCGGCAGGCCCTTCAGTTCAGGATCCTTCCAGTGCCGCAGCCAGATCACCGAGCGGTAGCCGCCCGTCGCCGCGGTGGCCGCCACGGCCTCGATGCAGGCGGTCAGATCCATGCTGCGCTGCACCGAGTCCCAGCTGTGGGCCAGCACCACCAGCAGGGTGGAGCCGAGCTGCTCCCGCAGCCGCAGGATTTCGCCGGCCTCCAGCACGGGCCGGGCATAGGCGATCCAGGGGCCGATCGCTTCGGCGGGCAGGCCGAAGCGATCCTTGAGCCAGTGGGCCCGCAGGGGGCCCATGCACAGGTAGCCCCGGGCCCAGGGTTTCGGGCTCTCGAAGCTGGCGCCGCGGCTCACCTTGAGGCCGTGCTCCAGAAGCCAGGGCAAGGGAGCTCCGATCAGCGGCAGCCCGGCATGGCGTTTGAGCTGCACATCGTGGCCGTAGTGGTGCGAGGAGTT
>JBIIJS010000216.1:0-4316 GCA_044233605.1 Cyanobium sp. | reverse complement strand
CTGCCTGGCCGATTGCGTCAGCCTGACAGAGCAGGCCGGGGCGGTGATCGGCCAGGCGATGTTCAGCCCCTGCGGCCACTACCGCTGGTGGCTTCTGCGCCTCTGGATGCCGGAGGCGCCGCGGCTGCTGTTCCTGGGCCTCAACCCCTCACGCGCCGACGGCCGCTGTGACGACCCCACCCTGCGGCGTTTGATCGGCTATGCCCGCTCCTGGGGCTATGGCGGCCTGGAGGTGCTCAACCTGTTCGGCCGCATCAGCGCCAGCCCGGTGGCCCTGCGCCGCTGCTCCGATCCGGTGGGGATTCATTGTGATGCCTGGATCCGGCGGCGGTTGCGCAGGCTCAGCCGGGAGGAGGGGGGGCAGCCCGGCCTTTGGCTGGGCTGGGGCAACGGCGGCAGCTGGCGGGGCCGCGACCGGGCCGTGCTGGGGCTGCTCGCCGCCCAGGGTTGCCGGCCCCATTGCCTTGGGCTCACGGCGGTGGGGCAGCCCCGCCATCCGCTCTATCAGCCGCGGACGGGACGGCTGCAGCCGTTTACGCCATCCTGGGGGAACATCCATGACCCCATCGCCGCAGCCTCGCCATGTCCCGCGTTCCCCGTCGCTACGCCATCCACCTGAGCCTCAGCGGCGGCCAGACCGAGGTGGTGTACTTCAGCACCATGGACGCCTTCCAGCAGTGGTACACGGGGGTGCTGCACGCCGCTGCCAGCCCCGACGCGTTTGTGAACGTGCCGATCAGCGAATTGGAGGGCGAGTACCTGCTGGTGCGCGCCAACGAGGTGATCGGCATCCGCGTGGAGCCCCAGTTCGCCATGACCGACGGCTGAGCGAATGGTCGACGACTAAGCGAACAGTCCCTGGGCCGCGGGCAGGGTCGCCCCCTTCGCCAGCGGCGGCAGCTGCGCTGACACCGTGAAGCACAGCAGGCAGCTCGCCGGTGCGCTGGTCTCCGGCGAACCTGGAAGACCAGCGGTCGCAGCCAGGATGCCAGGCTGTGGCGCCGGAGGGTTGGGCGTGTCCACCATGCAGACGCATGCTCTGCTGCACCAGTCGCTGTTCAGCTTCCAGTGCCCGCCCGAGCCCCTGGCCGCGATCCAGCGTTTTGCAAGCGATCTTGCCTGGGAAACCGTGCCCAGACGGGGGGAGAACAAGAAGGCGGGCCGCTCCTACATCCACCCGGCCGCAAGCCTGCAGGCAGTTGAAGCCCTGAACGAGCTGCATGTATGGATGACAACCTGCCTCAACTGGGTGCGGGAACAGGTGGGCTGGCGCAGCGACACGGTGCGCGAACTGGCGATCTCCCAGAGCTGGCTCAACCGATCGGATACCGGCGAAGAGCACCATCGCCACCATCACCCGCTGTCGATTCTTTCCGGAATCATGTATCTGAGCGAGCCGTCCAGCACCCGCTTCTACACGCCATCAATCTATGCGTTACCACGGGTCATCGCCCCCGACAAAACCAGCGGTCAGATGGAGATTGAAGTCGAGTTCGAGGGCCGCCTGGGGCAGTTTGTCGTCTTTCCATCCACGCTCAAGCATGCCGTCAGAACAAATCTTGAACCACATGCACGGCTGACCATGTCGATCAACAGCTGGTTCAGCGGCCCGATTGGGCGGGATCAGGAGCTTGCCTACATCCCCGATCCCCGTACAGGCAGCTCAGCGAGCGACTCAGCGAGCAGCGCCTGATACGCATCGGCGACACCGGCCCAGTCGCGCCAGTGAGGCGCCCGCACGATTCGCAGACTGTCAAACCAGGGTGTGCGTTGCCCTTCATGCATCAACATGAAATGTGGATTGGGCGGGACGATCACCAACGTTCGAAGGCCCAGCATGCCCCCGAGGAAAGCATTCGTCTGATCTGAGGTGATCAGCAGATCAAGATTGGCAAGCACAGCGCAGAGATGATCGAGATCGCGGGTGATCGGCTCCAAGCGCAGAATCTGGAACATGGACGACTCGCCGCCTGCTTCCATCTGAAGTTGATCGCGGTGCTGCAGGTCGATCGCGGTGACAGGCAGGCCCCGCAGTGGGGCCAGAACCACCTCAGGATCGATGCTGCGCTTGCGAGCCTGATACTCCTGATGCTGTGCCCCGGCCGTCAGGGAGACTCCGATCCGTGGTGCCTGGCCTGCCTGCTCCTCGAGACGCAGACGCCAGTGCTCGAGCAGACGCGGGCTGAGCCGCAGCTGGGGCTGAGCCGCAGCCTTTGAAATGGCGGCTCGATCACCGCCGTAGCGCAGGGGCAGGCTGCCCAGGGGAATCCACAGAGCCTCAGGGCCCGCCAGCACCCGGGCCAAATCAACCTGATCGAGCACCACCAGCCTTGGATGGCTGCGTTGCAGCAGGGGCATCAGACGCGGCTCGACAAGCAGCAACACACGGCTGGCGTCCTCCAGCAGAGGCGGCAGAAAACGCGACAGAAACAGCACATCGCCAACCCCCTGCTCCGC
This sequence comes from Cyanobium sp., assembly GCA_044233605.1. Taxonomy (GTDB): domain Bacteria; phylum Cyanobacteriota; class Cyanobacteriia; order PCC-6307; family Cyanobiaceae; genus Cyanobium. The sequence goes on along the minus strand of JBIIJS010000216.1, from coordinate 1,859 downwards.
CACGACGACCACCGTGCGCCCGCGGGGGCTCTGTTGTCGCCAGCCCTGGGGGCAGGGCGCGTAGAGGTTGTTGTCGGGCAGATCGAGCCGCGCCTCATAGGCACTCCAGCCACGCTCGAAATCCCCCCTGATCAGCCATTGGCGCGCTGCGACGAAGCGCAGTGCCGGGCTTGCACCGGCCTGCTGAAGGGCAGCCTCAACCAGCGTCCAGCCTGCTTCGGAATGGGGGCGATCGAACAGCGCCAGGGCGGCCAGAGCGGCCAGCTCTCCGTCCTGCGGCCAGGACTGCGCCGCCGCGACGAGCACCTGCGCATAGCCCTCCTGGTCGTCGAGGAGGAAATGGCATCGCGCCAGAAGACGGGCCGAAGATGGCGTGCCCTGGGCGCTGTGGGCCTGCGCGGCCCAGGGGAGCGCCTGAGCCGGGCGCCGCAGGACCAGCATCAGCTCGGCAGCCAGCACCGCCAGGTCTGTCGGCATCGGGCTGGTGTCAACCCCATCCAGCAGAGGCTGGAGCACCTCAAGGGCCTGCTCAGGGCGCTGGAGCCCCAGCCAGACCCGCGCCAGACGCTCGCGCACCAGGGCCAGCGTCGTGGCATCCACGCCAGCAAAATCGCCGCGGACGATGGGCTCCAGCAGCACCCGCGCCTCTGCATGACGCTCGAGGAGAAGCAGCTGCTGGGCCTCGACCAGCCTCAGGCCAGTGCGCGCCGGCGCACTGGCCCTGGCCCGCTGGACCAGCTCGAGGGCCTGCAGGGCCTGTCCATAAGCAAGGAAGGCGTCAGCGCAGAGCACCAGGGCAAGCGGATCCTGCGGCTGGCGGCGCAGCTCCTCGGCAAGACCGGCCAGAGCCTGCTCGGCACGCCCCGCCTCCAGAGCCTCCCTGACCGCGAGAAGCTCCTCGGAACGGGCCAGCAGCGAGGGCTCGACGCGCATGAAGAGTTTGTGAAGCAAGGCGTGATCACCTCCCACCGGCTGCTAAAAATCTGAAAAATTTACCCCGTGGGAAAAACCAAGGCATGACGGCCTCTAATATTCTGAACAATACCGGTACTCCTTCCCTGGAGTCTTCTACGGAATTGGCGGCCAACCTGATGAGCCAGATCCAGGGATTGGTCAATTCCTTGTGGACCATCAATTACAATATTCCCGGCGGCGGCACCCTGAGTGGCACGCCTAATAATCTTAACTACTCCTATACTCAGACATACCAGGATTCAGGCACCATTGTCCCTGGCGTACCCGCCTACACCATCACACCCGCCTACGTCGTCCCTGCGGTGGTTTCTCCGGCGGTTCCCGGCTGTTGCACTGTAAACATTTGCGGTCCCTTCAGCAACTGCACCTCAGAAATACCCGGAACACCGGCCTATACGGTGACACCGGCTTATACCGTACCTGCAGTAGTCTCACCAGCAGTTCCCGCACTCACAGGCGGCTATTCCACGCAGCTCGACATCAGCGCCAACGTACAGGGGATCAGCAACGCCCTTAATCCGCTGTTTTCGAGCGTCACCTTCACCAGCGGCACGATGACCGCTCCCAACGCCCAGGGGCTGGCCACCGAGACGGTGACCTACAACCTCGATCAGGCCATCGCGGGCAGCGCCATCCAGATCAGCGGCAGGGCTGCATTCGACGATCTCAGCGTGGATATCGGTGGCGTCACCACCAACTTCGGCAATGTCTCCACCGGCACACTGACGATGTCGCCAGTGCCGAATATTCCCATCTATTTTGACGCGATCATTGCCATTCCTTCTTACAATACGGCTCCCGATCGTGTCGCCAACGGTGTTGGCTATGAACTGTTCCCCCAGACCACCAGCGTTTCGGTGGACAACGTTCAGGTTTCCAGCGGT
>JBIIJS010000215.1:0-4353 GCA_044233605.1 Cyanobium sp. | reverse complement strand
GGTGACCACCGGCAGACTGAGGGACGCGTTGAGCAGTTTCGAGACCTCTGCTGGTTTCTGGCCGCTGAAGCGCATCACATCGGCCAGTAGACCGCGGGCCTGGCCCGTGCTTCCCAGATGCTCGAGATCGCTGACCGGGATCGAGCGGCGGAAGGCTCCGCTCACGAACACCACGTTCTCGGCGGCCAGGGTCGCCGGTGCGGAGAAGCCGACGCTGATCCCCAGTGATGCCGCCAGAATTCGAGCCGCAAATGGCTGCCGAGTGCGCAAGAGGTTCATCCAGGATGACCCCACAATTTAGGCAGGCGCGCGGGCTACGGGCGATACCAGTACGTCGCGTACCAGCCGCACCACGCTGCGCTCGGCCAGACCGCGCGCCATGTCGAGGCCCATCTGCCGCAGGTCGGGTTCCCGCAGCAGCCGCGGCAGGCGGCGCAGCAGCAGGCGCGGTTCGAAGCCCGGCAGATCGCGCAGGATCGCCAGCAGCTGTTGGATCGGTTCAAGGTCGAGCAAGGGCCCGGCGCCCTCCTCCAGCAGCGCGCCATCGGCGCGCATGCGCAACCCCGGCGGCTGCAGCGTCCGCGGCAATACCCGCCCCAGCCGCAGGGTGGTGCGCCAGGCCAGATCATCCATCCGCTCGACCGCTGCCTCCACCAGTTGCCGGCGCAGCAGGCCGCCGTTGGCGGAAAACAGAAAATCGAGCACCTGATCGAGCAGGCTCTCCAGGTCGAGCTGTTCCTGCAGGGAGGCGCTGGCCACCAGATTCTCCAACCGCTGCCAGCGGAATTCCTCACCGTCGAACAGCATCTCGCGCAGGCTGCGGCGGAGTTCCGGATCGGGATCCTCCATCAGCCGGCGAGCGAAGTAGGGATAGGCGGCGCCGAGGATCTTGAAGTTGGGATCAACGCTCAGGGCAATGCCCTCCAGGGTCACCAGCGAGCGGATGATCAGGGCGTAATAGGGCGGCACCCGGAAGGGGAATCGGTACATCACACCGGAGAGGTCGTCGGTGACGGCCTTGAAGTCCATGCGGCTCACCCCCATCTCCAGGGCCTGGCCGAAGACGCCCTCGAAGGCCGGCACGATCGGTGAGAGATCCACCTCCTCGCTGAGGAAGCCGAGGGCCACGAAATCCTTCGAGAGGGCGTCGAAGTTGCGGTTGACCAAGTGCACCACCGCCTGGATCAGGCCAGTGCGCGATTCGCGGGACACCTCACTCATCATGCCGAAGTCGAGGTAGGCGAGGCGGCCGTCGGCCAGCGCCAGCAGGTTGCCGGGGTGCGGATCGGCGTGGAAGAAGCCGTGCTCCAGCAGCTGCTGCAGGCTGCAGTTCACGCCCACCTGAACCATGTCATCGGGATCGATGCCGAGGGCGCGCACCGCTTCGAGGTTGGTGAGCTTGGTGCCATCGATCCATTCCATGGTCAGCACCCGCCGGCTGGTGGCGTGGTGGTGGATGGCCGGTACGGCGATGCGCGGGTTGTGGTTGTGCAGATTGCGGAACTTTTCGGCGTTGGCGGCTTCGTGCAGGTAATCCATCTCCTCGAACACACGGCTGCCGAGTTCGTCGATCAGGGCCACCAGATCACTGCGGATCAGTCCGATGTTGTGGTTGAGCCAGGCGGCGATGTTGCGCACGATGTAGAGATCGAGCGTGATCTGCTCGCGCAGGCCGGGCCGTTGCACCTTCACCGCCACCCGCTCGCCGCTCCTGAGCACACCGCGATGCACCTGGCCGAGCGAGGCGGCCGAGATCGGTTCCGGATCGAGCTGTTCGAAGATCTCGGTGACCGGGGCGCCGAGGTCTTCTTCGATGCAGGCCATCGCAAGGGCGCTCTCGAAGCCGGGCAGCTGGTCCTGCAGCTGGGCCAGCTCCTCAAGCAGCAGCGGTGGGATGATGTCTGGCCGGGTGGAGAGGGCCTGGCCGGCCTTGATGAAGGCCGGGCCCAGCCGGGCGAGCAGCTCGGTGCATTCACGGGCGCGGGCACGCGCCCGGTCGGGGGTGCGGATCGCGCCGCTGGCCCAGTCGACGCCGACGGCGAGCAGATACAGACTGATCGGTACGAGGGTCTGCCAGAGGCGACGCAGCAGGCGCTGGGGGTGCCCCGCGTAGATGCGCGTGATCGCGGCCGGGTCGTAGCGCAGCAGCCCCGCCGCCTCGATGAAGTCGGCTTCGACGACGGTGGTGGACATCGGCGCAGGCGGCACCCGAACGTGACGGTGATTCTGTCCCCGGACCGGTATCCGCCGCGGTAACGGCTCTCCGCACTTCTGCCCCTTGGGAAAGCCCGGGATCACCGCTACGGTCGGGCTTGTCACCGGAGATCGCGGTGCTCACGGGTCTGTGCCTGGAGAACATCGCCCTGATCGAGCGGCTGGAGCTCAGCTTCGATGCCGGCTTCACTGTGCTCACCGGCGAGACCGGCGCCGGCAAGTCGATCCTGCTCGATGCCCTCGACGCCCTGCTCGGCGGGGCGGCCGGCGGCCAGGGAGCCCGCCTGCTGCGCCGCGGGGCTGAGCGGGGCCGCATTGAGGCCAGCTTCACGCTCACCGCGCCCGTGCGCGACTGGTTGGCGGCCCAGGACCTGGATGCCGACGACGACGAACTGCTGCTCAGCCGCGAGTGGAAGCTGCAGGAGGAGCGCCTCAGCAGTCGTCAGAGACTCAACGGTGTGGCAGTGAACCGCGCCCAGATTCAGGAGCTGCGGCCCCTGCTGCTCGATCTCACCGTGCAGGGCCAGACCCAGCAGCTGGCGAGGCCGGGTCAGCAGCGTCGCTGGCTTGATCGCTTCGCCGCTGAGGCGATCCAGGAGCAGCTGCCCGCCGTGGCGACGGCGTACCGGGAATGGCGCCGGGCGGAGGCCGCTCTGGCGGCGGCCCGGGCCGACTGGCAACGGCTGCAGCAGGAGCGGCAGCGGGAGGAGCAGCTTCTGGCTGACCTGGAGGCAGCCGATCTGCAGGATCCGGGTGAGCGTCAGCGGCTGCAGGCCGAGGAGAACCGCCTTGCCCACGGGGTGCGCCTGCAGCAGGCGGTGATGACCCTGCTTGGGCGGCTGGTGGAGGGGGCGGAGGAGGCGCCTTCCGCTCTCGACCATCTGGCGGCCTGTGAAGCGGAGTTGGCCCAGATGCAGCAGCTGGATCCTTCGATCGAGGAACTCGTCGGCCGCTGCGGTGATGCTCTCGCCCTGCTGCAGGATCTGGCCCGCGACCTCGACCGCTATGGCGCAGCCCTCGAGAGCGACCCCGCCAGCCTGGCGGCTCTGCAGGAGCGGATCGCCGCTCTCAAAGCACTGGAACGTAGGCACAGTCTGGATCTGGCGGCCTTGATCAGCTGGCGTGACCAGCTGCGTGAACGGCTCGCGCCCGGCGGTGCCGAGGCCTCCCTCGCCAGCCTGGAGGCAGCTGAGGCGGTGGCGCGCAGTCGGCGCGACCGCATCAACGACCGCCTCAGCGTCGCCCGGCGGGGCGCGGCCGACCTGCTCGAGCAGCAGCTGATGGAGGCCTTGCGGCCGATGGGCCTCGCCAATGTGCGGTTCGCCGTGGCGATCGAAGCCGCCGATCCCGGTGAGGAGGGGGCCGATGCGGTGCGGTTTCTGTTCTCCGCCAACCCGGGCCAGCCGTTGGCGCCCCTGGCGGAGGTGGCCTCGGGCGGCGAGATGAGCCGTTTCCTGCTCGCCCTCAAAACCTGCCTGGCAGCGGCGGACCCGCATGTCACCTTGCTGTTCGATGAGATCGATACGGGTGTGAGCGGACGGGTCAGCGGCGCCATGGCTGAGCTGCTGTGCCGTCTGGCCGAACGGCGCCAGGTGTTCTGCGTTACCCACCAGCCGCTGGTGGCCGCCGCCGCTCACCACCACTTCCGCGTCAGTAAGGCGGTGGAAGACGGCACCACCCATACGCGGGTGTCCCGCCTTCGGGATACCCAGGAGCGCCAGGCCGAACTGGCCGAGCTGGCTGGCGGCGATCACCGTGAGGCCCGCAGTTACGCCGCGAGCCTGCTCAACCGCCCATAGAATCAGCGGTTCACGAGCCGGCCGGATGCACCGCGCCAAGTCAAGCGCCCAGCCCCGCAGCAGATCCAGCGAGGCGCCGCCCGCCCTCACCCTTCACGAGAAGGCCGCCCAGCAGCAGGCTGCCCACCTCGATGGCAGCCGCGCCCTGAGCGGTGGCTCGCTCGAGGATGTGATCCGGGTGCGCGGCGCCCGCCAGCACAACCTGCGCAACGTGGATCTCACGATTCCGCGCAACCGCCTGGTGGTGTTCACCGGCGTGAGCGGCAGCGGCAAGAGTTCGCTGGCTTTCGACACGATCTTCGCCGAAGGGCAGCGGCGCTACGTCGAGAGCCTGTCGGCC
>JBIIJS010000214.1:0-4382 GCA_044233605.1 Cyanobium sp. | reverse complement strand
CCGCAGCGTGATGGGAATGACGCCCCTCCAGTCTGACGGAGCGGCGGCACCCGGGAGAGCGGGGGCGGAGGCGCCGGGGTCAGGCCCGCCCCTGACCGATCCAACAGCCCTGCAAACGTGAACCTTGCACCTCCTGGGTGAACACAAGATCCGCAACTTCATCTTCGCGAACCAGGCCGACCTGATGGGAAATCACACGAATCTCCGAGTGACAGGGAAGTCACACGTTGATCGGGTATGGCGCGAGTTGATCAGGATCGTTCCACTGGACCAAGGCCAGCTCTGAGTGCATTGGGCCTCGGGGGAGACCATGCTGCTGGATCTTTCGATCTGCTGCGTCGCCGCAACGTCTACTGGCTCCTGCGGCATCCCCGCTGCTTTCAGCAAGTGGTCATCAATCCGTGGTCGGATTGTGCTGGTCCGCTGCCGCCAGGGCCACCAGGGCCCGCTCCACGGCGATCGCCACGTGGAGGTGATGGGTACCGCCCTGCACATAAAGAATGTGGGGCTCGCGCAGGGGCGCGTCGGCGGAGAACTCGCTGGTGCTGCCGTCGATGAAGGTGCCGCCGGCCATCACCAGCTCGCTGGCATAACCCGGCATCGGCGCCGGCACCGGATCCAGGTAGGAGCCGATCGGAGAGGCGGCCTGGAAGGCGCGGCACACCAGCTTGAGCCGATCGGGCGAGCCGAGCCGCACCGCCTGGATGCCGTCGCTGCGCTCGGCGCCGGGCCGGGGGTTGACGGCGAAACCGAGGTCGCTGAACACCTCTGCCACCAGTTCGGCGCCGATCAGGGCCTCGGCCACCATCTGGGGCGCCAGGAACAATCCCTGGAACAGCAGGCGGTTGAGCTCGAAGCTGGTGCCACCCTCGCTGCCGATCCCCGGCGCCGTGAGCCGGCAGCAGGCCTGCTCCACCAGCTCGCGCCGGCCGGCCACGTAGCCGCCGGTGGGGGAGATCGTGCCACCGAGATTCTTGATCAGGGAGCCGGCAATCAGATCGGCGCCCACTGCGGTGGGCTCGCTCGCCTGCACCAGCTCGCCATAACAGTTGTCGACGAACACCAGGCAACCGGGCTGCAGCGCCTTGACCCGCTCCACCAGCCGGCCGATCTCGGCCACCGGCAGCGACGGCCGCCAGCTGTAACCGCAGCTGCGCTGGATCAGCACCATGCGGGTGGGAGCGGCGAGCGCCCCGGCCAGGCCATCCCAGTTGATACCGCCCTGGCCGTCGCCGCCCTGGCTGCTGCCGGAATCCGGGAGCAGAGAGAGCTCGTCGTAGACGATGCCGAACTCGGCCAGGGAGCCCTGGCCGCTGCCGCGGATGCCGATCACCTCCTCAAGGGTGTCGTAGGGGCGGCCGGTGAGGGCGAGCAACCGATCTCCGGGCCGCAGCACCCCGAACAGGGCGGCGGCGATGGCATGGGTGCCGCTCACGAACTGCAGCCGCACGGCGGCCGCCTCTGCCTGCAGCACCCGGGCGAAAACGCGATCTAGCGTCTCACGGCCCAGATCACCGTGGCCGTAGCCGCTCACCGAGGCGAAGTGGTGCACCCCAACGCGCTCGGCGGCGAAGGCCTCGAGCACCCGCTCCAGCCGGGGAGCCACCGCGGCGGTGCGCTTCCCGGCCAGCGGGGCAATCTGCTCCAGGGCCGACGCAACGCGCTCCGCCGCCCAGGCGCGGCACGCGGGCAAGGTCCTCGGATCAGGTGGCGTCGGACGCAAAGACAAGAACGAAAAGCCAGGGAGCTGGGTCCATCCTGGTCTGCAGGCCCGGCGCGCGCCTGAGCGCCAGCCGCTCAGGCTTCGGCGAGCTCCAGTTCGCGACGGATCGCCTCCGCCAGATCGGCGCGGGCCGGCGCCACTGGCGCCGCCCGGCGGCGCAGCAGCTCCAGGAACTGATCCGGACCCAGTTCCCGCTCCCCCTGTCCCGCCAGCTGCGCCAGCGTGCGGCGCAGGTCGGGCAGTTCGGCCTCCAGCTCGGAGGCGCTGTAATCGGTCTGGCCGGCCATGACCGCAGCGAAACGCTCGCGCCGCTGGCGCTTCTCCACCGGGTAGGCCGCCAGCAGCTGGTCGCGACAGAAGCGCCAGGGCCGGCCGGCGGTGAACAGCAGGGCCAGGGCGGCGCTGAGGTCGGCGGCCTCGCCCTCAGCGATGCGCAGATCGAAGGCGGGTGGCGGCTGGCGCAGCCCCACGAACACCTCCAGCAGGTCGCCTGGGCCCAGCACCCGGCCCTCGTCGTCGCGTACCGGCAGGGCGGCGCTGGTGAGGGCCTCGATCAGCTCGGGATGGCCCTCCAGCAGCCGCTCGGCCCGGACGGGATCGAGCACCCCGCCGGGCGCCTCGGCAGCCAGCCAGCCGTTGATGGCGCCCAGGGCCAGAAACACCTCCGGGCCGGGGGAGGCGAGCTTGCCGTTGCGCAGCATCGACAGCTGGGAGTTGTGCACACGGCCCAGATCGAGCGCCTCAGCCAGGCCGGGCAGCACGCGATGCGACCAGCCGTTGGAGGCATGCCAGAGGCGGACCAGATGGGCAAAGGCCACCCGCCCAGCTGCGAGTTTGTCTCGATGAACAGCTCGATCCGCCAAGTGATCGGGATCCGTATTGCTATCATCCTACCGTTCGATCCGGAGTCGGTCCTCCATGGCCGCCAGAGTTTCCTCCCGCCACACCCGCAGCTCCGCCACGGTGAACGGCGGCGATGTCCATCGCCGCGCCCGTGCCCTGCACCGCCCCCACAACAGCAACCTGCCACTGCCCACCGGCAAAGGCCTCAACTGGCCGGTGATCGGCTTCATGGCCGCCATCCACATCCTGGCGCTGGTGGCGCTGCTGCCGATGTTCTGGAGCGTGCAGGCAGTCGCCACCCTGCTGATCCTCTACTGGGTCACCGCCTGCCTGGGCGTCACCATCGGCTACCACCGGCTGCTGTGCCACCGCTCCTTCCGGCTGCCCAGGTGGGCGGAGCGCTTCTTCGCCACCTGCGGGGCGCTCAGCTGCCAGCACGGCCCGATCGACTGGGTGGGCCTGCACCGCCACCATCACAAGTTCTCCGATACGGATGCGGATCATCACGACAGCAGCAAGGGCTTCTGGTGGAGCCACATGGGCTGGATGCTGCAGGCCGTTCCGGCGATGGCCGCTGTGCCCCGCCTCACCGGCGACCTGCAGACCGATCCCTACTACCGCTGGCTGAACCGCTGGTTCCTGGCGCTGCAGCTCCCCCTGGCCGGCCTGCTGTTCTGGATCGGCACGGTGAGCGGCGCCGGTGGCTGGGCCCTGGTGCTCTGGGGTATCCCGCTGCGCCTGGTGATCGTGTATCACATCACCTGGCTGGTGAATTCAGCGACCCACGCCTGGGGTGAATCGGTGCACGACAGCGGCGACCGCTCGCGCAACAACCCCTGGGTGGCAGCCTTCACCTTCGGCGAGGGCTGGCACAACAATCACCACGCTTTCCCCCATTCGGCGCGCCAGGGCTTCGGCCCCCAGATCGACCTCACCTGGCAGCACATCCGCCTGCTGCGCGCCCTCGGCCTGGCCACCCAGGTGCGGGTGCCGGCGGCGGCCAACCCCTTTGCCCACTCCTCCCGGCCAGCACCCCGGCGCCGTGCCGTAGGGTGAGCGATCGCCCGCGGGCGGGTTCACGCCCTTCCCTATTCCTTCGTATCCGGCAGTCAGGTTCATGGCCAAGCGCGTCCAGGTGGTGCTCAGCGAAGACGTCCTCACCCTCGGCAAGGATGGTGATCTCGTGGAGGTTGCTCCCGGCTACGCCCGTAACTTCCTGCTGCCCACCGGCAAGGCGATGCCCGTCACCGCCTCGGTGCTGCGCCAGGTGGAGCACCGCCGCGCCAAGGAAGCCGAACGCCAGGCGGCCCTGAAACAGGAAGCCCTGGCCCTGCGCACCGCCCTCGACACGATCGGCCGCTTCACAGTGAAGAAGCAGACCGGTGGTGACGACGTGCTGTTCGGCACCGTCACCAACGGCGATGTGGCCGAGGCGATCGAAGCGGCCACCAAGAAGGAGCTCGACCGGCGCGACATCATCGTGCCCGAAATCCACCGCACCGGTTCCTACAAGGTGCAGGTCAAGCTGCATCCCGAGGTGGTGGCCGAGGTGAACCTCGAAGTTGTGAGCTACTGAGAGAGCGCCGGGCACTGCCGATGGTGTGAGACCGGCGGCCCACAGGCGTCAACACCCTCCATCTGGTGTGGGCGGGGGCTGGTCAAATCGGCCGTCGCCCTTCAGGATGGATTTCCCAGCCAACGGGCCTGCCCCAGGAATCACCATGGTGAGCGTGCCCGTTCAGGCCAATGGATCCGAGCCGGTGAGGCCACTCGGATCACAGGGTCGCGACCGCGGAGGCGGCCAGGGGCTGCCGGA
>JBIIJS010000038.1:0-16845 GCA_044233605.1 Cyanobium sp. | reverse complement strand
ATTCGCGTGGCCATACGCAACGGAGACACCTCAACCCACGAGCGCGCCAAGCAACTGCGCACGCCGCCCCAGATCCTGATCACCACCCCCGAATCGCTCAGCCTGCTGCTGGCCAACGCGAAGGCGCCGGAGCTGTTCGGGCAGTTGCAGGCGGTGGTGCTCGACGAGTGGCACGAACTGATGGGAAGCAAGCGAGGCGTGCAGGCCGAGCTATGCCTGAGCTGGCTGCGGCAGCGGCGGCCGGGCCTGCGCACCTGGGCGATCAGCGCCACGATCGGCAACCTCCATGAGGCCGCCCGCGCCGCGCTGGGCGTCAGCCCTGGCGCACCCCACATCATCACCGCCGAGATCCAGCGGGCCACCGCGATCCGCTCGCTGCTGCCCGACTCCATTGACGGCTTCCCCTGGGCCGGCCACCTGGGCCTGCGCATGTACGAGGAGCTGGTGGCGGGGCTGGATCCGGCGGTGAGCACCCTGCTGTTCACCAACACCCGCAACCAGGCCGAGCGCTGGCACCAGTGCCTGCGCTTCGCCTGTCCGGAGATGGAAGGGGCCCTGGCCCTGCACCACAGCTCGATCGACCGCACCGAGCGGGAATCGATCGAAGCGGGCGTCAAGGCGGGCTCGCTGCGCTGGGTGGTCTGCACCAGCTCCCTCGATCTGGGCGTGGATTTCCAGCCGGTGGAGCGGGTGGTGCAGATCGGTTCGGCAAAAAACCTGGCACGGCTGCTGCAGCGTGCCGGCCGCAGCGCCCACAGCCCCGGCGGCACCTCCCAGGTGCTGTTCATGCCTACCAATGCCCTCGAACTGCTGGAGCTGAGCGCCCTGCGCCGAGGGCTGGAGCAGGGTCTGGTGGAAACCCGCCGCCCGCCGGAGCTGCCCCTCGATGTGCTGCTGCAGCACCTCACCAGCCTGGCCTGCGGGCCGGGCTTTGAGGCGCACCTCACCCTGGCGGCGGTGCGCACGGCCTGGAGCTACCGCTCCCTCAGCGATGGGCAGTGGCGGTGGTGCCTGGATTTCCTGGAGTTCGGCGGCGAATGCCTGGCGGCCTACCCCCGCTACCGCAAGCTCGTGCGCTGCCGGTTGGAGAGCGACGAGCCGGCCGCTGGGGACAAGCCCTTCCGCTACCGGGTGCTGGAGAAGGCGATCGCCCGTCTGCACCGCCTCAACATCGGCACCATCACGGCCGACCGCTCGGTGACTGTGCGCTTCGTGCGTGGCGCCGTGATCGGCCACGTGGAGGAGGCCTTCATCGGCCGGCTCAAGCCGGGGGATGTGTTCTTCTTCGCCGGCCGCCAGCTGCAATTCGTGCGGCTACGGGAGATGACCGCCCAGGTGAGAGCCACCACGAAGAAAAGCAGCGCCGTACCGGCCTGGGCCGGCGGCCAGATGGCCCTCTCCGATCTGCTCAGTCGCCAGCTGCGCCTGGAGGTGGATCGCTGCGCCCGCGCCCTGGCCGGCGAGGGCGGAGCTGATGGTGGTCTCGACAGCCCGGAGCTGCGGGCTCTCGAGCCGCTTCTGCGCCGCCAGGCCGACCTCTCCCGGCTGCCGCGCACCGGCGAATTTCTGGTGGAGCTGTGCCGGAGCCGAGAGGGCAGCCACCTGTACGCCTATCCGTTCGAGGGGCGCTTCGTGCATGAGGGCCTCGGCTTCCTCTGGGCCTGGCGCCTGGCCCGCCATCGCGCCGCCACGATCACGGTCTCGGTGAACGACCTGGGCTTCGAACTGCTCGCGCCCCGGGGGTATGCCTTTGAGGAAATGCTGGAATTGCACAGCGAAGAGCTGCTCAGCGCCGCGGATCTGGAGGCCGACCTTGAAGCAGCGATCAATCTCTCGGAGCTGTGTCGCCGCCGCTTCCGGGCCATCGCCCAGGTGAGCGGCCTGGTACACAACGGCTACCCGGGCCAGGGCAAAAGCGGCGGCCAGCTGCAGATCAGCGCCGCCCTGCTGTACGACGTATTTGAACGACACGAGCCCGGCAACCGCCTGCTGGTCCAGGCGAGGCGGGAAGTGATGGGCGAGCAGCTGGAGCAGCACCGCCTCGAAGAAGCCCTGCTTCGCCTGAACCAGGCCGAGCTGCTGCTGGAGCACACGCCCAGACCCTCGCCGCTGGGCTTTCCGTTGCTGGCAGAACGGCTCAACAACCGCATGAGCAACGAATCGCTGCTGGAGCGGCTGCATCGCCTGCGGGAGGAGGCGCTGCGGGCCGAGGCGGTGCGGTGATGCATGCAGCTGTCGAAAGGCTGCTGTTGCGCAGCGCTCAGGCCTGTTCCAGCCGGCGCACGATCCAGAGCATCAGGGCCAGCGAAGCGGCCAGGGCGATCAGCAGGGCGATGGTCATCGCGGCGCAGAGGTGCAGGATCCGCGATCATGGCCGAATGCCGATCGCGGTGTTCGTCTACGGCACGCTGATGTGCGGCCAGGCCAACCACCATTGGCTGGCCGGAGCCAACTTCGGCGGCAAGCGGCGCCTCGACGGGGCGCGCCTGTACAACCTCGGACCGTTCCCGATGGCGGTCCTCGCCGATGGCGGCGAACTCGATCCACAGGCCGATGCGGTATGGGGCGAGCTCTGGTGGATCGATGCCGACCGCCTGGAGCAGCTCGACCGGCTGGAGGGCCACCCCCGTCTGTACGAACGCCGCCAGCTGCCGCTCGATGACGGCCAGCCAGCCTGGGTGTACCTGGGCCGGCCCCACCAGGTGCGCCACAGCCCGCTGCTGGCGGACGGGCGCTGGCGTGGCTCTGCCGCAGCGCAGGGCTAACCGGCTGTCACCAGCCACCGCCCCCCCACCCCAAGGCCTGCCGTGAACAGGCCCAGCAGCAGCCAGCGGGTTGCGCTGGGTTGCAGCAGGCGGCGCAGCAGCGGCAGCGAACCCGCCACGCCCACGGCCATGACCAGGCTCTGGCAGAAGGCGATCACGTGCGGATCGGCGCTCCAGGCCGGCAGCTCGTCGTACCAGCCCGAAAGGGACACCTCCAGCAGCCGGCCGCCCTCGCCCATGCCAAGGGGCAGGAAATGGGCCAGCATCAGGCTCCACAACAACGGCAGCAGGCCATAAAGCAGCATCCGCTTCTGGCGGAAGCGCAGCAGCAGGAAGGCCAGGGCCGGCAGCGCCAGCGCCAGGCTGGCGATCGCCAGCCGCGGCAGAAGGGGCCCTTCATGAAGGCTGACCGGGAACGAAGACGGCAGCCATCGCGCCAGCCCGCCCAGCAGCCGCTGCCAATGGTGCAAAGCCACCCCGCCGGCCAGCACCAGGATCAGTCCCGCCTCCGCCGCCGGGGGGCGCATCTCCCGCTGCAGATCGGCCGCCGGCGGCCGCAACCTCAGCTGCACCGAACGGTGGGGACAGGCCTGGGCGCAGCTCATGCAGAGCACGCAGTTGCGGTTGTCGTCGAGGTGGGCCGGATGGGTGCCGAGCGGACAGCCTGGCGTCGCGATCCCCTCCCCCTCAGCCGGCCCGCCCTTGAAGCAGGCGTAGCTGGAGCAGCTGCCGCTGCAGATGCCGCTCTGGGCCCGCAGCTCGCTGATCGCGAGCTTGGCGAACAGGCCGTTCATGCCCCCCACCGGACAGAGATGGCGGCACCAGAAACGCTTCTCGAAGCGCAGCGAACCGATCACCGCCCCGGCGGTGATGAGCAGCAGCAGGCAACTGCTCAGCCAGGCCGTATCGGCCAGGTTGGCCAGTTCCTCCCACAGCAGGATCGCAGCGAAACCTCCCGCCAGCAGCGGTGCCGCCCAGGCGTCGTTGTCGCCATGGGGCCAGCGGGCCGGCCGCCAGCCCAGGGACCGGGCGCCGCGCTGCACGATCTCGCCCCACACCATGAACGGGCAGAACGAACACCAGAGCCGCCCCACCAGCGGGTAGGTGAGCAGAATCAGCGGCCACCACCACGCCCAGAACACCAGCAGGGCGCCGTTGTGCGCCCGATCCTGCGGCCCCAGCAACAACCAGAGGTTCACCAGCACAAACACCCAGCTCACCAGGCCGAACAACAGGCCGTTCCAGAGGCGCTGCGAGCGCATCCACTGCCGCAGCTGGGGTTTCCAGCGCCACAGATCCAACCGTGCGCTCACCTGACGCCGCCCCGTCCAGAACACCTCCTCCGGCAGCTGCGCAGGGCGATCGGCATCGCACTGCTGCAGGGCCCGTTCGATCAGCTCGGTGAGCTCGCGCAGATTGCCAGGGAATTCATGGGTCTGGAGGCGGCGCACCAGCGCCTCGCTCACCTGCGGTGGCGGGCTCCAGCCGAGGCTCTGGGCCTTGAGCCGCACCCCGTAGCGCAGCCACTCACCCAGGTCCTGGCGCCGCACCCGCAGGGGCGGTACCCGAATCTGGCGCGCAGCCTCAAAACCGGCCAGGCTCCTTTCGGTGGTAAGGAAAATGCGGCCGCTGAAGTGGTGTTCACGTCCGCGGGAATCACGCCAGCGGTCGCTGCGGACCAGCTCCACCAGCGCCGGCAGCAGGGCGGGATCGGCCCGATCCACCTGATCGAGCAGCAGCCCCCCCTCGCCAAGACACGCCAGCAGCGGCGGCGCGGCGGCCGTGGCGGCAAACAGTTCGGCGCCATCGGGGCGAAGCGTGGCGGCATTGAGCCGCACCAGCAAGCGTTTGCGGGCCGGCGAGCCGAAGTGGATCAGCGCCGCGATGTTGTCCTTCTCAAGGCCCGGCTCCCCGCTGATCAGCACCGGGCCCGCCTCGCCCGCGGCGGAGGCGTCGCGGATCGAGCGGCGCAGGGCCTGGGCATAGCGGCTGCTGCCCACCACGCCGCGGCGGGAGCGGCCCACCAGATAGGGCGCCAGCTCCAGCAGGCAGGCCGCCGGCATGGCTTCAGGAACCGCGCCGGCTTCGGAGGGATCGGATGCCATCGCGGACAGGCCGCACAGCCTCGATTCTGGGCGTCGATGATGGCAGCCAGCAGGATCTGACACCGGTTGATGCCCCCTACCCCCAGCGCCGGCGCCGCCCGCTTCGTGTGGGGCAAGGAGGAGCTCTGGCTGCTGCCGCAGCGTGCTGTCTGGGTGGCAGGACAGAGCCTGTTGCTGATCGCCGATCTGCACCTCGGCAAAGCCGAGACCTTCCAGGCCCACGGCATTCCCCTGCCCAGCGATGGCGACGCCGGCACCCTCAACACCCTGTTGGATCTGGCCCGGAGCTGGCAGCCCGAGCAGGTGCTGGTGCTGGGCGACCTGATCCACAGCCGCCTGGGCCTCACCGCCGAGCTGCGCCAGAAACTGGAGGCCCTACCGGAGCTGCTCGGGGCGCCGCTGCGGCTGGTGGGCGGCAACCATGAGCGCGGCAGCTGGATCGCAAACCTTCCTGCCGAGCCCTCGCTCGGCCTGGGTCAGCTCTGGCTGAGCCATGCCCCGGAGCCACGCGCCGGTCTGCTCAACCTCTGCGGCCACCGCCATCCGGTTGCCCTGCTGGGAAGCGGCGGCGAGCGGCTGCGGCTGCCCTGCTTCGCCTTCAACCAGCAGCTCGACCAGCTCACGCTGCCCTCCTTCGGCCTGCTCACCGGCGGCCATCCCTGCGATCCCCACGAAAAGGTGTGGCTGGTGGCGGAGGGCACGGTGCTCGACTGGGGGCGCCAGGCCAGCCCGATCAACCGGCGGCGGCCAGGGCCCGCACCACGTCGCCGCGGGTGAGCACCCCCACGGGACGGCGCTGTCCATCAATCACAAACAATCGCTGCACGCGTCCCTCATGCAGCTGGCGAGCCGCCGTCTGCAGAGTGGTGTCGCCGGAACAGCTGTGGGGGTGGTCGCTCATCACATCGCCCACCGTGTTGCCCAGCACCTGGTGCACCTGCTTGTCCCACTGCAGGGGATTGCGCAGGTAGATCACCGCGTCGAGCAGCATCACGTAGGGGCCGGCATCAAAGCCGCTCTCGCGCACCATCAGGTCCTGCTCGGTGAGCTCACCCACCAGCTCGCCCTGCTCGCCCAGCACCGGCAGGCCGCTGATGTGGTGCTCACTCATCAGCTGCACCGCCTCCTGCAGTGGCGTATCGCGTCGCACGCTGAGCAAAGGGCTGCTCATCACGGCGGACACGGGGCTCTCAACGACCATCGGCTTCGCTCGGAATGGGCCCATTCTGCTGGGCGGCTGGTCGCCGGCTCAGGAGTGGGCGCCCGGAGCAGAAAGGTGGAGCGAGAGAATGCAACATTGTTGCCGCCGCCGCCGTGCGACGCCTCGCCGATCTGCTGACCGTGGCCCGCGCCCTGCTGGGCCTGCCGCTGCTGTTGGCCCTGACGGCCGGCTGGCAGGGCCTGGCCTGGCTGCTGCTGCTGCTCGGCGGCCTCAGCGACTGGGCTGATGGCGCCCTGGCCCGCCGCGCCGGCGGCGGATCGGTGTGGGGCGCGCGGCTCGATCCGCTCACCGACAAGATTCTGATCAGCGCACCGCTGCTCTGGCTGGCGGCGCGCGGCTCTCTGCCCCTTTGGGCGGTATGGCTGCTTCTGGCGCGCGAACTGCTCATCTCCGGCTGGCGGGCCGGCCAGAGCAGCGGTGGCCCTGCCGCCTGGAGTGGCAAGGCCAAAACCATCCTCCAGTTCGCCGCCCTGCTGCTGCTGCTCTGGCCGCCCGGCTGGGGGCCGGCCGCCCTGGTGGCCTGGTTGCGCTGGAGCGGCTGGCTGCTGTTCTGGCCGTCGCTGCTGCTTGCCCTCAGCTCGGCCCTGGGCTATCTGCGGGGCGCTGGCCTCAGCCCGCCAGCAAGGCCTCATCGGCGCTGAAATCGGCAGCGCCGGCCGGCCGGATGGCGTAGTCGTTCGTGTAGCTGTCGGCCAGGGTGGCCTCCAGGTCAAACGCCGGTTCCCAGGCCAGCTCGCGCCGCACCCGCGTGATGTCGGTGAGGAAGTGGGCCAGGCGCAACGGGAAGGCCTTGCGCGCCTTTTTATCGAGGCCGGCCGGATCGAAGCTGCGGATCTCCACCGCGGCAGGGTCGCGGCCAGCTGCCCGTGCCGCGGCATGCACCAGGCCGAGGAAGGTGACGCCCTGGCGACCGCTGCAGTTGAAGATGCGGTTGGTGGCCGTCTCCACCTCGATGCAGCGCGCCATGGCCGCCGCCAGGTCGGCTACATGGCCCAGCTGGGTGATCGTGCTGCCATCGCCCGGCAGCGGCACCGGCCGGCTGTGCACGATGCGATCAAAGAACCAGCTCTCCACCGGGTTGTAGTTGCCCGGGCCCACGATGTAGGTGGGGCGGAAGCTGGTGAACGGAATCCCTTCGGCCCGCAGCCAGCTTTCGGTTTCCGCCTTGCCGGCATGGCGGCTGGCCGGATCGGTGGGGCTGTCCTCATCGAGGGGCCACAGCTCACTGTCGGCGTAGACGCCCGCCGAGCTCACATACACGAATCGATGCGACGGGGCGCCGGTGCGCTCGATCACCCGGCGCGAATCCTCGAGGCTGCGCCCCGAACTGTCGATGATCACCTCAAAGCTGCGCCCCTCCAGGGCGGTCAGGCCGCTGGCCTCGCTGCGGTCTCCGAGCAGGTGTTCCACCCCGAGCGGCAGCGGCTGCCGGCCCCGGGTGAACAGCGTCAGATCGTGCCCCGCCGCCTGCAGAAGCGCCACCAGGGGCTTACCCACGAAGCGGGTGCCGCCCATCATCAGAATTCTCATCGCTGAACCGCGCCAGTGCGGCGCCATTCAAGCGCCGCTCAGGGGGCACAGCGGAGGGGCTCTCCACCGAGCCGCGACTATGGGTCACGATGAATTCGCTCGCCGATCTCCATGGACGTCATCCCCGCCATCGACCTGCTCGACGGTCAATGCGTGCGCCTGCACCAGGGTGACTACAACCGCGTTACCCGCTTCAGCGACGATCCCCTGGAGCAGGCCCTGCTCTGGCAGAGGCAGGGTGCCAGCCGGCTCCATCTGGTGGATCTCAACGCGGCCCGCAGCGGCCAGCCCCACAACGACGCCGTGATCCGGCGCATCACGGCGGCCCTGTCGATCCCGGTGCAGCTCGGCGGCGGCGTTCGCACGGCCGAACGGGCCGAGGAGCTGCTGGCCTGCGGTCTGGATCGCGTGATCCTCGGCACCGTGGCCCTGGAGGATCCGCAGCTGGTGCGCGATCTGGCCTGCCGCCACCCCCACCGCATCGTTGTGGGCATCGATGCCCGCGACGGCCTGGTGGCCACCCGCGGCTGGATCGAAGCCAGCAGCGTCAGCGCCACCGAGCTGGCTGCCGGCTTCGCCGACAGCGGCATCGCAGCGATCATCAGCACCGACATCGCCACCGACGGCACCCTGGCCGGTCCCAATCTCGAGGCGCTGCGGCAGATGGCCCTGGTCAGTCAGGTGCCGGTGATCGCCTCAGGCGGCGTGGGCTCCCTCACCGACCTGCTTTCGCTGCTGGCCCTCGAACCGCTCGGGATCGAGGCTGTCATCGTCGGACGGGCGCTGTACGACGGCAGCGTCGATCTGGGGGAAGCTCTGGCGGCGGTCGGACCGGAGCGGTTGCAGGATCCCCTGCAACTACCGATCGGCTGACGCGCTTTCAGGGAAACTGGTCTATAAAGAAAGCATTCTTTAGTAAGCATGCCGTGGTCAGCCCCGGCGCAACCCAGCTGCAGCCTCTGTCCGCCTCGAACCCTGCCGTCACTCCCCCCAACCCTCACTGCCAGGAAATGCGCAGTGTTGAGGATGTCTACCGGCGCTGTCGCGACCTTGGCATGCGGCTCAGCCGCCAGCGACGCATGGTGCTCGATCTGCTCTGGGCACGCAAAACCCACCTCAGCGCCCGCGATATCTACGAGGGGCTCAACGACATGGGTCGCAACATCGGCCACACCTCTGTTTACCAGAATCTCGAAACGCTCCAGGCCGCCGGCGTGATCGAATGCCTCGACCGGGCAAGCGGCCGGCTCTACGGCTACCGGGCCGACCCCCACAGCCACCTCACCTGCCTCGAATCCGGGGAGATCCAGGATCTCGACGTGGAGCTGCCGCCCGATCTGCTGCGCTGCATCGAGGCCCACACCGGCTTCACGATCGAGGCCTACACCCTCCACCTCACCGGCCGCCGCCGGCCCAGCCTGGTGGCCGCGGCAGAAGCCCGGTAAGTTTGGTCAGTTGCCTCACCACACCCTTGGGCCGTCCTCCGGCAGAGCCCATCGCCCGGCTTCTCCTGTTCGCCGAGCCCCTGCAGCGTGAAGGCCTTCTCCGCTGGCTGGAGGGAGAGCAGCGCTGGCGCGTGAGCGCCGATCATCAAGAATTGGAGGGAGCTCCATCCCTGGTGATCTGGAGCCTGGCGGCTCCGGTGGAGGCAAGCGCTCTGGTCGCCGAGCTGCGGCTGTTGCAGGAGCGCTGGCAGCCGTCTCCACTGCTGCTTCTACTGCCGGGAGGCCATCCCTATCCCGCAACGTTCCTGCTCGATCTGCCGGTACAGGGCCTGCTGGAGCAGCCGGAGCCCGAGTCGCTCCGCGCCGCCGTCGGCACGCTGCTGGGCGGTGGCCGGGTGGTGGAGATCGCCGGGGGCCCCGCTCCGGCGGGAAACGGTTTCGGCGCAGGGGCCGAAACCCTGGGGCTTGGCCAGTGGCTGCTGATCAGCGGCCTGCAGCAGATCGACGCCGAGCGATCCGTCTGCCTGCACCTGCTCGAACCTCCTCCGCAAGGGCTGCTGGCCGAGCTGCTGCTGCGGGGCCGCCTGCGGGAGCTGGAGGCGGCCCGCACTCTCTTGCTGTGGCTCTGGGGCCCGATCCATCTCGCCTGGAACCTGCCGCTGCAGCAGCCCGCCGTTGCCAGTCCGGCACCGGTCCCCCTGCCCTCCGGCGGCAGCCTGCCCCGACCAACCGGAGTGGCGTTGAGCCTGCGCCAGCGCACTGCCGATGGCATCTGGGAAACCCTGCAGGAGCGTCTGCAGGGGGTGGCGGTCGCCGGAGCCTGCAACGAGAGCGGCCAGCTCCTGGCCCTCGACGGCCTCAACCCGCAGCGGCGCAGCGACCTGCTGTTGGCCCTGCTCGAGCAGTTTCAACAGGTACGCCAGAAGCTGGGTCAGGAAGACCCCCGCGGCGAGCCGCTGCTTGACGCCTGGCAGAAGCTGCAGCCGGAGCTGCGCCGCATCGCCCTGCGACGCATGGCCGGCAGCTACGTGCAGCTGCCCCGGGAGGGGAATCTCCTGGCTGTGGCCGAAACGCTGCTTGAAAGCAGCGAACTCGAGGCCAGCGATCCGGAACTTCCGGAACCTACGCCGATGCTCGCCACCCTGGTGCAGGCCAGGCCGCTGCTGGTGCAGGGCCGGCTGCTGCCCCCCGACGACCCGCGCGCCATTCTCTATCTCGAAATGCTGCTGGCCAACTGGCTGGTGCGGAGCGCCGAGCAGATCGCCGCCGAAGTGCTGGCCGTCTGTGCTGAATGGCCCGAACTACGTCGCTACCTGCTGCGGCCCGACCTGCTCTCCACCCGCAATCTCGAACGGCTGCGCAACCAGCTCAACGCCCAGCAGCGCTGGAGGAGCTGGGTACAACAGCCGGTACAACTCTACGAAAGCCGTCGGCAGCTGTTCCAGCTCGAAGCCGGCGCGATCCGCGTCACCGACCTCACCGAGCCACGCGACCAGGAGCTGCGCCGGCTTGGCTGGCCCCAGCAGCTGGTCACCCTCGCCCTGGAGGCCCGCGATGCCCTCGCCCCCCAGCTGCAAAGTCTGGTGAAAGGCATCGGCGATCTGGTGGTGGTGCTGCTCACCCAGGTGATCGGCCGCGCCATCGGTCTGGTGGGCCGTGGCATCGCCCAGGGCATGGGGCGGAGCCTGCACCGCGGCTGAATCACGGTGGCGGGCACAATGTCGCCAGTCAGGCCCTGCCGCATTTCGCCTCCCTTGCCCCTTCCCCCCCGCCGACCACCGATCCACCCTCTGATCAAAAGGCTGATCAGTCGTGCTGTCCTGCTGATCGCCCTGCTGATCGGGTTCACCGGAGCTCCATCGGACGCCCTGGCAGCGCTCGACAACGATCGCTACGACGGCAACATCTTTTCCCTTTATGCCGGCAACGGCTCCCTTGTGCCGCCGCGCAGCAGCCTCGACCAGGCGATGGCGGATCAGCGGGTGGCGGTGCTCGTCTACTACCTCGACGACAGCAGCGTCTCGAAGCGTTTCGCTCCCTCGGTCTCGGAGCTGCAACGGCTCTGGGGCAATCAGGTGGAGCTGATGCCCCTGGTGACCGATCCGCTGCAGAACCGTCCCGATACCGGACGCACCGATCCGGCCCATTACTGGCACGGGGAGATTCCCCAGGTGGTGGTGATCGACGCTGATGGCCGCGTCCGCTTCGATGAAAGCGGCCAGGTGAATGTCGATGCAATCAGCGCCGCCATCAGTGAGGCCACCGGCATTCCCCTGCGGGAGGGAGCAGCTCCCAGCGGCAGCCTGAGCTTCAACGAACTGAACACCGAAGTGGTGAGCCAGCCTTGAGCCAGAACGATGCGAGCCCATTCCCTGCCCAGTGCGCTGAGAGCGGACAACGCCTCGAGAGCGATGCGATGGGCAGCGTGGCGGTACCGGCGGAGCGCTACTGGGGGGCCCAGACCCAGCGTTCGCTGCGCTTCTTCCCCTACGGCGCGCCAATGCCGATGGCCGTGGTGCATGCCTTCGGCGAGCTCAAGGCCGCCTGCGCCGAGGTGAACCGCGACCTCGGGCGGCTCGATCCCCAGCGCGCCGCCTGGATCGAAGCGGCGGCAGCAGAGGTGGCCGCCGGCGCGCTCGATCGCGAGTTTCCGCTGCGGGTGTGGCAGACCGGCTCCGGCACCCAGACCAACATGAACCTCAACGAAGTGATCGCCAACCGGGCGATCGAGGCCGCCGGCGGGGTGCTGGGCAGCAAGACGCCGGTGCATCCCAACGACCACGTCAATCTCAGCCAGTCGAGCAACGACACCTTCCCCACCGCCATGCACCTGGCGGTGACGGTCAGCCTGGAGCGATCCCTGCTGCCGGCCCTGACGGCCCTGATCACAGCGCTGCGCCAGAAACAACACAGCTGGGCGGATGTGATCAAGATCGGCCGCACCCACCTGCAGGATGCGGTGCCGCTCAGCCTGGCGCAGGAGGTGGGGGGCTGGGCCGCCCAGCTGGAGCTGGGCCGCGACACGATCCAGGCCACCCTGCCTCAGGTGCGCCAGCTCGCCATCGGCGGCACCGCCGTGGGAACGGGTCTCAACGCGCCGCAGGGTTTCGGCGAGGCGGTGGCGCAGCGGCTGAGCGAGCGGATCGGCCTGCCGTTCAGCAGCGCCCCCGACAAATTTCAGGCCCTGGCCGGTCACGAACCCCTGGCCGCCGTGCATGGGGCTCTCACCGTGCTGGCGGGCAGCCTGATGAAGATCGCCAACGACATCCGCTGGCTGGCCAGCGGTCCCCGCTGCGGCCTGGGCGAGCTGATCCTGCCGGAGAACGAACCGGGTTCCTCGATCATGCCGGGCAAGGTGAATCCCACCCAGTGCGAGAGCCTCACGATGGTGGCCGTGCAGGTGATGGGTAACAACACAGCCGTGCAGATGGCTCACAGCCAGGGCAACTTCGAGCTCAATGTGTTCAAGCCCCTGTTCGCCCACAACCTGCTCGAGAGCCTCGAGCTGCTGAGCGGTGCCTGCGAGGGCTTCCGCCGGCACTGCGTGGAGGGAATGGAGGCGAACAGGGGCCGCATCGCCGAGCTGCTCGACCGCAGCCTGATGCTGGTCACCGCCCTCACCCCCGCGATCGGCTACGACGGGGCCTGCGCCATCGCCCGCCATGCCCACCGCAAAGGCCTCAGTCTGCGGGAGGCCGCCCTTGCCCTCGGTGGAATCAGCGCCGAGGAGTTCGATCGCTGCGTTGATCCCGCTCGGATGGTCTGAGCGAGGCCGGCCGAAACCTAGAGGTGGGGCGATCCGGATGCTGAGGGAGCGGCCAGGCTGGTGATCAGCGCCCCGGCTGGGATGCCGGCGGATTGCTCGGAGCAGCCGGCTGAGCGGCCACCGGGGAGACGGCGGTGGCAGGCGGGGCAGGGGATCCGCCGCCGCGGCGCTCGACCAGCCGATTACCCATGCCGAAGACCAGCAGGAAAGCACCGGCCAGGCTGAGCCCACCGAGGGTGAACAGGCCGATCCAGAGTTTGGTGTTGTAGGGGTGATGGGCCGCTGGCTGCTCCAGCCGGGTGGCACGGGCCAGGGCCAGAAGCTCGACCGCCCCGGCTGGATGGGAGCGGGTGGCCGGCAACAGGGAGGAGCGCAGGGCGGCACCGATCTCCGCCACCAGCGCCGGCCGGATCGTCACCTGCCGGGCGATCGAACTGCAGAGGTCGTCGTGGCTGGCTCCGGAGCGATCGAGCAACGGCAGCAGCCCCGAAGCCACAAGAGGTGTGAAGGCCCTGAGTGCCCGTCGGTCGCGCTCAGTTGAGGCGCAGCGCTCCAACAGAGATAGAGCCGCCTCGGGCTCTTGACCAATCAGATTGTCCCAGCCCCGCAGCATCAACAACCGCCTGAGCAGCAGGGCGAAATCGGCGTGCGCCTGGGGAGAGGGGGGTGGGCAGGGGAGCCGGAAAGCCGGTGGCCGGGGCCGGACGCCCGCCTGGCTGGGTGGCATGGGTTGGGTCACGGGTAACGCCACCGGATCCGTATGCACAAACCTAGCCTGATTTGAACTATTTATATTCCTTTTTTATAAATCGATGTGGTCAGCTGCAGACGCCTGATAGCTCACAGCAAATTAGCCGCCAGTTCCGCCAGTTCGCTGCGCTCGCCGCGCATCAGCGTCACATGGCCGGCAAGCGGCTGCCCCTTGAAGCGTTCCACCAGCCAGGTGAGTCCGTTGCTCTCGGCATCCACGTAGGGGTTGTCGATCTGGTATGGATCGCCGGTGAGCACAATCTTGGTGCCCTCGCCCACCCGGGTCACAATCGTCTTCACCTCGTGGGGCGTGAGGTTCTGGGCCTCATCCACCACCATGTATTGACGCGGGATCGAGCGGCCGCGGATGTAGCTGATCGCCTCCACCTCCAGCAGCCCCATGCCCTTGAGATCGCCCCAGCTGTTGCGGGGTGCTCGCTGTCCGCCGCGGTTCGGTTGGCCGTCATCACCCACCCCCAACAGGTAATCGAGGTTGTCGATGATCGGTTGCATCCACGGACCCATCTTCTCTTCAATGTCACCCGGTAGGAAACCGATGTCCTTGCCGAGGGGAATCACCGGACGCGTCACCAGCAACCGGTCGTAGAGGTGTTCGTCGGCCACCTGGTTAAGGCCCGCCGCCAGGGCCAGCAGCGTCTTGCCGGTACCGGCCTTGCCCACCAGCGTGATCAGCTGCACCTCCGGATCGAGCAACAGATCAAGGGCGAAGGTCTGCTCCCGGTTGCGGGGATGGATGCGGCCCAGACGCGCCTTGGGAGCGCGCTGCAGCGGCCGCAGGCTGGCGCTGCGGGCGTCGTAGCGGGCCAGAAGGGTGTGGTTGGGCTGGGCCTGATCGATCAGGGTGACCCCCTCATTCGCCTGCAGCCCGGCGGCACCACCGCTGCCTGCGGGGAGGTCGGCAGCAGGCAGGCCGGAGGCGGCCTTCACCTGATCCATCCGCTCGGCGCTCACCCATACCTCGCAGAACCCCGCGTAGAGGTCAGCGATGTCCACCTTGTCGGTGGTGTAGTCCTGGGCAATCAGCCCCACTGCATCGGCCTTGATGCGCAGGTTGGTGTCCTTGGTGACGAGCACCACCGGGGCATGGCCGCCCATCTGCTCCTGGAGGCGCTGCTCCAGCGCCACCGCCAGGATGTTGTTGTCGCCGTTGCCGCTCCTGAGCTCCGGGGGCAACTGGCCGAGGGTCTCGCTGCGGCAGAACACCACCTTCAGCTCGCCGCCCTCCGCCGCATTGATCACCACGCCATCGGCGAGGTTGCCCTGCTGACGCAGATCGTCGAGCAGGCGCGACACCTGGCGGGCGTTGCGACCCTTCTCGGAGGGGTCGCGCTTGAAGCGGTCGATCTCCTCGACCACCTCGATCGGCACCACCACCCGGTTGTCCTCAAACCGCAGCAGGGCCTGCGGGTCATGCAGCAGGACATTGGTGTCCAGCACGAAGGTCTTGCGCATGCCAGTGGCCAGGCCGGGGCGTGCCCTGGAACCTAGGGCACCTGCGCCTCTACGCTCCGCCGGTCTGCGACCCTGTGACGACCCGAGTGGCGCCTCTCCTTTCCCTTGTCTCCATCCTGCTGCTGCTGTTTGGCCTCAGCCTGCTCTGGCTGGAGCTGCGCCACCGCCTGCGGCCCTCCTCACCGCTGCAGCTGATTCCCGGGCCGTTCCAGGTGCGTCGCCGGGCCCAGGGGCTGGAGGTGACCGGCGAGATCGCGATCCGCAACCCCCACCCGCGCATGGAGGTGTTCGTCCCCGAGCTGCGCATCACTCCGGTGCTGCTCGGCCGCGCCGATGTCACGGAGGTGAGCCATCAGGTGCGGATCACGCCCCTGCACCCGGATGAGGAGGCCCGCCCGGACGGCTACTGGGCTGCTTACATCGTCAAGGGACGCAAGAGCACCGGAGCCCACATCCGGCTCAACCTGAGCGGCCCGGCGGGCATCGACCTCGAAACCCTGCTCGACACCCTGTGGATCGATGTGCACTGGGTCAATTACGGACCGTTCGGCCGCCTCTGGCGCCGCAACGGCATCCTTCTGCCTCTGCAGAAACCGGAACCGCTGGCGGCGGAGGCAGCCGTCTGGCGCGAGGGCGATGCCTGCAGGGTGCTGCCGGTTCGCACCCACCTGCTGGGGGTGCTCGATGATCCCCGGGAGGTGCTGGAGCGCTACACGGGCAACCTGCTCCAGCCCGGTGATGTGCTCACGATCGGTGAGACGCCGCTGGCGGTGATGCAGGGTCGTTACCACCACCCCTCCACGGTGGAACCCTCGATGCTCTCCCGTCTGCTCTGCCGGGTGTTTCATCCCACCAGCAGCCTGGCGACAGCCTGCGGTCTGCAGACCCTGATCGACATCGTGGGCCCGGCCCGGGTGCTGTGCGCCTGGCTGGCCGGCACCGCCATGAAACTTGTGGGCATCAAGGGAGGCTTTTACCGCCTCGCCGGTGATCAGGCGCGGCTGATCGACGACGTCACCGGCACCACTCCCCCCTACGACCAGACCCTGGTGCTGGGTCCTGATGAGCCGGAAGCTTTCTGCAACCGCATCGCAGGCGACCTCGGCGTCGCGGTGGCGGTGGTCGACGTCAACGACCTTGGCCGGGTGAAGGTGCTGGCCTCCAGTCGCAACTGCGACGAGGAACTCCTGCAGCGGGCCCTGCGGCCCAACCCCGCCGGCAATGCCAACGAGCGCACGCCGCTTGTGCTGGTGCGGCCGGCCTGAAGCTGCGCTGCCGACCCCCTGGCGAGCCCGCCTAGGATTGGAGGAGGTGTCCACCGCTGAACCCCCTCCCGCTTCGCAGTTCCACGCTCCGCCGCCGTGCCGGTTTCCTCCGCGCCACTCCCCTGCTCGTCCGGCCCCATGGCCGGCACCAGCGGAATACAAAGCGCATCCGGCTCTGATGCACTTCAGGGTCGGAATGGGCCCCCTCAAAGCTGGAGCGTCGAAGCCCTGCAGGGCTGGCATCTGCCGCTGTTGGATGATCCGGCCTTCCTACCGCTCCAACCTCTGCTGCAGCGCGCCCTGCTCCTGGCAGTTCCGGAACGGTTGATCAACGCTGTGGCCTCGCGCCGCCCGCTGGTGCCCCATGTGCTGGTGGCCACGGGCCGCGACCGGCGTGGTCGCCAGCAGGCCCTGGGGCTGATCGTGAGCCGGCGGCTGAATCGCAGCGGAAGCTGTTGGCAGGTGGAACACCTGCGGCTCTCCCTGCACCTGAGCGATGACCCGCTCAGCCCCAGCCGCCGCTC
>JBIIJS010000213.1:0-4461 GCA_044233605.1 Cyanobium sp. | reverse complement strand
CAAGGCGGGCCAACTATTCAAGACCACCCTGGCCAAGAGCCTGCTCTCCAGCCCGATGGCGGCGCTGGAAACCGTGCGCAACCGGCTGAAACGGCTGGATGCTGCCGCTGCGGCGGGCAGCCCGGCCGATGCCGACCGCACCGCCCTGCAGGAACTGGAGCCCCTGCTGGCGGCGATCGGCCCGGCCGAGTTTTCCAAATACCAGCGCCTGCTGCAGCTGATCCGCGGCGACTGGGGCTGGAGCGGCAAGAACCCCAGGGATCGGATCGTGCTGTTCACGGGCCGGCGTGAAACCCAGCGGTTCCTGGTGGAGCACCTGGCAGCCGACCTGGGCCTGCCCCAGGGGGCTGTGGTGGGCCTCGATGGCGCCATGCCCGATGTGGAGCAGACGCGGGTGGTGGAGCAGTTCGCCCAGGAGAAGGAAGCGGTGCGGATCCTGGTGGCCACCGAAGTGGCTTCCGAGGGCCTCAACCTGCACTACCTCAGCCACCGGCTGGTGCATGTGGATATCCCCTGGTCACTGATGACGCTGCAGCAGCGCAACGGCCGCATCGACCGCTACGGCCAGCCGCAGCAACCCCAGATCCGCTACCTGCTCAGCTGCTCGCGCAGCGAGGGCATGGGCGATGCCGAGAAGGTGCTGCGCCTGCTCAAGCGCAAAGACGAGCAAGCCCAGCAGAACATCGGCGATCCGGCGGTGTTCCTCGGCGTCTACGACGCTGTTGGCGAGGAGGAGGAGATCAGCAAGGCATTTGAGAGCGGCACGGTGGAGGCGCTGGAGCAGCGCATGGAGGCCAACGCGGCGCCCTACCTGGGTCAGGGCAGTGGCGACAGCCTGTTTGAGGAACTGTTCGGCAGTCCGGATGGGAGCGATGAAGCGCCAGCGGAGCCACTGCAGGTGCAGCAGCGCCAGCCCTTCAGCCTGTTCCCCAGCCTCTGGAGCTACGTCGACACGGCGCTGGAAGCGGTGGCGGAGCTGATGGAACACCGCGGCGAGAAGCTGGATCTGCGGGCCTTCCCCGAGCAGCAGCGCCTGGAGATCACGCCGCCCAGCGATCTGCAGCGCCGCTACGACCGCTACCCAAGGGAGCTGCAGCCGCCCCGGGGTCAGCGCCTGGCGCTCTCCACGGAGGTGGCGGCGCTGCAGCGGGCCCTGGAGCAGAGCCGCCGCCAGGATTCCAGCCGGCCGAAGCTGGAATACCTCTGGGATCTCCATCCGCTGGTGGACTGGCTGGCCGACCGGGGCCAGATCGCCTTCCCGCGGCACTGCGCGCCGGTGCTGCAGCTCAGCGACGGCCTGGAGCCCGGCGAGGTGGTGATGGTGTTTCAGGGCACGATCCCCAACCAGAAGGGGGCGCCGGTGGTGCAGGAGTGGGTGGCCGTGCGCTTCGCCGGCAGCGGCCTGAAGGTGGCAGGAGTGGAGCCGTTTGAGGCGGTGGCCGAGCGGCTGCAGCTGGGCCGCAGGCCCCATGCCAACCCCAATGCCCCGATCCCCGACCATCTGGGCAAGCAATTGCCCTACGCCGTAGGCAAGGCCAACGACTATCTGATGAGCTGCGCCGAACGCTGGACCGCCCGCATGCAGCCGGAGCTGGAGGCCCAGCGCGAGCGCCTGAGGCGATTGCGGAGCCGGCAGGAGGAGCAGCTGCAGCTGAGCTTCGCGGCCGATCAGCGACCGCTGCAGATCAAGGAGAAGCGGCGGATCGCCGAGCAGAAGGCGATCGACGGGCGCTTCGACGACCACGAGCGCTTCGTGGCCGAGGTGATGACGATCGAACCGGCCCCCTACCTGAAGGTGGTGGCGGTGCTGCACCGGGAGGCCTGAGACCATCGCCACCGCTAGCGTTGACAGCATTGATGGCATTGCAAGCAGGACGGCGCCGATGGCCACGCTGACGATCCGCAACCTCGAGGAGAGCACCAAGGCACAGCTGCGCCTTCAGGCGGCCCGTCACGGGCGCTCGATGGAAGAGGAGGCGCGCGTGATCCTGCGCCAGGGGGTGATCCATTCCCAGGCAGCGGAAAGCCGGGAGGGCATCGGCAGCCGCATCCACGCCCATTTCGCCCATCTCGGCGGGGTGGAGCTGGAGCTGCCGGCCCGCGCCGACCATCCCCAGGCCCCGGAAGTCGCGGAGGCGTCCAGGTGATCGTGCTCGACACCAACGTGCTCTCGGAGCTGATGCGGCCACAGCCGGATCCAAGGGTGATGGGCTGGGCCAATCGCCTCGCCCCCCAGGAGGTTGCGATCACGGCGATGAATGAAGCCGAGATCCTCCATGGCATCGGCCTGCTGCCGAAGGGTCGCCGCCAACAGGCCCTGCGCCAGAGCTGGCAGGAGCTGATGACGCACCTGTTTCAGGGCCAGGCCTTGGCGTTCACCAGCGAAGCGGCCCAGTGGTACGGCGAGCTGGTGAGCCGGCGGGTGCGCCTGGCCCGCCCGATTGCCACCGCTGATGCCGTGATCGCCGCCACGGCGCTGGCGCACCGCGCCCAGCTGGCCACCCACAACACCAGCGACTTCGAAGCGATCGGCCTGGAGCTGATCGATCCCTGGGTCGCGGACCCGCCCCAGAACCCCTGACCCATGGCCCTCCCCGGCATCAGCAACGCCAACGAGTTCTATTCGGCGCACTACCTCGAGAGCGTGCTCACCGGCGACATCAAGAAGGTGCGCGAGCGCTGGACGGAGCAGGCGCGCACCCAGCTGGAGGCCGACCCCACGGCGGAGTTGAGCACCCCCGATGCGCGCTTCCGGGCCCTGCGCAAACCCTGGCAACAAGCGAGGGAAGCCGAGCTGGGAATCACAGACGATCCCGCCGAGCGGCTGCGGCTGCAGCGGGAGCTGTTCTTCCAGCCGCTGTGCGAGGCCCTGGGCTACCCCTTCACCCCGCGGGCGGAGCCCGTGCTGATCGGCGGCGAGGCGTATCAGGTGCCGCTGCTGGCGGAGGTGGCCAACGCCAAGGGCGAGCCGTGGCTGTGGGTGGTGGAGTGCTTCAACCCCAGCGATGAGCCGGCCGATCCGCTGGAGCTCACGATCGCCACCGGCTGGGCCTGCCAGATCGACGATCCCTCCCTGGGCACGGTGCTCACCGACGGCGGCGGCCAGGGCAGCGAGAGCTGGGAGGAGCTGATCAGCGAGCGGATCTTCGCCCAGGACATCCCGCCGCGCTGGGTGCTGGCGGTGAGCCGCGACCAGCTGCTGCTGATCGACCGGCAGAAGTGGGCGGCCTCACGGTTGCTGCGCTTTGAGCTGAACACGCTGCTGGGCGAGACCAACCCCGATGCCCTGCTGGCGGCGGCCACCTTGCTGCACCGCGAGCACACCTGCCCAACCGGCGGCGGCACGCCGCTGCTCGATGAGCTGGATGAAAACAGCCACAAGCACGCCTATGAGGTGAGCGGCGATCTCAAGTACGCCCTGCGCCGCTCGATCGAGCTGCTCGGCAATGAGGTGGTGGCGTTCATCAAGGGGCAGAAGAAGGGTGTGTATGAGGAGCGGCTGGATCCGGAGCAGCTGACGCTGGAGCTGCTGCGCTTCATGTACCGGCTGCTGTTCCTGTTCTTCATCGAAAGCCGCCACCAGGAGCTGGGCTACGCGCCGATGGGCAACGACGTGTTCCGGCTCGGCTACAGCCTCGAAAGCCTGCGCGATCTCGACACGGCCGAACTGGCCAGCGAGGAAGACCGCGAAGGCACCTACATCAGCGAATCGCTGGATCGGCTGTTCCAGATGATCTGGGAGGGGTTCCCGAAGCAGGGCGACCAGGAGGCGGTGCAACCGCAGCTGGAGGGGGGCAGGCCGGAGTTCGACACCTTCCGGATCGTGCCGCTGCGCTCCCACCTGTTCGACCCCGAGCGGCTGCCGATTCTCAACGGCCTGCTGAAAGACGAGAAGGGACGGGCGCGCTGGCCCAAGGTGCGCTTCCGCAACCAGGTGCTGCGCGAGGTGATCGAGCTGATGTCGCTCACCCGCGAGGGCAAGGGCAAACGGCGCGGCCGGGTGAGCTACGGGCAGCTGGGCATCAACCAGCTGGGGGCGGTGTATGAGGCGCTGCTCAGCTTCACCGGCTTCTTCGTGGAGGAGGAGAAGGGGCTCTATGAGGTGCAGCCCGCCCCGAAGAAAACCAAGGCTGCCGCCAGCGATGCCGACGAGGAGGAGCCCGAAGACAGCGGGGAGGAAGACGACGACACCACCAAGGCCACCGGCCAGCAGCACGACGAACTAGAGGTGGGCCACTTCGTGACCGCCGAACAGCTCAAGGCCTACAAGGCCGAAGAGATCGTGCCCGATCCGGCCACCGGCAAACCGAAGCACTACGAGCGCGGCAGCTTCATCTATCGCCTGGCCGGCCGCAACCGCCAGAAGAGCGCCAGCTACTACACACCGGAGGTGCTCACCAGCTGCCAGATCAAGTACACGCTCAAGGAGGCGCTGGTGGGCAAGAGCGCCGCCGACATCCT
>JBIIJS010000212.1:0-4467 GCA_044233605.1 Cyanobium sp. | reverse complement strand
CTGTGATGCTGGATCTCGCGGATCCACCCCTCTCCGATCCATTACCTCTCTACGCGCCCATGCGCCAGCCCCTGCCCAACAGTCCCCACTTTGCCGAACACCTGCTGGAGCACTGCCGCCGCCTGGTACTCGGACAAGGCGGACTGAGCGTGGTGCTGCTCGATGATGATTCGCTTCGGCTCGCTCTCACCAGCGCCCTGGCCGCGGAGTTCGGCAGCCGCGTCGGCCACGAATGCACCGCCCCCGAGAGCAATGGGGTGATCTGCTGTCGCTGGTCTTGGTGGCTGGAGCATCAGGCGCGGCTGCCCCTGCCCGCCCAGCTGGTGGTGGCGCTGTTGCCGATCGCCAGCCTGGAGGAACCC
This sequence comes from Cyanobium sp., assembly GCA_044233605.1. Taxonomy (GTDB): domain Bacteria; phylum Cyanobacteriota; class Cyanobacteriia; order PCC-6307; family Cyanobiaceae; genus Cyanobium. The sequence continues at coordinate 4,105 of JBIIJS010000212.1, read as the reverse complement.
CTGACGGCAGCACGGGTGGGCAGGCTGAGGCAGCAGGGGCGCGACTGGTTCCGCGAGCTTCTCCTGCCCGATGCCCTCAACCGACTGCAGCGCGGCGTCGCCAGCCTGCGGCGGGCAGGCGGGCGGCTGGCCGTGCTCGATGGCCGCCTGCGGGGCCGGGGCTGGGGTCAGCAAGTGTTCAGCGCCCTGGAACCCTGGGTACAACTGACCCGGCTACTGCCCTCCTGATCCGAGGTCCGGCCTAGCCTCAGCCCAGTGAGCTCATCCGTGCCGATGGGAGAAGCAAAGCGCCGCGCCATCCAGGGGCTGCCACCACGCCAGCCCAAAGCCAACCCCAGCCGGCCGGCCGACACCTCCGGACGGATCCTGCCCTGGCTGCCCCTGAGTCGCCAGCAGGCGGATCGCTTCGTGCAGCTCAGCACCCGCGGCGCCTGGGTGGGCATCGGCGCCCTGGTGCTGTTCTGGCTCACCGTGCGCTTCATCGGCCCTGCCCTGGGCTGGTGGGAGCTTGCTGACGGCTGAGCCGGCGCTCCTCGCCTAAATCGAAAGAAAACCTTAGGCTTCGGCTTCCATTCAGTTTTCGCCGTGTTTCCCCGCCTGGCTGAGCAATACCGATCCGTGGTCGACGACCTGGTGCTGAGCCTCCAGGCTCTCACCCGCTGCCTGCAGGAGCAGGGACACACTGCCTCCTGCTACACCTGCGGCGAAGCCGGCGAGGGCCTGGGGGCAGCCTTCGTCGCCGAATTGGCCGACCAGCACCTGGTGCGCTTCAGGGTTTCCGAATGCGGCATCAATTGGCTGGAATCCCGCAACGGCCACGAACTGGTGAAGCTCGAGGGAGCGGAAGCGATCGAGGAGCTTCAGCGCATCGCCGACGTGCTGCGTCGTCCCCTATCGAGTCGCCTGCCCAACGCCGCACATCGGAAGGCCGAAGCAACCTGATCCCTGCCTCCCCGCGGAATGCCGGGCCGCGGGGGGCACCGCCGCCGAACCGTCAGGCGGCTGGCAGCTCTTCCAGCACCTTCACAGCGGCGGCCTCAGCCTCGGCGGCCCCCATGGGCTTGCTGGCCGCCTGGCGCGCTGCCGCAGCCAGGGGCTTCATGGAATTGGCGGTAACCTCGGAGCCCTCGGTGAGACGCTGCCGGGTGAGCTGCTCAATCTGCTCCACGTGGTCGGGATTTTGCTCCAGCCAGGTGATCGTGTTGTCACGACCCTGGCCGATGTTGTCACCCTCATAGCTGTACCAAGCACCCTTGCGGATGACCACACCGGTTTCTTCAGCCAGATCCAGCAGGCAGCCAAGCGTGCTGATGCCGCGGCCAAAGAGGATGTCGAACTCGGCAATGCGGAATGGGGGCGCCACCTTGTTCTTGGCCACCTTCACCTTGGCGCGGATGCCATATTCCTCCGTGCCTCGCTTGAGCGTCTGAATGCGACGGATGTCGAGACGCACCGAGGCATAGAACTTCAGCGCGTTGCCGCCGGTGGTGGTCTCCGGGTTGCCATAGGTGACGCCGATCTTCTGGCGCAACTGGTTGAGGAAGATCACCGTGCAGCCCGACTTGCCGATGTTGCCGGTGATCTTGCGCATCGCCTGACTCATCAGGCGAGCCTGGCTGCCCACCGCCAGATCGCCCATCTCCCCCTCGATCTCGGCGCGGGGGGTGAGGGCCGCCACCGAGTCGACGACGACGATGTCGACGGCGGCGGAACGCACCAGCTGATCAACGATCTCAAGCGCCATCTCGCCGGTGTCGGGCTGGGAGACAAGCAGGTTTTCGATATCGACGCCCAAGGCGGCGGCGTAGACCGGATCGAGGGCATGCTCCGCATCCACGAAGGCGGCCACACCGCCGCGCTTCTGCACCTCGGCGATGGCGTGCAGGGTGAGGGTGGTCTTGCCGGAGCTTTCCGGACCATAAACCTCGACCACCCGCCCCTTGGGATAGCCGCCGCCGAGGGCCAGATCAAGAGTGAGGGCACCGGTGTTGATCGTTTCGACCCGCATGCGGGAGGCATCCCCGAGACGCATGATCGAGCCTTTACCGAAGTTGCGCTCGATCTGATTGAGCACCAGGCCGAGGGCCTTGTCGCGCTCAGCAGCGGCACGGGCATCACCGCCAGCGGCCGAAGCAGGGGTGGCGAAGGCGGAGGGGGAGGCGGCCTTGGGATCAGCAGGCATGGTGGGTAACAGCGATGGGCGATGGAACAGGCCGCGGAAAGAAGGATGCCGGCCGGAAAGCACAAGCGGATCTCAGGAGCGAGACCCGGAAACTGGAGCTCAGGAGCCGGCCGCCATCCTGCGACCTCTGGGAAACAAGTGCCACCGGCTGGGACCGGCGTACCAGGTGCGTATAGTACGAGCGTACTCTAGCGGTTCAGGGCCAGTCCGCCAGGGGGGCCGCAAAACGATCCGGCTCCAGCCAGCGCAGGCCCGCCGCCGCCGGCCTGTGAACATCCTCTGGCGCAAGGTAACCCCACGACACCAGATAGCAACGCACCGCCTCCAGGCCCGGGGTGGCCCGCACCTGCTCAAGGGTGGGGCGGCGATCCTCGACGAACCACAGAGGCCGCTGCCGCTCGCGTAGTCGCAGCAGCATCTCGGGCTTGCTGCCGTGCTCATGGCCGTACAGCGCCGCAGGCTCGAGGCCGGCAGCGGCCAGCAGCTCGGCCGCAAAGGCAGCACCCTTGGTGGTCAGCACCAGCCAGTCGGCACCTTCGGCGGCCAGGCTGGCGAGACGCTCCGGCACACCCGGGTAGAAGCGGTGACGCGCCAGCCAGACGGCGCGGTCATGCCGGATCGCAGATTCGCGAACCCGCTCCAGGGAAAGCTGCAGCCGCTCCGGCGTCCAGCCCCGGCGCATCAGGGCGGCCTCCAGAGCCAGCCCATAGGACTGCCGGCTGGCCGCGGCCAGCGGAGCGATCAGCGAAGCGGCAGGATCAATCGGCTCGGGTGCCGCTGAGGCCCCCATGCACCCAAGCTCTGCCGCCACCAGCACCATCTCCCAGCCCTTATGAATACGGGGGCGCAGGCGGCGAAAGGCATCCGGGATTTCGTGCGGTGCGTCAAACGCGAGGCCATGGGCGGCCGTGAGCTCAAGGGCAGCGCTGCGGGCCGCCCACCAGTACTCGTCCATTCCGTCGACGAGCACGCCGTCGAAATCGAACACCAGCAGGGGGCCGGAAATCAGAGCGGAGAGGGTGAAAAACTGGGCCGCTAGGATTCGAACCTAGGAATGGCGGGACCAAAACCCGCTGCCTTACCGCTTGGCGACGGCCCAACGGGTTATCCCCGGCGTGCCACCCGCACGATGCGGAAGGACGCCTGATCAGTAACCCACAACGGCCTGACCTTCGTCAACAATCCCGTCCGGGCCGGGGCTCAGGCGGGGAACACGCGCAGACGCTGCTGAATGCCGCGACCGAAGACGGCGCTGCGCAAGCGGTAGCGGCTCACCAGCTCGGCTTGCAAACTACGCACCCGCTCGCTGCGGGGCAGCAGCTCCACGGGCCTTCCCTCGGGAAGCACCACCTGCTCCACCGCCAGCCGGCACTCCTCGAGAGCCCCATGGGCATCCTCGGGATCGGCAGCGGCTGTCGGCGTGACTGCCGCCTGGAGAGCCCCGCCGTCACGGCGCTGCAGCAGCCGCTCAATCGCCCGCTGCAACTGGTGCAGGCTGTCGGACTTGATCACCAGGATCGGCAGGCCGAGGCTGCGGGCCCGGCGGCGCAGGTCGGGATCGCGCCCGAGCTGCCCCCGCAGGCTCAGCAGGGCGTCGGCCTGTTCCAGTTCCCCCACTACCTCCACGGGCCAGGGGCGGCTGCGGGCCGCCTCCTGCAGCGTTGGGCCGGCGAATCCCACCGCACATAGGCGAAAGGGACGCTGCTGCACGATGATGGCCGGCGAACCTTCGGGTGCCGTACCACGCTGCCGTGCCACCTCCGCCGGGGCGCGGGGATCGGGCACCGGCACCGGCGCCAGGCGCCGGGGGGGAACCGGATGCGGCTCGGCGACGGGCTCCTGCAGCTCCACTTCGCCGGCCGGGCCGAGTTCGCGCACCTGGGGCCTGGCGCCCTGACCGCGCAGCAGCAGGTCGACAGTGGC
>JBIIJS010000211.1:0-4496 GCA_044233605.1 Cyanobium sp. | reverse complement strand
ATGGCTCAAGGCCGCGGGGTTCCCAGATCTGAACAGATCTTGCGCACGAGAAGCTCTTTGATTTCCGTGTGCCTGGGGATGGCACTGCGCCTGTTGAGCTCGGGCTGGGTGCGGTTCATCTCCAAGGCCTCCCGCAGCACCTCTTTCAGGGAGGCCAACAGGGCTTCGCGGGTGGGTTCCTGGGCATTCACGCCAGGAACCTCTTCCACCCAGCCGAGCCACCAGTCGCCGTCTTGCTTCACAACAGCGGGGTAAATGCTCACGCCCGCAGCCTCGCCTGGATCAAAAGCTTGCCGCACACCCTAATCAGCGCGTGAGAACACCAATTCCGATGGTGCACCACTACTTGCCACCGTGGAGGCCGCTTGCGTCAAGCCACGCAAAACCAGTGCCGCCCGTTGCGCAACGCGCTACGCTTTGGACTGGCTGTGTGGGACTGGTGATCCAGGATTTCCGGCACAAGGGGCTGCGTCAGTTTTTCGAAACCGGCAGCACCGCAGGAATTCAGGCAACGCTGGCGCGCAAGCTGCGGCTGCAACTTGCAGCGCTGCACTCAGCAACCCAGATCGAAGACATGGACTTGCCGGGCTATCGCCTGCATCTGCTCAAGGGGCCAGACAAGGGTCGATGGTCGATCTGGGTGAACGGCAACTGGCGGTTGACGTTTGCCTTCCGCGATGGTCACGTATTCGATCTGGATTCCGAGGATTACCACTGATGACACCTAATCACCTGACCCAGATGCACAATCCCCCCCACCCTGGGGAATTCATCGAAGGGGTTTATCTGGAGCCGTGTGGACTTTCGATTCGGCAGGTGGCTGAGCGATTGGATGTGTCTGCATCAACCCTTCAGCGGCTGATTGCGGGCAAAAGCAGGGTTTCACCCGATATGGCGCTGAGGCTCTCACGGGTGCTGGGGCGCAGCGCTGAAAGCTGGTTGACGCTGCAGGACAGCCATGACCTCTGGCAGGCCCGTCAGCGCCTGGATCTCTCAGCGCTGACCCCAATGAAGCTCACGGCGGCATGAAAATCCTGCTCACCGGCGCCGCTGGCAGCTGCACTGGTGTGATGCCGGTGCCGCCAACTGGTTCGATGTTGCCGTGGCGGTGGGTGAGCTGGCCCAGGAGCTGGCCCCCACCCCCTGGCGCCAGGCCCTGCGCCAGCTTCTCCAGGCCCTGCCATGACGTCAACCGCGAAACAGCTCAGCCATCTCAGGACTGTTGAGCAGGCTCAACAGTCGCTGGAGTTCACGGCGGTTACCTGCGGAGGGGTCGAGCTGGAAGGCAAGTCGGCTTTGATCAAGTCCATTTCTGAGAGCATCCAGCCGAGCAACGCGTTGTCTCTCTTCAGCTGCTCGGTTTCGCTCTCGAGCTGTTTCAGCCGCATCTCTCTGGCGGGATCGCGCCGCCAGTTGAGCATCGATAAAAACGAGCGGAAGCGAGACAGCGATGAGCCAGACGCCCCATTGCTGGGGGAGACGGAGAGTTTGTCCTGGGAGGTTGACGTGGTCATAGGAAGAAAAGAGGGCGATCAGGCCAACAACACTGCCAACGACGGCCTCCAGCAGAGCTTTGCCATCGAACCCCAGCCGCCACCAGGGCGGCGGCGCATCCAGATCCCAAAAAACTTCCTCCACCCTAAGCAGCCCCGCCCGACTCGAACCAACACAATCTTAGTACGCCTGTACGACTCTGCTCTTTGACGTGTTCTCCGATGTCCCAGGTCACCCCACCGAACGTCTCCGCCCTGCTCGCCGGCCGCCCCGCCGCATCCTGGTGACCGACGGGGCGGTGGTGCGCCGGCTGCTGGCAGAGAGCGATGCGCTGGTGTTCAACCTCGAGACGTGCGGCTACGCCAGCGACCTCACCAGCATTGAGCAGGTGCTTGCTGAGCTCGGCCCCCAGGCCTGCCACACCCTGCTGCGGGTGGATCTCAGCGATGCCGAGGCCACGGCGGACGCGGCGCGCCAGGCCGATCCGGACCTGGTGATGCACCTGGCGGCCGAGAGCCATGTGGACCGCTCGATCGAGGGCCCGGGGGCGTTCATCGAGAGCAACGTGAGCGGCACCTTCCACCTGCTGCAGGCGGTTCGTGAGCACTGGGAGCAACTCCCCGACGAGGTGTTCGGCTCCCTGGGCGAGACGGGCCGTTTCTCAGAAACCACCCCCTACGACCCGCGCAGCCCCTATTCGGCCAGCAAGGCTGGTGGTGCTCACCAACTGCTCCAACAACGACGGCCCCTGGCAGTTCGCCGAGAAGCTGATCCCTGTGGCGATCCTCAAGGTGGCAGCCGCGCCGGAAAGGAACTAGGCTTCAAAGTGAAGTTGGTTTTGGGGCTGCATTCGTGGCGTCCCGCCTCACCACTGCGGCTGGAGCTGCGTTGATTGGCGCTGACGCCAAGGAGCTGCAGCAGGAGTTCAGGCGGGTTTTGACGCCGGTGGCGTCGACGCCCCTGCGAGGTAGCGATGCGATGGGTTTTCGCGAGCTGCTGTATTTCCGGGTGGTTGGCTGCCTGGGTGAGCAGGGCGTGCGGCTGACGCCCGAGCAGAAACGGGAGATCTACACCGTGTTCGAGCGCAAGCCCAGAGCGCCCCAAAGCCGCTGGCTGCGCCAGGAGGGCAAGTTGGTGTTGCGCGGCGCGGTGCCGCTGAGCATGGACCTCACCTCGGTGAGCCGCGAGCTGCGCTACCGCTACCGGCTTTTTCAGCGCCCACAGGGGTTGGTTGAGCGAAACCAAGCGATCTGCTCCGGGCAACCTGTGTTTCGTGGCACGCGCATCCCTGTGGCTGTGGTGGTGGAGCAGTTGCGTGCTGGTGTCTCCCGCGAAGAGCTGGAACAAGACTTCCCCCAGCTGAACAGCACTGCCCTGGACTACGCCGAAATCCAGGCGCGTTTACCGCAGCCACCCGGGCGTCCACGCAAGGCACTTCGTGTCCAGCGCGGCTGACCTGCAGCGTCTTGAAGCTGTTGATCGATGAAAATCTGAGTCCCCGATTGGCGCATTGGGCCTGTGAGTCGGGTGTACCGGCCATGTCGTTGGATCTGTTGCTCCTGCGCACGAACACCGCGTTGCCCGAGGCGCCCCAGCGGATCTACTTCGCCGACCCATCGGTGCCCCCCCACAAGGTGGCGTTCAATCACACGTCGTCGCTGCAGCTACGGCGCCGGCCCTGCCACGGGATCATGGCCGAGATTTCCTACTCACCCACCAAGCCGAAACTGGCGCCGGAGGTGGCTGAGGCGGACACCATCTCGGCGTTGGTGCGCGCCGGCGTGCTGCCTTCGGCAGCGGTGGTGGCGGAGGTTCGCCACCTCGACGTTCAGCACGCCTACCCGGTGTAAACGCAGGAGAGGCCGGCCATCCTGGGGCGAATTCGGCAACACCTCGAGGCCTTCGATATCCACACTGCAGGCCGATTCGGTGAATGGGACTACGTGAATTCAGACGAATGCCTGCGCAAAGGGCGCGACCTGGGTCTCCGGCTGCGAGCCAGGACTGATTCATACCGTTAACAGGGTTGTATTGGGGATGAGGGGAACTCTGCTCGGGGACGATCAGTAAACCCGCCGGAACCAGCCCCGGAGCCGCCGGCAGCCCCGCACTCACGGCCCCCGGAAGCCATGCAAGTTCGGCATTGTTCCGCTGTTGGCCACAATCAGCACCTCCAAAGGCCCCGAAGCCGTGGTTAGCTCAATCATGAGACGTAGGCGGCGATGGGCTCACGGCCAAGAAAAGGCGTGCTGCTGGCGGGCGGCAGTGGCACGCGGCTGGGGCTCGGCATCGGCAGCCAGACCCTCCAGGTGAAACGCGATGGCTGCGCGGATTTCAGCAAGCACCGCATCGCGAGAAGCTCCTGTGGCCATGCAGCCGGGAAGATCGGGCACCTACGCCGAAACGTTGTGGTCCGCCTTCTCAATCACCACAGCGAATGTTTGGCTCATTGCAGGGTCACTGCCGATTGCGCAACCGTATCGCGCCCAGGCTTTTGCGGATGCTTGAACTGCCTTGGCTCCCTCGAGTAGCCACCAGTGCCCAGCCATCACCACCACAACCGTGAAAGCCCGGAGGTACAACCATGAAAAGCCTGCTCACCGGCCCGACTGGGTGCCGCCATTAAGCTAGCCAGGTGAGCTAGCCAGTTAAGCCATGGATGCCGTTTGGACCTTGCAGGACGCCAAAAATCGCTTCAGCGCCGTGGTGGATGCAGCGGCCCGGGGAGAACCCCAGATGGTGACGCGCCGCGGCAAATGGGTGAGCGTGGTGCTCTCCGCAGAAGAGTACGAGCGGTTGCAGCGCCTCGAGCGGGCCAGCGCGCCATCGCTTGCCGAGCTGCTGTTGCAGATGCCGCAAGACGACGAGCCCTTCGAACGGTTGCCCATGACGCCAAGGGAGTTCCCATGTATCTGATTGACACGATGGTGCTCTCCGAGCTGCGGCTGCGCCAGCGCGATCCGGGTGTGGTGGCGTGGATCAGCAACCAGCGGCAGGAGGAT
>JBIIJS010000210.1:0-4510 GCA_044233605.1 Cyanobium sp. | reverse complement strand
ATGGCTGCGCACGGCGATGATCGCGGCGCTGCCCGGCCACTGCTCCACCACCCACTCCGGAGCAGGCATCGCCCGCAAGTCCCAGGTGATGTCGCGGCCCCGCTTGATTTCCCGCTTGCTGGTGCGCCAGGGGATCCGGCGGCTGTGGGTGAGTCGATCGCGGATTAACCGAAACCCTTTGCGGCGACCGTGTTTGACCGCGATCAGGAAGTCGGCGCCGCGCTGGGCGAGGTAGAGGAAAAAGGGCGGTTTGCATGCAGCGCGTCGGCCTGCACCAGCACTCCCTCGAGCTCAACGGCTTCCAGCAGCTGGCGCAACGCCTGGATCTCACCACTGGTATCGGTGGCGTAGGTGGTCTGGGCGATCGCCACGCCCAAACTGTGGGAGTAGAGGCTCACCTGGGCAATGAAACGCGCTGCGCCGGTCTCGTTCTCAGCGATGGAGCCCCGCAGTGTCTTGCCATCACACACCAAGGTCTCCAGCTCTTCTGCCACACCCGGCTGGGCCGCCATCCAGTCCCGCAGCAGGGTTTCAAATCCCGGCACGTCCAGCTGGGCCAGCAGCAGCCGGAAGGTCGAGTCCGATGGCGACTTGCCGAAATCGGTGCCCAGCAGCTCATTCAGCGTCTGGCGATGGCGCTTGGCGAATCGTTCCATGCCGACTAGCGAGCCCTGACCACTGAGGATCGAAAGGATCGCCACCAGCAGCATCCACCGCTGGGGAAAGCGGATACCCCGGCGCATCCGGCAGTCCGGCAGCGCCTTGAGGAAGCTGATCAGATCGCTTGCAGTGTCAGGCGAAGTGGCGGGCTCGGAAGCCAAAGGGCAGGTGCGGTTCCCGCGCACGACACCGTAAGCGCGCCGGCCCAGCCAGAACCACCAGGACAGACTTCTAATAGACCCTGCCTCGAGGGCCGCTCCACCCGCGACTGGTTCGCCGAGATGGTGGCCAGCGAACTCAAGCCCCTGCTGCAGGAGTACTGGTTCGATGCGCCCGAGCTTGGGGCGCCTTCGCAGTCAAGCCGGCTGCAGCCTCGGGCTGATTGGCAGGAGGGTTTCGATTGTGCTGCTGTCGCTGATCTGGGAGTAGTGCTCCAAAGTCACCCCCACCGGCTTACCCAGCTCGTCAAAATCGACAATCAGATTGTCGCTCACCGCCTCAGAGTTGCTGCTCACCCGATCGGCCAGCTCGATGTACAGGGTGTCGGTATCCGGGAAGTAGCGAATTTTCATGGCGCAGGCGGCGCGGCAGGAGGGGAGGGCTGAGACCGGGTGCGGGTTTTGAGGAAGCCCTGATCAAAGAAGGCGTTGTGGACGGTCTTTCTGTCCTCAAGGGTAATGACCCTGAGCGCACGGTTCTGTGCCTCCGGCACCAGCCCCCACAGGGCAAAACGACCATCGGCCTGTCTGCGTTCCTCCATGGGCTCAGCCAGCACCCTCAGGATCCAACCTTCCTCGATCCCTGGGTGCTTCTGGCGCACCACCTCGCGGAAGTAGGCCGTTGTCTTCAAAGACCTATCGCCGCAGAAGGTGTTTCACCACAGGCCGTTCAAAGAGAACCGGAGGGCTGGGACCTGTTAACCGTAGCGGGAGTATTGGGGCCATTCGCCACCGCACCGGCGCAGACCCTCCGCATCCCTCGACCGGCTCGCTGCAACCGGCATCTGGCCGCGCTAGCATTGCCAGATGGCATCCTCCACGACAGCAGCGACCACGGACGCTCCGGCTGCCCCGCACAGTGCAGAGGCGTTGCTTCGCCTGCAAGCGGTCAGCGCGGCCGATCTGCGCGATGCCGTGCGCCAGGGTCTTCCCTTCTCGGCCTTCGAGGAGCTGACGCGGCAGCTGGAGATCTCCCCTCTGCGGTGCAGCGTGATTCTCGGCATCCCGCCGCGTACCGTGGCTCGCCGCAAGGAGGCCCACCAGCTCAATCCCCAGGAGTCGGATCGGCTCTACAGGCTGGCGCGGGCGGCATCCCAGGCCATAGACGTGCTCGGCTCGCTCGACAAAGCCCGCCTCTGGCTGAAGACCCCGAATCGCGCCCTGGGCTGCGAGCTCCCCCTCGATCTGCTCGACACCGAGATCGGCGCCAGGCAGGTGGACGATGTGCTGCTTCGCCTCAACTACGGCATCTTCAGTTAGTGCGGGTCTGGAAGATCTGCCGGCAGCCCTTTGCCGCTGATGCCCTCCAAGGCATCGGCGGGCTCTACACCTCTGGACGCTGGCACCACAAGGGGATGCCAATCGTCTACACCGCCGGTTCGCCGGCGCTGGCGGCCCTGGAGGTGCTCGTGCATGTCGACCCGCTCTGCGCTCCGGCCGACCTCCGGCTGCTCGCCATCGATCTCCCGCCTGATCTCTCAATGGAGGTCATCGATCCAGGCGCACTGCCGCAAGGCTGGGGTGACCTGCCCGCTCCAGCGGAGCTCCAGGCGCTCGGAACCGCCTGGCTGCGGAGTAACCGCACGGCAGCCTTGAGTGTGCCCTCCGCGGTGATCCGAGTGGAGCACAACATCCTGCTCAATCCACGCCATTCCGAAGCAACCCGCTGGCGCCTGATCAGCGATGAGCCGTTCTCTTTTGATCCACGGTTGCCGTGAGGGCTGCCATGAGCATCCCCGTCCGCAACATCTGGTGGCTGATGCTCTACGCCGCTGATCTCGGCAAGGAGGCCGCACCGTCGCTGCTAGCTGCCGAGGATCTGCCCGAGGAGATCCCCGATCTGGTGGCCGAAATCCTCGCCCGGGCCGTGGAGCAGCGCCAGCGCCGCCAGCTGAGCACGGCCTTTCAGCCGCGGGAAGCCGTGCTCAGCCGCGTGCGCGGCCGCATCGATCACCTCACCACCGCCCGCCGCCAGCTGCTGGCCCAGGGCCGCATTGCCTGCCGCTTCGAGGAGCTCACGATCGACAGCCCCCGCAACCGCTTTGTGCGCACGGCCCTCGACAGCGTGGCCCGGCTGGTCAACAAGCCCGAACTCGCCCCTCGCTGCCGGGGCCTGGCCCATGGCCTGCACCGCCAGGGCGTGGTGGGGGAGGCCCCCAGCCGCCGGCAGATCAGCGCCGAGCGCTTTGGCCTGCACGATCAGGCCGATCAGGCGATGCTCGCGGCCGCCCGCCTGGCGATGGACCTGGCCCTGCCCACAGAGGAGGCCGGCCCCCATGCCCTGCTCGATCCCCAGCGCTGCGTGCGCTGGCTGCGCACCCTCTACGAAAAGGCAATCGGCGGCTTCTATCGCCTCCACCTCGATCAGGCCCACTGGCAGGTGAGAACGGGCAAGCCTCTGAAATGGTCGATGCAAGAGCCCACCAGCGGCATCGCAGCCGTGTTCCCCTCGATGCGCACCGACATCGTGATCGACCGCCGCGATGTGCCCCAGCGCCTGGTGATCGACACCAAGTTCACCAACGTCTACGGGCGAGGCTGGCACCGCGAGCAGACGCTCAGAAGCGGCTACGTGTACCAGCTCTACGCCTACCTGCGCTCCCAGGAAGGGCGCGACGATCCCGAATCCCCCTGGGCGGATGCCGCCAGTGGCCTGCTGCTCCATCCCGCCATCGCCGTGGATGTGGATGAGTCGGTGACCATCCAGGGGCACCGCCTGCGTTTTGCCACTGTGGATCTCACCGCCAGCCATGCCGCCCTCAAGGCCCGGCTGCTGGAGCTGCTGCCGCAGGCCTGAACGCGATGGCGTCATCACACTCCTTCCCCCAGCCCTCGCAGGCGGTCGAGCCCGTGGCGGCTGCCGCCGCCCGCACCATCGCCCTGCAGATGCTGGAAGAGCGGGGCCGCGGCGACGTGCTCGTGGGTGTGGCCCCTGCCAAGGGTGATGGCCTGTTTCTGCCCGAGCGCCCTCGCGATGCTGCGCAAGCTGCGCAACGCCTTCGCCCACTCGGCTGAATCCGCCTGCCTGGCCAATCCCGCCCACAGCGCCCGCCTGGCCGAGGTGGTGACCCAGGTCCGCATCAACCCCCCACCCCTCACGGCCCGCTGGATCCCGCCCTGCGCGATTACATCCTGCTGATCACGATCCTTGTGGCGTTTCTTGAGGCAGCAGCGCAGCAGCTCCGGCCTTTTCAACCGCCGGTGGTGATGAGCTTCTCGGGCGTCACGGTGAGCTGAGCCACTCCGCCAGCTTGGTGTAGCGCCTGCGGCCCAGGTGGTTCTTGACGGCCATCGCCAGGGCTTTCTTCTGGCCCACCAGCACCACCAGCTGTTTGCCGCGGGTGAGGCCCGTGTACACCAGGTTGCGCTGCAGCATCGCGTAGTGCTGGGTGAGCAGCGGGATCACCACCGCCGGGTATTCGCTGCCCTGGCTCTTGTGGATCGTGCAGGCGTAGGCCGGCACGAGAGTGTCGAGCTCTCCCCAGCCGTAGACCACCGCCCGCACGCCCGCGGCGCCGTTTTCGCTGGTGGGAAACAGCACGCTCAGTTCGCTGTTGCCTTCGTCGATCGCGTCGATGGTGCCCACATCGCCGTTGAACACCTCCTTCTCGTAGTCGTTGGCGATCTGCATC
>JBIIJS010000209.1:0-4521 GCA_044233605.1 Cyanobium sp. | reverse complement strand
AAGCGCAACTTCAACCTGTTCCAACCGCTGCTCTATCAGGTGGCCACGGGCCTGGTGGCTGACAGCGACGTGGCCTCGCCGCTGCGGCAGATGGTGGGCCAGGCCCCGAACGTGCAGGTGCTGATGGGCGAGGTGGTCGACCTGGATCCAGAGGCCCACGAGGTGGTCTTCAACGACCGCCGCTACCGCTACGACCACCTGATCCTGGCCACCGGAGCCAACAGCTGCTTCTTCGGCCACGACGAGTGGCGGCAGCAGGCGATCCCGATGAAGAGCCTGGAGGACGCCGAAACGATCCAGCACCAGGTGCTCTCCGCACTCGAGGAAGCGGAGCAGACGCCGGACGCCGCTCGCCGCGAACTGCTGCAGTCGGTGGCCGTGATCGGCGGCGGTCCCACCGGCTGTGAGCTGGCGGCCTCACTGATCGACCTGATGCGCCACACACTGGCGCGCGACTTCAAGCAGCTCGATCCGCAGAAATGCCGCGTCACCCTGGTGGATCCGGGCGACCGGGTGCTGCGGGCGATGGATCCGGATCTCTCCCGCGCCGCCGGCGATCACCTGAAGCGCAGCGGCGTGGAGCTGCGGCTGGGGAGCCGGGTGCAGGCGATCGAGCCCAACCGCATCGTGCTCACCACCGCCGATGGAGAGCAGACCCTGGAGGCCGGCACGATCTGCTGGACCGCTGGCGTAGCCCCCTCCCCCCTGGGCCGGCTGCTGGCGGAACGCACCGGCTGCCCGCTCGACAAGGGCGGCCGGGTGATCGTGGCACCCGACTTCTCGATCCCCGACCATCCCGAAATCCGGGTGGTGGGCGACCTGTGCAGCTACAGCCACACCGCCGACGGCAAGCCGCTGCCGGGGATGGCAGGGCCAGCGGTGCAGATGGGAACCTGGGTGGCGCGTGACATCCTGAAGCGCAGCCAGGGGCGCGATCACGGGCCGTTCCGCTTCGTCGATTTCGGCTCGATGGCGGTGATCGGTCACCTGTTCGCCGTCGCCGACCTGCGCGGCTGGAAGGTGAGCGGCGCCCTGGGCTGGTTGATGTGGGGCCTGGCCCACCTGGCCTTCATGCCGACGCGGGAGAACCGCCTGAGCCTGCTCACCAAGTGGCTGTGGCTGATCCTGGCGCGGGAGCGCTCGGCGCTGGTGATCAGGGAGGGGGCGGGCTGAGCGACTTTCTTCTGCAGGGCGTGGTGGATCGGGAAGTCAAGCAGCAGCCGGCTCACGATGGCCCCCAGCACCGCCGCCACCATCAGGGTGACCACCGTCAAGGGCCCTGAGCAGCCGCACCAGCTCCGGCACCTCGCTGCCGAGGATCACCACATCGAAGTGGTAGAGACATGCGCAAGGTTGGGGTCTATTCGGCAAGGCAAGGAGAACGCAGGCGTCTGAGCGCGAAGGTCACAGGCCCGGCGCCGGCCGAGGCGTGGGGGTGGGATAGCGGTTGAGCTGCTCGATCAGCTTGCACACCATCGCCGTCCAGCCCGTCTGATGGCTGGCGCCGACGCCGCTGCCGTTGTCGCCATGGAAATACTCATGGAACAGCAGCAGATCGCGCCAGTGGGGATCGTCGTGGAACAGCGCGGTATCGCCCTGGAACGGACGGCGACCATCGTTGCCGCGGTGGAACAGATTCACCAGCCGCTGTTCCAGCAGCAGCGACACCTCCCAGAGGGTGTACCAGGCGCCGGAGCCGGTGGGGAACTCCACCAGGAAGCTGTCGCCGTAATAGTGGCCAAACTTCTGCAGCGATTCGATCAGCAGGAAGTTGATCGGCACCCACACCGGACCGCGCCAGTTGGAGTTGCCGCCGAACATCGCCACCGGGCTGTCGGCCGGGGTGTAGGTGAGGGTCTGTGAATCACTGCCCTGGGTGAAGGTGTAGGGGTGCTCCGCATAGTGCTTGGAGAGGGCGCGGATGCCATAAGGAGAGAGGAATTCATCTTCATCGAACAGGCGCTGACAGATGCGTTGCAGGCGCTCCTCCGGCACGAGCGAGAAGAGCAGGCGGTCGTTGCGCCACTTGCCTAGGTTCTCGATCACCCAGCCGTGCGGGGTGCGCTCATTCAGGAACCAGCCCAGGCTCTGCAGCACATCGAGCACCGGCAGCCGTTTCACCGTATCCACATCGAAGCTGGCCACGGCCAGCAGGGGAATCAGGCCCGATACGGAACGGCTGCGCAGGAATTCGGTGCTGCCATCGGGCCGCTTGATCACGTCGTAGTAAAAGCCATCCTGCTCGTCCCAGTTGATGTAGCCGCGGCTGCCCGGGGTGTTGAGGGTGATGGCGAGCTGGACGAAGTCGTGGACGAAGCGCTCGCAGATGTCGATGTACTCCGGCTCCTCGCGGCTCAGCTCAACGCTGATGTTCAGCAGGTTGAGGCTGAGCGAGGCCATCCAGGCTGTGCCGTCGCACTGCTCGATGCGGCTGCCGTCGGCGAGCGGGAAGCGGCGATCGAACACGGCGATGTTGTCGAGCCCCAGGAAGCCCCCCTCGAACACGTTGTCGCCGGATCGGTCGTTGCGATTGGCCCACCAGCCGTACTCCAGAATCAGCTTGCGCAGCGCCGCGCGCAGGAAGCCAAGATCCGCCTCCTCGCTGACGCGACGGTCGATCTGAAAGACGCGCATCGCCGCCCAGGCGCCGATCGGCGGGTTGGGATCGGAGAGGGCCCATTCGTAGGCGGGCGTCTGGGCGTTGGGGGCCGTGTAGTGGGGCGAGCGCAGCAGCATGCTCTGCCGCTTGGCGGTGGCCGGATCGAAGATCGCGAAGGCCACGGCGTGGAACATCAGGTCCCACTGGCAGAAGTAGGGGTACTCCCAGCAGTCGGGCATCGAGATCACGTCGTGGGCGTGCAGCCGTTTCCACTGGCGGTTCATCGTCAGCCAGCGCTGCGGCGGTGGTGAGGGCTGGGTGGGATCACCCGTGAGCCAGCGCAGCACGCTCCAGCCGTAGTACTTCTTGCCCCAGAGCAGGCCGGCGGCGGCGGCGGTGTGGATGCGACGCTCCTCCTCCTCCAGGCCGGGCACGCGGCTGGCGAAGAACGCCTCCCATTCCTGCTCGCGGGCGGCGAAGACCCGATCGAACTCCGCGGCGAAGAGGGACGCCTCGGGGTCGGCGACGGCAGCCCGGGTGGCGGCGGGACCGCGCAGGCGCAGGGCCACCGTCCATTTCTCGCCGGGGGCGACCAGCCGCTGCAGCCAGCGCGCCACTTTGGTGCCCCGCTGCGCCGGGTTCACCGCGCCGGCCTCGCCCTCGATCAGATGGCGGTGAAAGCCATCTTTCTGGAACGGCCGCGGGTTGGGCTGGCCGAACAGCCGCTCCTGGTTGGTCTCGTTGTCGGTGAACAGCCAGGTGCCCTCCTCGCGGCAGCGCAGCTCGTAGCGACCCAGCCCGCCGCCGGGTTCGGCGACCACGGCGTCGCCTTCCAGCCGCATCGGCGTCTCGTGCTCTTCCGGGTAGCCCCACGACCAGGTGTTGCGGAGCCAGAGGCTGGGCAGCAGGTGCAGCGGTGCCGGTTCGGGCCCGCGGTTGATGGCGCGAATGCGGATGGCGATGTCATCCGGAGCAGCCTTGGCGTACTCCAGGAAGACATCGAAGTAGCGGCCCTCCTCGAAGATGCCCGTGTCGACGAGCTCGAACTCGGGCTGGTCGCGGCCGCGGGCGCGGTTTTCCGCCAGCAGCCGCTCGTAGGGGAAGCGCTGCTGCGGGTACTTGTAGAGGCCCCGCAGAAAGCTGTGGGTGGGCGTATTGGCGAGGTGGAAGAAGTAATCCTTCACGTCCTCGCCGTGGTTGCCCTCGCCATTGGCCAGACCGAAGGGCCGCTCCTTGAGGATCGGGTCTACGCCGTTCCACAGCGCCAGCGAGAAACAGAGGCGGCACTGCAGGTCGCACAGGCCGAGCAGGCCGTCTTCCCCCCAGCGATACACACGCGAGCGGGCGTGATCGTGGGGGAAGAAGTTCCAG
The DNA here is from genome assembly GCA_044233605.1 of Cyanobium sp. GTDB lineage: Bacteria > Cyanobacteriota > Cyanobacteriia > PCC-6307 > Cyanobiaceae > Cyanobium. The sequence continues at coordinate 551 of JBIIJS010000209.1, read as the reverse complement.
GCGTCGCCGTCGGCGGAGTAGTCCTCCCGCACGGTGCCCCACTGCCGCTCCGGCAGATAGCTGCCCCAGAGATCCCAGGGCACCCCCTCGCGGTCGCGCTCGGCGATGCGCCGCTGCTCCGAGGCGATCAGATCCGCCCACTCGGTCGTTCCGCTCACAGGGCCTCCAGCACGGCCTCGCCGACGCGCAGGGCGTTGGCGATCACGGTGAGACCGGGGCCCACCGCCGGGCAGCTGGGAAAGACGCTGGCGTCGGCGATCCAGAGGTTGGCGAGCTGATGGCAGCGGCCTTGGAGATTCACCACCGACCTTTCCGGGTCGTGGCCCATGCGGCAGGTGCCGCAGGCCAGGCCCATCACACTCAGCGGCGCCTCACCGCGCGGATAGATCGGCGCCCGCTGCACCACGGTGGTGGCGGGGTCGGCCTCGGTTTTCTGGATCGTGTCGAGCCAGCGGTACACCAGCCGGTCATGGGCCTCGCGGTTGTTGGCCAGGTAGGCCACATCGATGCGATCGCCGCGCACGGTCACCCGGTTCTCCGGATCGGGCAGC
>JBIIJS010000037.1:0-17374 GCA_044233605.1 Cyanobium sp. | reverse complement strand
ACGGTCCGCTCAACGCCCTGATCCGAGCCGCAGGTGGAAGCCCCTACGGATTCCTGTCCACCCCGGCCACCACCTGGCTGTTCACCGTGCTGGCCGACGTCTGGAAGACCACCCCCTTCGTAGCCCTACTTCTACTGGCCGGACTGCAATCGATACCGGCAGATCTGGAGGAGGCCCTCGCCCTTGAGGGGGCAGATCGATGGCAGATCCTGGGCCGTCTTGTACTGCCACTGCTCAGCCCCTATCTGGCCCTGGCAACCCTGTTCCGTCTCGCCCAGGCCCTTGGGGTGTTCGACCTGATTCAGGTGCTGACGGGCGGCGGTCCGGCAGGCAGCACTGAAAGCCTGGCGCTCTATGCCTACCTCACCACGATGCGGTTCCTGGATTTCGGCTATGGCGCCACGGTCCTGCTGGCCACCTTCCTCCTTCTTCTCGGCCTGGCCCTGCCCTGGCTGCTGTGGCAACGGCATTTCAGCATCGCGAGCCAGGGCCTCGGAACCCAGGGCCTCGGCAGCCAGAACGGTGGTCGATGAGAGCGCTCGCCCTGCTCTGGAGCCTGGCGCCGCTGCTGTGGCAGCTGCTCACTTCCCTGCGACCGACCGAAGCCCTGGTGGCAGACGCGGGAGGCTGGAACGGCGGCTGGACCCTGGCCAATTACCGCATGTTGCTGACCGTCGATCCACCCTTCTGGCGTTACCTGCTGAACAGCACGGTGCTGGGCCTGGCCAGCACCGCTCTCACCCTGCTGCTGGCGGTGCCCTGCGCTTACGGCCTTCAGCAGCAGCGCGGTGGCCTGCGGGTCGCCACCCTTCTCGCCCTGCTGGCCACAAGCCTTTTCCCCACGGTGCTGTTGTTTCTGGCGCTGCTGGAGTGGGCCCGGCGACTCGGGCTGGCCAACCATCTGCTTGCCCTGGCACTGCCCTACGCAGCCCTGTCGCTGCCCCTGGCGGTTCTGCTGCTGCGTTCAGCCTTCGCAGATCTGCCGCCTGAGCTGGAGGACGCCGCCAGACTCGAGGGGCTCACCCTGCCGCAGCGGCTTCGTTTCGTACTGCTGCCACTGCTGGCACCGGTCATCGGCAGCACCGCCATTCTGGTGTTCCTGTTCAGCTGGAATGAATATCCGATCGCCCTCACCTGGGTCAGCCGCACTGAGCTGCTCACCCTCCCCACCGCCATCGCCCGTATCGGCGGTTCTTCAGTGTTCACCGTGCCCTACGGCGCCTTCGCCGCCGCCACGGTGCTGGGCAGCCTGCCCCTGCTGGCGATCATGCTCGTGTTTCAGCGCTCGATCGTGAGCGGACTCACCCAGGGATCAGTGAAAGGATGAGCGCCCTGGAGCTGCAACAGCTAACGCGACGCATCGGCGGGCGCACGCTGCTCGACGGTCTGAGCCTGCGGGTGGAGGCGGGCGAATGCCTGGCCCTGCTGGGACCGAGCGGCTGCGGCAAGACCACCACCCTGCGGCTGCTGGCGGGCCTCGATCAGGCCGCACCGGGAAGCCGCATCCTGCTCGCTGGCCGCGATATCACCTGCGAACCGCCAGGCCGACGCCAGGTGGCGATGGTGTTCCAGAGCTACGCGCTCTACCCCCATCTCACGGTGCAGGAGAACCTCGCCCTCGGCCTGCGGGTGCGTGGCATTGGATCACGGGAGCGAGAGCGGCGCATCACGCCCGTGCTGGAGCTGTTGCGACTGGCGGAGCTGCGCGAGCGGCGCCCCGCCCAGCTCTCCGGCGGCCAGCGCCAGCGCCTTGCCCTGGCCCGTGCTCTGCTGCGCAAGCCCCAACTGGTGCTGCTGGATGAACCGATGAGCAACCTGGATGCCCAGCTGCGCGAGGAGCTGCGCCCGGAGTTGCGCCGCCTGCTCTGTGGCGGCGATCCGCCGGTGCTCTACGTCACCCACGACCAGCAGGAGGCGATCGGCATGGCCGATCGGCTGGCCGTGCTTGATGGTGGCCGCCTGCTGCAGCTGGGCACGCCCCGCCAGCTCTACGAACAACCAGCCCATCGCTTCGTGGCCACCTTTCTGGGCCGGCCGGCGATCAACCTGCTGCCAGCCAGCAACGGGCGGCAGCTGGCCCTGCGGCCCGAACACCTCCATCCCGTGGCTGAGGGGGGGCTGGCGGCACGGCTGGTGCGCCGCGAATGGTGGGGCCACCAGCAACTGCTCTTTCTGGAGAGTGAACGGGGCAACCTGCGCATGCTGCTTGCCGCCGAAACCTCCTGGCCCGATTCGGGATGGCTCGGCTGGCAGCGACGCCACGAACTCTGGTTTGATGCCGTCAGTGGTGAGCGGATCCATCCGGAAGGCTCGACACCGCCAGACTGATGTGGAGAGGCGCCAGGGCATTTGATACGATCCGCTCTGGCCAACAGGCCCAGTCTTCGTCATCGGTTGAACGTCATGTCCCGGGTCTGCCAGCTCACCGGCAAGCGCGCCAACAACGGCATGGCCGTCAGCCATTCGCACGTGCGCACCAAGAAACTTCAGCAGGTGAACCTGCAGGAACGGCGGCTGTGGTGGGCTGAAGGCAAACGATTCGTGCGCCTGCGCGTCTCCACCCGTGCTCTCAAAACAATTCAGAAGAAGGGCCTCGGCCCGTACGCCCGCGAGCTGGGCATCAATCTGGCCCGTCTCTGACGACGGCCCGGCCTGACGTTCAGCCTGGAATCTTGCGATGCAGCACAGTGATCGCCGCACTTTTCTCAGGTTGATGCTGGTGCTGCCTGCGGCCCTGCTCTCAGCGCCGCGCCAGGTCTGGGGTCTTGGCGGAGAGCTGCCTCCCCTGCTCGCTCCAGCTCCCGAGTTTCTTCTGCCTGGCGTCGTGCCCGACAGGGCTGGCAAGCCGGTTGCCACGGAACTGGGCCTGTCCGACTTCCGCGGCCGCTGGCTGGTGCTCTACTTCTATCCACGTGATTTCACCAGCGGCTGCACGCTGGAAGCTCGTGGCTTTCAGCGCGATCTCGACGCCTTTGCCGCTCACGATGCGGCAGTGGTCGGGATCAGCGCCGATGATGGCGAAAGCCACGCTTCCTTCTGCGACAGTGAGGGGCTGGCGTTTGCGCTGCTCTCCGATCAGGGCGGCGCTGTGAGCCGCCGCTACGGTTCCTGGATTGCCCCCTACTCCCAGCGGCACACATTCCTGATCGATCCCGAGGGGTTGCTGCGCCAGCACTGGACGGCCGTGCGGCCTGCCGGCCACAGCAAGGAGGTGCTTGCCACGCTGAGCGAGCTGCAGGCCCCAACGGGTCAGGATCCGGCCTGAGCCAGCCAGCTGTGCAGCAGATGCCGATGCACCGCCGTCGCTCGTCGCTGGGTGCCGATCCGCTCCGCCGAAGGGGGTTGGTCAAGACTGGCTGACCACAGGGCCGTGAGGTTGGCAGAGGCGGCAGCCTCAAGATCCTGACAACCGCAGCCGATCGCGGCGGCCGCGGCACTCACCTTGGGGTCGTAGCTGAGGGCCCAGCAAGGTGCACCAGCCACTGCGGCCAGGATCAGGCCGTGCAGGCGCATCGCCAGCACCAGCCCGGCTCGCTGAAACACCGCCAGGGCCGCCGCCGGATCGGCCGGTCCCAGGCGGCGGCTGCGGGGCAACAACGCCGGCGGCAACAGCCCCCGTTCCTTCAGCCAGTCGGGCAGAGCGGTGTCCTGATCACGGTGAAAGGGCAGCCACAGCACCTCGCGGTCGCTCTGCTCCGCCAGGGCGGCGAGGGCCTCGAGATAGGGTCTCCAGCCGTCGATGCCCAGGTCCGCTACCGGTCGCCAGCAGAGCACGATCGCTCCTCCGGGCCCCTGCCAGTTAACCGGTGGAAAGGCCCAGACTGGATCGCTGCCCACAGCACCGGCACCACCCAGACTCCTTGCCAGCGCAGCAGAGGTGGGGTCGCGCCAGCTGCTGGCACTCACCAGGGGCATCAACGCGCGAACGAACAGCCGGCTGCGGCGGCGGCGCAGTGGTCCCAGCCCCTGGGCCCACAGCAGCACCGGCAGGCCCCGACTGCGGGCCGCGAGGATCAGAACCCCGTAATAGAGAAGGCTGCGGAAGCTGGTGGAATCCTGCAGGAGGCTGCCGCCCCCCAGCACGAGGGCATCACAGCGTCCCAGGGCCGCCAGCACGGCGGCGAGACGCTGCCGCTCCACCGTCTCTACAGCGAAACAGGCGTTCACCTGTTGCCGGTCGCGGGCGGTGACCAGCGGTTTCACACCGGCGGGCAGCTGTTCGAGCAGCACGGTGAGCAAGGCGTCGTCGCCGAGGTTGTGCTCGCCGTAGTAGCCGCAAACCAGCGGCCTGGCGGCGGGGGTGGACATCGGCGCAATGGGCCGCTTCGGCCCCGTACATTACGGGTCCCTGCCCGTAGGGCTATGCATGCCCTCTCGATGGCGACCTGGTGGATCCACATCACCTCGGTGCTGGAGTGGGTACTGGCGATGGCCGCCGTGCAGTCGTGGGGGCTTCGCCGCGGCGAGACCGGCTGGCGTTGGCTGACCCTGGCGATGCTGCCGGCCCTGGTGAGCGCCATGGCGGCCTGCACCTGGCACCTGTTCGACAACAGCCCGGCCTTGGAGGGTCTGGTGGTGCTCCAGGCAGGCCTCACCACGGTCGGCAACGTCGCCCTGGCGGTGGCGGCCTGGAACCTGTTGCGCAGCCAGGAGCTCAACCGCGAATCCGCTGCGACAGGCCAGGACGCGAAGACGCCATGAGCGCTCTTTCCCTGGGCTGGCTGCAGCAGCTGGCCAGCATCGACCCCACGCCGCTGTTCGTGGCCTCGCTGCTCCCCTACCTGCTCTTTCTGCGCTGGGCTGATCGGGTGGAAGCGTTTCCGAAGCTCGCCCTGAGGGGCTTCCAGTTCACCTTGGTGTTCGTGGCAGTCACGATTGCTGCGGCGGTATTCGCCCAGCTTCGCTACGGCGAACTGCTGGCCAACGTGGATTCCCTCCATGGTGGTGCCGAGGCCCTGCTCACCCTCAGCAACCTGCTCGTGGCGCTGGGCTTTCTGGGTCTGCAGCGCCAGCGCTGAGGCAGACCGTGCCACCGGGAAATGAACAAGTCTTACGGGGTCAGGGAGAGGCCTGGCCTGCCCTGGACAATGGGGCCGTTGGCTCAGGCACCATGATCGCTCCGCTTCTGGCTCCCGTACTTGCCGTGGCACCCGCCACCATTTCCTGGTCGCCCAAGGTGGCGCTGGTGATGATCGTCGCCAACGTGATCGCCATCGCCATCGGTAAGGCCACCATCCAGAAGCCCAATGAGGGTCTGCAGCTGCCGAGCCCCAATTTCTTTGGCGGCCTCAGCCACGGTGCCATGCTCGGCACCATGAGCCTCGGCCACATCCTCGGCATCGGCGCCATCCAGGGCCTGGCCTCCCGCGGCGTGCTCTGAGTCAACGCCAGCCAAACAGGTAGGGCATCGCCTTCAGCCCGTAGCGCTCGAAGCGATAGTCGAACAGCAGGGAGGAGAGGTCAACCGCCCTGCTGCCCTCCAGTCCGTTGAGCAGCCGGTCCAGGCGACGATCTGCCTCGGGTCCCCGCAATCCCAGCCAGGTGCGCCGCGCCAGGCGGCCACTGAGGGCCCAGCGCCAGCCGAGGGCTCGCCCCAGACGGGCAGGATAGGAATCCAACATCGCCTCTGCCCTGCGCTCGCCTCCCGTTGCATTCCCCTTTTCCTGCCGCAGGGCCGCAAGCAGCAGTGGTGCAAGGATCCGGCTGCTGGTGAGTGCGTGGCGGATCCCCTCACCGCCGAGCAGATTGGCGGTGCTGACAGCATCACCCAGGCCGATCAACCTCCCGCGCCGGTGATTGTCGCGCCGATGGATGCGGCTGCGGATCAGACCACCATGGCGATCCAGCACAGTGATGCCGGCACGCTCGCGGCTGCTGAACAACCGCTCCAGCAGCCTCTCCAACAGGGGGGCCAGGGGTGGCTGGGCTCGCTGCGGATCAAGCAGCCGGCAGGCTCCCAGCTTCAGCAGACCTGGCTGCATCGGGAACACCCAGCCGTACCCCTGCGGCAGCCAGTCGCTGCCGAGGCAGAAACTGAGCCGGTCGGCCCAGCTTTGCCAGTCGCTGCTCTCCAGTCGCAGCAGCCATTCCACGCCGATGCCGCTTACCAGCGGTTCGGTGCCATCGGCTCCCGTTCCGCCAGGATCGAGCAGGCAGCGGCTCTGACCGCTGGCATCGATGACCCAGTTGCTCACCACATGGCGGATGGCGCCATCGCGATCGCGCAGACGGGTGACCATGCGCCCCCGCTCCTGCTCGCAACCGAGGGCGCGCAGGCCCAGCCGCACCTCACCCCCCCAGCCCCGACATTCCTGCGCCAGCCACAGGCGCAGTGCAGCGAAATCCAGCACAACCCCCAGGGGGCCGTCCGCCTGCCAGTTGCGGCGCTGCTCGCCAGGACCGATCAACCGCCAGCCGCTCCAGCGGCTGGCCACCACGCTCGCCGGCAGGGTGAAGCGTTCCACAGCCGCCAGGGGCATGGCGGCGCTGCTGAAGGCGGCCCGGCTCAGCTCGGCGAGCTGATCAACCAGCATCACCCGCACCCCATGGAGGGCGAGCTGGCGTGCCAGGTCGCCACCCGCCGGCCCGGCTCCCACCACGAGTACCTGGCAGTCGAGGGAAGCGGATGGCACTGCCACCGACCGACTCAGGCCGGCACGGTGAGTCGGCTTGGGGACGTCCTGCCGGCCGGGCTGAATCTCTGCAGAATCCGCTCCGCCATCTGGACCGGTGTCAGAGCGAGGCTCTGCTTGCTCTGCTCGGGACTGGCGTGGTCAACGAGCTGGTCGGGGATGCCGAACCGGAGCACCGGCACCAGCACCTCGTGGTCGTTGAGGCTCTCCACCACTGCGGCGCCGAAGCCGCCGGCCAGGGCCCCCTCCTCCATCGTCACCACCCGGCCGATGCGGTGCGCCATCGGCAGAATCAGGGCCTCGTCGAGAGGACGCAGGAAGCGTGCATTGATCACTGCGGCCCGCATGCCTTGCTCCTGCAGGAGGCCAGCGGTGGCGAGGGCGGGATAGACCATCGAGCCGTAGGCCACGATCAGCAGATCGTCGCCGTCGGTGAGCAGCTCGCCCCGGCCGATCTCCAGGGGCTGCCAGCCTTCCTCCATCAGCGGCACACCCTCGCCCTCACCGCGGGGGATTCGCAGGGCACAGGGACCGTCGTGCTGGATCGAGGTGACCAGCATGCGCTGCAGCTCTGCTTCGTCTTTCGGGGCCATCACGGTGAAATTGGGCACCGCGCGCAGGTAACTGATGTCGTACTGGCCCTGGTGAGTGGGGCCATCGGAGCCGACGATGCCAGCCCGATCCAGCACGAAGGTGACCGGCAGGTTCTGGATGCCCACATCGTGGATCAGCTGGTCGAAGGCACGCTGCAGGAAGGTGCTGTAGATGGCTACCACCGGTCGCAGACCTTCGCAGGCCATGCCTGCCGCCATCGTTACGGCATGCTGCTCGGCGATGCCTACATCGAAGTATTGTTTTGGCAAGGCCTTCTCGAGCAGATCCAGGCCTGTGCCGGTGGCCATCGCCGCGGTGATGCCCACCACCCGGGGATCCTGCTCGCAGATGTTGACGAGGGTCTGGCCAAACACCTTGCTCCAGCTGGGTGGCTTCGGCTTGCTGGAGGGATAGGCCTTGCCGGTGGCCAGGTCGAAGGCCGACTGGGCGTGATAGCCCACCTGATCCGCTTCTGCGTAGGGGTAACCCTTGCCCTTGGTGGTGGCCACATGAACCAGCACCGGACCTTCGGTACGGTGAGCAGCTTCGAAGGTGCGCACCATCGTGGCGATGTCGTGGCCGTCGATCGGCCCCATATAGGTGAAGCCGAGCTCCTCGAACACGGCGCCGAGCTTCGGCACGGCCAGCCTCTTCATGCTCTCCTTGAGCGTCTTGAGCTCCGGCGGCAGCTCACCGTGCAGAAAGGGGAGGTGTCGGATCGCCTCCTCGGCATTGTCCTGGAGGAACTGCACCGGCTTGCTCAGCCGCATGCGGTTGAGATGGGTGGAAAGAGCCCCCACCGGCGGGCTGATCGACATGTCGTTGTCGTTGAGCACCACTAGCAGATTGGTGCGCGGCAGGTGGCCGGCGTGGTTGATCGCCTCCAGCGCCATGCCGCCGGTGAGAGCGCCATCGCCGATCACGGCCACGCAGCGAAAATCCTCACCACGTGCATCGCGGGCCAGAGCCATGCCCAGGGCCGCCGAGATGCTTGTGGAGGCGTGACCGGCGCCAAAGTGGTCAAAGCGGCTTTCACAGCGTTTCAGATATCCCGCGACTCCGTCCTTCTGGCGGAGAGTGTGGAAGCGGGCGTAACGGCCGGTGATCAGTTTGTGGGGGTAGGCCTGGTGTCCCACATCCCATACCACCTTGTCGCGGTCGAGATCGAGCGTCTGGTACAGGGCGAGGGTGAGCTCCACCACGCCGAGGCCGGGGCCGAGATGGCCGCCGCTGGTGGAGACCACCTCCAGATGCTTCTCACGGATCTGGCGGGCGATCGCCTCCAGTTCCGCGCTGCTGAGGCCGTGCAACTGATTCGGGTGGCTCAGCTCGCTGAGATGCATGACCGACCGATCTTCTGACGCGCAATCTACGGGGTCACAACGGTGGGTCGGAGGCAATGGCAACCGTTTGCGGTAGCCGGCTCGCGGCCGCTTGTCACACTGGACGGATGAGCGAAGACGTCGCCAATCCCTATGGCCCCGGCGGCATGCCGCTCGCCAGTGATTACCTGCAGCGCATCCTGCGGGCGCGGGTCTACGACGTGGCGATCGAATCGCCGCTCGACCTGGCACCCAACCTCTCGCGCCGCCTCGGCAACCGGGTTCTGCTCAAACGGGAAGACCTGCAGCCGGTGTTCAGCTTCAAGCTGCGCGGTGCCTACAACCGCATGGCTGCACTCAGCGCCGATGAACTGGCCCGCGGTGTGATCGCAGCCAGCGCCGGCAACCACGCCCAGGGGGTCGCCCTGGCGGCCGGGAAGCTCGGCTGCAGCGCCGTGATCGTGATGCCCGTCACCACCCCCAGGATGAAGGTGCGATCGGTGTCTGCGCGCGGCGCCGAGGTGGTGCTGTACGGCGACACCTACGACGAGGCCTACGCCGAGGCGCGCCGGCTGGAGGCCGAGCGCGGTCTCAGTTTCATCCACCCCTTCGACGATCCTGACGTGATCGCCGGGCAAGGCACGATCGGACTGGAGATCCTGCGCCAGTGCTCCGACCCCCCCGACACCATTTATGTGGCGGTGGGCGGCGGTGGCCTGATCGCCGGGGTGGCCGCCTATGTCAAGAGCCTGTGGCCGAGAGTGCAGGTGATTGGCGTCGAACCGGTGGATGCCGACGCCATGACCCGCTCTCTGGCGGCCGGCGAGAGGGTGCGGCTCGAGCAGGTGGGGCTGTTCGCCGACGGCGTGGCGGTGCGCCAGGTGGGCGAGCACACCTTCGAACTGGCGCAGCGCTATGTGGACGCGATGGTGACGGTGGACACCGACGAGATCTGCGCAGCAATCAAGGACGTGTTTGAGGACACCCGATCGATCCTCGAGCCCGCCGGAGCCCTCGCGGTGGCAGGCATGAAGAAGGACGTCCAGGCCCGCGCTCTGCGCGGCCGGACCCTGGTGGCGGTGGCCTGCGGCGCGAACATGAATTTCGACCGACTGCTGTTCGTGGCCGAGCGGGCCGAACTGGGGGAGAAGCGGGAGGCGCTGCTGGCGGTGGAGATCCCGGAACAACCGGGCAGCCTGCGACGCTTTTGTGCCCTGCTCGGCCAGCGCAGTCTCACCGAATTCAGCTACCGCCTCGCCGATCCGCGCATCGCCCATATTTTCGTGGGTGTGCAGATCAGCGACCGCAGTGACACCGAAACACTTCTGGCCGAGCTGGAGAGCGCCGGCTTCCCCAGCCTTGATCTCACCGAGAACGAACTGGCGAAGCTCCATCTCTGCCACATGGTGGGCGGTCGGCTGCCCGCCCCGGCAGCTGTGGCGCTCCAGCAGGGCCGGGAGCTGCTGTATCGCTTCGAGTTTCCAGAGCGTCCGGGCGCGCTGATGGCCTTCGTCAGCGCTCTGCATCCCAACTGGAACATCAGCATCTTCCATTATCGAAACCACGGTGCCGATGTAGGTCGGATCGTGGTGGGGGTGCAGGTGCCGGAAGCCGAACTCGGCGACTGGCGGCAGTTCCTGGCGGAACTGCCGTACCAGCACTGGGAGGAGACCGGTAACCCCGCCTACCGCATCTTTCTGGGCCCACCGCCGCCGATCGAAGCGCCACCGGCGGGACTGGTGGACGCCTGAGGACTGCGATACGTTGCGTCATCCTGCGCCGGAGCCCGGCGATGGCCGACCAGACCACCACCACTCCCAGCGGCGAGTTCAGCTGGGAGTACCCGCGCGGCGAGGGCCAGGCAACGAACCTTTCGCTGCCGGCACGGCTGGAGGCGATCCTTTACCTCAAGGGGCGGCCGCTCAGCCTTGACGAACTGGCCGACATCGCCGCCGTGGGCAGGGACCAGGCGGAGCTGGCCCTGATCACCCTGATGGCCGACTACGCCCACCGCGACACGGCCCTCGAGATCCATCAGGACGGCCAGCGCTACAGCCTGCAGTTGCGTGAGAGCCTGGGGGGTCTGGTGCAAGACCTGCTGCCGGTGGATCTCTCCACCGCCGCGCTGCGCACCCTGGCCACGATCGCTCTGAAGAAGCGCATCCTTCAGTCGGAGCTGGTGGATCTGCGCGGCTCGGGGGCCTACGACCACATCAAGGAGCTGCTGGCCCAGGACTTCATCGAACGACGCCGCCAGAATGAAGGCCGCTCCTACTGGCTGAGCCTGAGCGAGAAATTCCACCGCACCTTCTCGGTGCGCTCCGAGAGCCTCTCAGGCAGCGGGCCCACCAGAGAGCTACCAACCCAGGAGGCAGCAGCCTGAATCCACAGATCGGCGTAGCTGGCCATACTGGATCCAACCTCCCTCAACAGGCAGCAATTCCTTCGCCATGAATGTTCTCGTTTTCCTGCTGCAGGTGCTGGCCCAGACCCTCAGCATCTACCTGCTGGTGCTGCTGGTGCGGGTGCTGCTGAGCTGGTTCCCCAACCTCGACTGGAGCAACCCCGTGCTCTCCAGCGTCAGCGCCATTACCGATCCCTATCTCAATGTGTTTCGTGGCCTGATTCCACCGATCGGCGGCCTCGATCTTTCCGCGATCGTCGCCTTCCTGGCCCTGCAGCTGGCCCAGGGCCTGCTGAACGGCGCCAGTGCCACATTGTTGGGTTCTGCCGGAATCTACTGAGCCAGAGCCTGTTCCAGTGGCAATAATTCCTCGTCGACGCCGGCCCTCTTTCTCACCGGTGCGCTGAATCCCCGGGCCCTGGCGTTGCGAGCCACCAGGGGGCCTGGCGTCCCTGCTGGCACCGCCAGGCGCAAGGCGAAACTGGATTCGCCCGATGGCACGTCGCCGATCGAGCCCAGCCGGGTGCGGTTCGGCAGCACCGGTTCACCGCTGGCATCAAGAATGAGCGCAAACACATCGGTATCCATCACCGGCTGGCGACCGGGGTTGAGCACGTTGCCCCTGAGGGCCCAGCAGCTGGCGCCACCGACCTGACGCAGCGAAGGCTGACTGCCGATGTCACTGCTCGGGCAGGGCTCTAGCAGCACGTTGCTGACCGTGAGTTGGGCCGCCGAGGCCGTGATCGGATGCAGCAGCAGCGCGGCCATCACCAGGATCAGTGCCGGCAGCAGGCCCTTCAGACGCCCCAGCGGGTAGTGCTGCTGATTCACCGCCGATCGCCGCTGCCTGCGATCACGTTACGGGCCGCCCGGCTGGCCAGTTTGGCGAGATTGGCCTCAGCAATCGCATCGAGATCCAGCTCCAGCTCGGTGGCCAGCTGGGCGACGTACCAGAGCACGTCGCCCAGTTCAAGGGCAAGGTCGTCACGCACCGACGCGTCGAACACGCCATCGCGGTCGCGCATCACCTTTTTGATCTTGTCGGCCACCTCACCGGCCTCGCCGCAGAGCCCGAGGGTTGGATAGGTGCAGTTGGCTCCGGCGGCGGGATAGCGGGCGGTCTGCCGGGAGCGCTGCTGGTAAGTGCGGAAGTCCACGGCAAACCCGTGCAAACGTGGCCGGATGGTAGTTTCCGTCCTGGCAGCATTGTCCTGATGGCCCGGCACGATCTGATGCGGCGCACCAAGATCGTGGCCACCATTGGCCCTGCCACCGAAACACCCGAGGTACTCCGCCGGCTGATCCATGCCGGCGCCACCACCTTTCGCCTCAACTTCTCCCACGGCGACCACCAAGACCACGCCCAGCGGATCGCCACCATCCGCCAGGTGGCCCACGAACTCGGTGTACACATCGGCATCCTGCAAGATCTGCAGGGCCCCAAGATCCGCCTCGGCCGCTTCGAAGGCGGTCCGATCACCCTCGCCAAGGGCGACTGCTTCCGTCTCACCTCGCAACCGGTTGCCTGCGACCGCACCATCGCCACCGTCACCTACGACTGCCTCGCCGATGAGGTAACCCAGGGCAGCCGCATCCTGCTCGATGACGGCAGGGTGGAGATGCTCTGCGAATCGGTGGATCGCCAGCAGCAGACCTTGCACTGCCGCGTCACGGTCGGTGGAGTGCTTTCCAACAACAAGGGGGTCAACTTCCCCGACGTGCAACTCTCGATCCGTGCCCTCACCGACAAAGATCGGCACGATCTTGCCTTCGGCCTGCAACAGGGGGTCGACTGGGTTGCGCTGAGCTTTGTGCGCAACCCCTCCGACATGCTTGAGATCCGTGAGCTCATCCGCAGCCACGGCCACAGCACGCCGGTGGTGGCGAAGATTGAGAAATTCGAGGCGATCGATGCCATCGACGCGATCCTGCCCCTCTGCGACGGCGTGATGGTGGCCCGCGGCGACCTCGGCGTTGAGATGCCTGCTGAGGAGGTGCCGCTGCTGCAGAAGGAGCTGATCCGCAAGGCCAACAGCCTCGGCATCCCTGTGATCACCGCCACCCAGATGCTCGATTCGATGGTGAGCTGTCCGCGGCCCACCCGCGCCGAGGTGAGTGATGTGGCAAACGCCATCCTCGATGGCACTGATGCTGTGATGCTTTCGAACGAAAGCGCAGTCGGCGACTTCCCGGTGGAGGCGGTGGCGACGATGGCCCAGATCGCCCGCCGCATTGAGCGTGATTATCCCCAACGCGTGCTCGACAGCCACATGGCGACCACCATCCCCAATGCCATCTGTCAGGCGGTGAGCAGCATCGCCCGCCAGCTCAACGCAGCAGCGATCCTGCCCCTGACCAAGAGCGGCTCCACCGCCCGTAACGTCAGCAAGTTCCGTCCAAGCACTCCGATCCTGGCGATCACCCCCGATGTCAATGTGGCTAGGCGGCTACAGCTCGTCTGGGGGGTCAATCCCCTGCTGATCGAAGAAGAGGCCACCAGCAACGGCACCTTCAATGTGGCCATGTCCGTTGCACAGCAACAGGGCTTCCTCGAGGAGGGCGATCTGGTGATAGAGACGGCTGGCACCCTCTCAGGGGTGAGTGGTTCCACCGACCTGGTCAAGGTGAGCATCGTCTCGGCGGTACTCGGCAAAGGGCTGGGCATCGGCAGCGGTTCGGTGAGCGGAAAGGTGCGGCTGGCCAGCTCACCGGAGCAGGCGACCCGCCTCCAGCCCGGGGAGATCCTCGTCGTGCGACAAACCACGGCCGCCTATCTGGAGGCGATCCGCAGGGCGAAGGCCGTCATCACTGAGGAGGAAGGCCGCCAGAGCCATGCCGCCGTGATCGGTGAGCGCCTCGGCGTGCCGGTGATCGTGGGAGTGGCGAATGCCACCGCCGACCTGCGCGAAGGCGAGGTGGTCACCCTTGAGCTACGTGAAGGGGTGGTGCACCGTGGCGCCCGCAGCCCCACCGCCTTCCCCAGTTCGGCAGGCTTGTAGGAGCTACCGCTCGGCTTCCATGGGCAACAGGCTTCCCCTCAGCGAAAGCATCTCGATGGCGCTCGACACGCTGCGTGCCAATCGGCTGCGCAGCGTGCTGACCATGCTGGGGATCGTGATCGGCAACGCCTCCGTGATCACCCTGGTGGGGATCGGTCGCGGCGCCCAGGAGCTGGCCGCCGGTCAGCTCAGCAGCCTCGGCGCCAATGTGCTGTTCGTGGTGCCTGGCACCAACGACACGCGCAGGCAGGGAATCCAGCTGCCGAAGACTCTCGTGCTGGAGGATGCCACTGCCATCGCAGAGCAGGTGCCGAGCGTACGGCGAGTGGCCCCCCAGATCACCCTCAACGAAGTGATCCAGAGCGGCGGCCTCAGTTTCTCGGCCTCGGTCTCGGGGGTGACGCCGGAGTTTCTGCCGGTGCGCAGCTTTGAGCTCGCCCAGGGGCGCTTCTTCGATGACAACGACCTGCGCAGTGCCCGCAACGTGGTGGTGATCGGACCGGATCTGCGCGACAAGCTGATTCCCAGCGGCGAGGCGATCGGCCGCCCGCTCCGCATCCGCGACCAGTCGTTCGAGGTGATCGGCGTGCTCGAGCCGAAGGGAGCCGTGTTCGGCTCCAACCAGGATGAGGCCGCCTACGTACCCCTTTCCACCATGGTGAGCAAGCTCAGCGGCCGGGATCCCACCTACGGCGTCAGCCTCTCGTTCATCAGCGTCGAGGCGCGCGATGAGCAGAGCACCGGGGCGGCCTCCTTTCAGATCACCAACCTGCTGCGCCAGCGGCACCGGATCCTGCGGGAGGACGACTTCGTCGTTCGCTCCCAGAAGGACGCCCAGCAGATCGTGGGCACCATCACCGGTGGGCTCACCCTGATGCTGGGTGCCATCGGAGCCGTTTCGCTGCTTGTGGGCGGCATCGGCATCATGAACATCATGCTCGTGTCGGTAAGCGAGCGCACCGAGGAGATCGGGCTGCGCAAGGCCCTTGGTGCCCGCAGCGACGATGTGCTGGTGCAGTTTCTTGTGGAATCCCTTGTGCTCGCCAGCCTCGGCGGTGTGATCGGCAGCGCGGTGGGGCTGGGTACCGTGGCGGTGGTGTCCCTGCTCACCCCCCTGCCGGCCACGATCTCCGGCGCCATGGTGCTGTTCACAGCAGGGTTGTCGGGGTCGATCGGCCTCTTTTTCGGCGTGGTGCCTGCCCGCCGCGCCGCTCGGCTCGACCCGATCGTGGCCCTGCGCAGTCTCTGAGCAGAGCCGTTAGCAGAGAATCCTTTACAAACCTGGAAATCGTCGCCTTCGTCACCAAAGGATCACCTACCTGAGTGGCTAGATAGGACGGCCATCTTCTTGACCTCCTTTGGATCCGCTGTCCTCCGACACTGGCAACCCCACGGATCCGAGTCAACCGTTGCGCTCCCAGAGCCCGCGAATGGTGAACAGTTCCACCAGCGATGCACAGATGCTCACGGCCAACCCCCTACCGCTCACCCTCGGGAGCAGCGACACCGCCGCCATGCTCGAATGCGGCTATCGCAACAGCTCCGACCGCATGGTGATCATGCGCTGTCTCGGACCTGAAGCCTTTTTCCTTGAGCGTGTGGTCTTTCCCTTCGAGTTGATCAGCTTCACCTGCCCACCGGAAAGCGAGGTGGAGATCCTCACCCATAGTCTCGGAGGCACTGAACTGCTCGAAGCGATGCCGGCGGTCAGCCTGGGGATCGACAGCAATGTCGAGCCTCTCGCCCCTGCGACCCTGCCGGACACGTTGGCAATGAACCCCTGGCTCCAGGCGAGCTGATTCCCTCCGGATCTGCCTCTCTGGCGGCACTCGGGCCGGGCCGGGGGGCCTTTACACTTAGTCAGAATCTGTTCTGCCTCCGATGAATCAGCGCTGGCGTGTGATCGCTCTGTGGCTCCTGCCGATTGCCGTGGCGCTTTTTCTTGGGTGGCAACTTCTCAGCGGTGGGGCGGCTCGTTTTTCAGCGCCCGGCGCCACAGGCCCCACCACGGCCCCTCGTAACGCCGCGGTGGCCCGCATGAGCTACGGACGGTTCCTTGATTACGTCGATGCCGGCCGGGTCACCGCGGTCGACATCTACGAATCCGGCCGAGTCGCGGTGATCGAGGCCGTCGACCCCGACCTCGACAACCGGGTGCAGCGCCTGCGGGTTGATCTGCCCGGCCTTGCCCCGGAGCTCGTTAACAAGCTCAAGGATCAGGGAATCAGCTTCGACATACATCCCCCGCGCCAGTCGCCGCCTGCCCTGGGGCTGCTTGGCAATCTGCTGTTTCCCTTGTTGCTGATCGGTTCGCTGATCTTCCTCGCCCGCCGCTCCAGCGGCATGCCCGGCGGCCCCGGCCAGGCCATGCAGTTCGGCAAGACCAAGGCGCGCTTCGCCATGGAGGCTGAAACCGGAGTGAAATTTGATGATGTAGCCGGTGTCGAGGAAGCCAAGCAGGATCTCCAGGAGGTGGTCACCTTCCTGAAAACCCCCGAGCGCTTTACTGCGGTTGGGGCCCGCATCCCCAAGGGTGTGCTGCTGGTGGGCCCTCCCGGCACCGGTAAAACACTTTTAGCCAAGGCAATTGCCGGTGAGGCGGGCGTTCCCTTCTTCTCCCTCTCAGGTTCGGAATTCGTCGAGATGTTCGTCGGCGTCGGCGCCAGCCGGGTTCGCGACCTGTTCAAGCGGGCCAAGGAGAACAGCCCCTGCCTGATTTTCATCGATGAAATCGATGCTGTCGGTCGTCAGCGCGGTGCCGGCATCGGCGGCGGTAACGACGAGCGGGAACAGACGCTCAACCAGCTGCTTACCGAGATGGACGGCTTCGAGGGCAACAGCGGCATCATCATCATCGCCGCCACCAACCGTCCAGATGTACTCGATTCGGCCCTGATGCGACCCGGTCGCTTCGACCGCCAGGTCACAGTCGACGCCCCGGACATCAAGGGCCGTCTTTCGATTCTGAAGGTCCACAGCCGCAACAAGAAGCTGGCCGAGGGTGTGAGCCTGGAAGCGATCGCCCGCCGCACCCCGGGCTTCACCGGTGCCGATCTGGCCAACCTGCTCAACGAGGCGGCCATTCTCACCGCCCGTCGCCGCAAGGATGCGATCAGCCTCAGCGAGATCGATGATGCTGTCGACCGGGTGATCGCCGGCATGGAGGGAAAGCCTCTCACCGATGGCCGCAGCAAGCGCCTCATCGCTTACCACGAGGTGGGTCATGCCCTGGTCGGCACACTGGTGAAACAGCACGACCCCGTGCAGAAGGTCACCCTGATCCCTCGCGGACAGGCCCAGGGTCTTACCTGGTTCTCTCCCGATGAGGAGCAGATGCTGGTGAGCAAGGCCCAGTTGCGAGCACGCATCATGGGGGCTCTCGGCGGCCGCGCCGCCGAAGACGTGGTGTTCGGGCGCGCCGAG
>JBIIJS010000208.1:0-4560 GCA_044233605.1 Cyanobium sp. | reverse complement strand
TGATGATCGAGTTGGAGACGATGCTCATGCAGTTCTGCCTCGAAACAAGCGGTCGCCGTTTCCGGTGACCGGTATCCGGTGGGTAAGGGTTTGGGTCTCGGCTGGGCCGATCGCCGAATCATTCTGTGGCAGAGCCCCTCGCGCCCCCTATGGGTGGTAACAGTTCTTCACGGCCGGGTCGAGCTGGAAAACCCTTTGCTGGCAAGGGCTTTGGCGGGAGTTGTTGATAGCAACCGGTCGCAGCAATTGTTCATCAACATCTCTTCCCGCCGCTGTCGGCGCAACGCGCTGACGGGTGTCAATCTGCATTGCGATTGATGTCAGTTTTCCCCTACGTGCGCCGATGCCGGGCGGCGTAAACCACCAAAAAGCCCCCCGGCAAGCGGACCGGGGGGCCTGTGGGATGGCTGGTGCCACCGTGCTGGGGTGTCTCTCAGATCGATTCCCGCGGCGAGGGAGTCAAGCCGGCGGTACCGCCATAGAGGGCCGCTGTTCGGTTGACCGTGGTGAGTGGGATGCCATCGGCGGTGTTCAGTCCGCGTAGATAGGGAACTGTGTCCTGGCCGAAGCTGTCGGCATATTCGGCACTGTCGAGCAGTTGCTCGAGTGCCGCCTGCTGGCCGGCGCTGCCGCGAAGCCTGAGAAAACGGCTGACTTCGGCGGGCTGCGCGGCGCGACCCAGCAGGGCCAGATAGGCGGCGGAGGCGGCCCGCAGCGGTGCCATGCGGTTGAGGCGCTGCTGGAACAGGTCGCTGCCGGCGATCTGGCCTACGAATTCCGCCACCGAAAGTTGGCCGTCGCGCAGCTGGGATTCCGCATCCCGCAGTCGCTCGGCCGCCAGCGGCACCCGGTTGAGCAGCTGCTGGTAGCTGCTCTCCACCACCTCGCGAAGCTGGGTTTCGCTGGGGTTGCTCAGCAGCCGCACCGGAGATCTCACACCCCGGCGGCGGGCAAAGCCCTGGGGCCGGGCGGGGCGCAGAGCTTTCTGCATGGCGGCGCCGGGCTGTTCGGCGACGGCAGCGGCTGCGCCGTTGCCCACGCTGGCGCGCCAGCTGCCGTTGGCAGCGGAAGCTCCCGCGCCCGGGGCGAGCACGCGGGCGGCGGGGGAAGGCGCCAAGCCTGGTGTGGGCCTTGGCGCCACCCAGGTGCGGCTGGGGGCGGGGGGCTGACGCAGGCTGGTGGAGCCAGCGCTGGCTGCCGGGCTGGCGGCCGCATTCTCGCCGCCGCTGATCTGGGCGGTCCAGCCGCCGCGTACCACACGGCTGCGGCCGGGCAGGTTGCGCGGGGTGAGGCTGCCGGGGGTGCGCACCTCCTGCGGGGCCTTCACATCGGGGCGACGCGAGGGTGTGAGATCAGGGATGGCGGAGGGGTCAAGGCTGCGGCGCAGGGCCGGCACCCTGCGGGCGTTGCGGTCGGCGGGGGTGATGAAGCGCTCGTAGGGAACCGTGTCCTCGCCGAAGCAGTCGTTGTATTCGCGGCTGTCGATCATGCGGTCGACCACGCCATAGAAGCCCTTGCGGGCGGCTGTGTCGAAATAGGCGTCGATCTCCCAGCGGCCGAAAGTGGGCCGGCCGAGGATGCGGCGGTGCATCACCTCGATCGCCTTGCAGATGTAGAGGCCGCTCCAGTAGCGCCGCCGGAAGGCGTTGGAACGGGCCACCTGGCGCACAAACTCGCGCAGGCTGATGTCGCCGTTCTCAAGTTTGATCTCCTCGACCGTGTTGCGCTCCCCGGCATAGCCGCCGGTGCCGAGGATCTGCACGTAGACGGCACGGATCACCGCCTGAGTTGCGGCTTCCGATCCTCGCAGGCTGGGCTGGCCTCCGCGGCTCGGCACCGAATTGCCGCCGGTGGCGATCTGCTGCATCCGCACCACTTTCGGGCCGACACGGCGGGGCTGGGCCCTGCGGAATTGGCGACTGTCCATCGGGCCGGGCTGGTTGAGACCGTTGCTCACCAGGATGCGGCGACTGTCGTAGCTGAATGGGGCCGCTCGTGTGGCCACCGAGGCCGTGCCCGAAGGGAAGATCGCCCCGTAGGTAAGGGCCAGCGGATCGTTGCCGCCGCCGTAGGGATGCTGGTCGGCGAACGGCTGGCGGTAGGAGGCGTAGAGGGTGATGTACTGCGGCGCTCCCTCGAACGGGGCACTGAAGCGGAAAAGCTTGCGGTTGGAGCCCCAGCCAGCGCTTTCCTGGGCCTCCTCGCCCAGATCCCGCAGGTAGGGCACCGTCTCCTCGCCGAAGACGCGGGCGTACTCCATCCCGTTGACGAGTGAGTCGACCAGACCGGCCAGACCCTGTTCGCTGACGATGGCGAAGTAGCGGCGGAACTCCTCGATCGAGCTGATGCCGCGGCCGAGGAAGTGGCGGAAGGCCAGTTCCACCACGCGGCTGTTGGAGAAGCGGCCGTAGAACTGGCGCCGATATTCCTTGCTGCGGCCGAGGGCCCGGATGAATTCGCGGCTGGAGAGCTGCCCCTGGCGGTACTGAGTGGCCTCCACCGGGCAGACCACCTGGGAATAGCCCTTGACGATGTCGCGCTCGAACACCTGGCGGTAGGCGGCGCGCACCACCTCGGCCTTCTGTGCCCCGGAGAGGCCCGGCTTCATCACGAAGCGCTGGCGCCCGTCGGCGGCGAGGGCGTAGGTGGCGGGGAGCTGCAGGCCCTGGTTGACAGGGCTGCCGAGCCGCTGGCGGGCCGAGGGGGTCGGTACCTCCAGTTCCTTGAGCAGCACGTTGAAGCATTCGATCACCAGCTGGCGAGCCTCGGGCTCACCCTTGAAGAGATCGGCCGAGGCGGCACGCATCTCCTGCAGGGCGACGTTGGTGGCTGCCAGGGAACAGGCTTTCTCGAGCACGTCGCGGAGGCCGCGGGTGTTGACCGCCAGGATGCTGGGATCGCCTGCCACCAGGGCGTAGCCCACGTAGCGCAGGAACCAGGCGAGGTCGCGCAGCGACTTCTTCATCCGCTCGTTGCCGTAGAGGCCCACCGAGATCGGACTGAAGCCGCTGGGCAGGATCACCCGCACGTCGGCGTCGCCGCCGGCGCCCTCCAGGAGCCGTTTGAGCAGGTTGCCCCGCTGCGGGGCCCCGGCGCCGGTGAAGGTCTGCACGGAGCGTTGAAACGCGGCCTGGTCGGCGGCCAGCGGCGTGGCATCGCCGGATCCGGCCGCCTGGCCGGGCAGAGGAGAGTCGAGATAGGAGAGCGGAGTGCCTCCGGCAAAAATGCGGTTGGCAGCCCGGGCCACGATCGCGGCAGCGTTGGCGGCGAGCCGCTGGGCGGCAGCCACCCGCACTTGACCGCTCTGGAAAAAAGTGATCAGCGTGTCGAGTTCGCCGCCGTCGGGGAAGCGGTCCTGCTGCTCCGCCTGACGGACGCTGGAGAGCGGCAGGGTGTCGTAACGCTGCGGACTGACCCTGGTGCTGCCGCTGCTGGCGGTCACGGTCATGAACGAGAGCTGGCAGGGCCTCGGCACGTTACGGCTGGCCCCCTGGCCGACCGGGCGCCCATGAACAAATGTTTGCAGCCGTGGGATCCTGCCCTGCGTCCCGGACCTGCCATGAGCGCCCAGCCCTCCGACGCCGCCACCCCCGTGGTGAGCGCCTTCTACGACCGCTTCCCCTATCCGGGCGATCCTCTCCAGGACGGCCCACCGCCCGGATACAACTGGCGCTGGTGCGTCGACAGCGCCGTGGCCGCCGTATGCGGCGTCCTGCCGCCGCGATCTGCCGGCGCAGGCGCACGCCCCTGGCGCATTCTCGATGCGGGCTGCGGCACCGGTGTGAGCAGCGATTACCTCTGCCACCTCAATCCCGGCGCCAGCCTGCTGGCCGTGGACATCAGCGCCGGTGCGCTGGCGGTGGCCCGCGAGCGCACGCGACGCTCCGGTGCGGCCGCGCAGGTGAGGGAGCTGCGCATTGAGCAGCGCAGCCTCCTGGATCTGGCCGGGGAGGGGAACTTCGACTACATCAACTCGGTGGGGGTTCTGCATCACCTCGACCGGCCGCTCGAGGGGCTGCGTGCCCTGGCGGCCCTGCTGCGTCCCGAAGGCCTGTTGCATCTCTTCCTCTACGCCGATGCGGGCCGCTGGGAGATTCACCGCAGCCAGAGGGCCCTGGCCCTGATGCAGGTGGGGACCGGCGCCGAGGGACTGCGTCTCGGGCGGGAGCTGTTTGAGGTGCTGCCGGAGGGCAACCGGCTTCGCCGCCATCACCAGGAGCGCTGGGCGATCGATACGGCGGCGGACGCCAATTTCGCCGATATGTATCTGCATCCCCAGGAAAGCAGCTACGACCTGGCGGCCCTGATGGGGTTGATCGAGCAGGCCGGTCTCCACTTCGTCGGCTTCTCGAATCCGGAGCTGTGGGATCCGGCGCGGCTGCTCGGCGGTGAACTGCTCGAGCGCGCCCGGGCCCTGCCGCCGTTTCAGCGCTGGGAGCTGGTGGAGGCGCTCGATCCGGACATCAGCCATTTCGAATTCTTCGTGGCCCCGGCGCCGGTGCAGCCGGCCGACTGGAGCGATGACGCGGTCTTGCTGGCGGCCTCCGGCGAGCGCAACCG
>JBIIJS010000036.1:0-17390 GCA_044233605.1 Cyanobium sp. | reverse complement strand
CTGGGTGAGGGGCCCCAGGTGTTGGGGCTGCTGGCGGTGGCCGACACGGTGTGCCCCGAGGCCCGGGAGGTGGTGGCGCAACTGCAACGCCGGCGGATCCAGGTGGTGATGCTGAGTGGTGACAACCGCAGCACCGCCCAGGCGATCGCCGCCCAGGTGGGCATCACCGAGGTGATCGCCGAGGTGCGCCCCGCCGACAAAGCCGCCACGATCCAGACCTTGCAGCAGGCCGGCCAGGTGGTGGCGATGGTGGGCGATGGCGTCAATGACGCGCCAGCCCTGGCCACCGCCGACATCGGCATCGCCATCGGCTCGGGATCTGATGTGGCCAAGGAGGCGGGTGATCTGCTGCTGCTCGGCAACAACCTTGGTGCTGTGGTCACCGCCATCGGGCTGTCGAGGGCGACGATGCGCAAGATCCGCCAGAACCTGTTCTGGGCGTTCATCTACAACTCGCTGGGCGTGCCGATCGCGGCCCTGGGCTGGCTCAACCCGATGATCGCCGGCGCCGCCATGGCGCTCAGCTCCCTGTCGGTGATCGTCAACTCATCGCTCTTGCGGAGTTACAAGGGATGACGCGGGCGTCACGGTCTGACCCGCTTGCTGAGAACGTGCAATCACCGTATGGCTCGACAAGGGCAGATTGATCGGTACGATGAGGAGAAATTATTTCTCACTCATGCTAACGGGATCTGATCTGCTCGCCAAAGTCAAGGATCTGGGCGATGTCTCCAAATCGGAGCTGGTGCGCGAGTGCGGCTATGTGAGCAGTAAGAAGGATGGCGGCGAGCGGCTGAACTTCACCGCCTTCTATGAAGCCTTGCTGGAAGCCAAAGGCGTCAGCCTCGGTGATGGAGGCGGCAGAAGCGTTGGCAAAGCAGGCCGCAAGCTCAGCTTTGTGGCTACTGTGCAGGGGAATGGCAACCTGCTGGTGGGTAAGGCCTACACGGCAGTGCTGGGCCTGAAGCCCGGCGATGAGTTCGAGATCAAGCTGGGCCGCAAGCAGATCAAGCTGGTTCCTGCAGGAGCTGGGGAAGAAGAAGACGCCGCGGCGTGAACTCCACGGCGGAGCTGGCTCCACGGCTTCAGCCGGACAGCTGGCACGCCATGGGGCAAAGCAGCAGCCCCGGAGGGCAGCAGGTGCGCCAGTTGCCATCGCCGGTTGATACGTCCATCCCGATTGCGTGGGCTGTGTCGTTGGGATCATCAATCGGCTCCACCCAGGCGTTGGCCTCAACGATCGCATCCTCGAGGCTGCTGTCGATCAGGCGGTAGCGGTACGGCGACGAAAGGCTGGTATGGCACTTCATCACCGTGGTGCAGTGCTGACCACCGTGGCGACCCTTCTCGGACCAGATCACGGTGCCAGTGGCCCCGTCGCCCATGGGGCCGGCAGGATGAAGAAGTGGTAGCTACTAATCGTATAATGATATAGATGAAAAACTTTTGACTTAACCGTGCTTCTTAGTGTAAGCTAGCGACATATCGGCTGAACACTAAAAGACCAGTCGCCATGTTTTTTGCTGGCAAAAACTGGCTTTTGATTGGCCACTGCTTCTGGGTTTTTGCATAATTTAACCTCGGCTTCGGCAAGTTCGCGAAAAAAGGTTCTAATAATAAGTCCGTTGTCCAAGCTGGGGGAATATGGTCCACTTTTGCCTAAGCGAAGCAAGTTTTTGTCAAAGTAACCCATCTGCAAATTATGTAAATAGTAAAATAATAAAATAAGTAGCGAGGCAGTTTTAAGTCTATTAGTATCTTGATTTGCTATTGCAATTGATGCCAGGCGATGCGATTGGATATTGCCTGAACTATTTCTTATGGCATTAGACGGCCAGGCTGTTGATGTCAAAAACTGCTCAATCACTGCGACGAAAAGAATATAGGTAAACATTGAGGGTACAAACATATAGCGCATGTTTATGTGAATCAGGCCAACATAGCCAAATCCCCTCGAGAGCACGCTAAGAAATATGATGCTGAAGGAAAAATATAGAACAATTAATAACAGTCTTATTCGGGACTTTATGCCCGTTTGAGCATATTTAGCTAGCAAATAAGTGCTGATTAATGCAAAAGCTGCCAGGCCCGGCTTTGATGACTTCATGTACTGATCAATGCCGAATATCGCTTTATAAGCTTGCTTAAACAATAGATATAGCGTCCACCCCAGTGACTCTCCTGCTTTTGCTAGGGACTGTGTAATACTAAGACCTTCAAAGATGCCACTGCTCTCTACTCCCGTGAGCTGGTAAAGAGCTATGCAGGCACAAAAAAATAAAAATGTTGCGCGGGCGCGTAGATCTTTTGTTGTGCAGGCTCTGTATAAATATATTGGCAATACTACCACAGATAGGGGATTAGAGCCAATAAAAATAATAATGAGAAGAATCCAGATGCCATAAGCATATCGGCTTTTCGGTGGGTTAATTATTGATAGCAGGCAAAGTGCAAAAAGGCAGTTCCAAATTGCGTAATCAATGCCCAACTGTATATCATGATGAAATACGGGTGACAGCGCAAATAAGATACATGCTACTGCTCGCATCCAATCAGACGCTACGAAAGACCTGTACTGGGGACTGAAGAATAATGAGTAAGTAAAAGTTGAAAGAATCAACGGCGCTACAACAAACGCATAGGGAATTAGCTCCGTGGGTAAACTTGTGATTGCGAGCCCGGCTATGTTCGGAGCCAGGGGTATATAGCCTGACTTAAATCTAAAAATCTCAGATAGGGAGTTGCGCGAATAAAAGTATGCAAAAATATCTTTCCCGTCTTCCCAGCTTAGCTGGGGGTATGCAAATGCGGTGATATCTCTCAAAGTTATAATAAGCGCAATTAGGGCAGCGAGAGAAAGGTATTGCCATGCCCATGGCGGTATTCGCGGGCCCTTGCTGCTGGCAGCTGCTGTTATAGCCATCCATTCACGACGACAACGAATGTACATATTATGCTGATCCATCCCTATTGGCTATCGACTGGTGAATGTTGCTGCGCCAGGGCATGCCTGAAAGGTGTCGTCGCCACTCGTGCCAGTCCCAGGACCCCGTGGCAGCCACCTGCCCAAGTGTTGTCGGTGAGCGAGCTGAGAAGTTGTGGGGTGTTGAATTCTTCTTCCTGCATCACAGGGGTACCAGCAGTTGCGAGCACCGCAGCCCTCTGCCTGGGAGAAGCCCGCCCCTGCAGACAGTCTTTGCCCACTGCAGGATCTGCTGCTTGGCCCCAAGGTGCTTGTGCCAGCCCGTCTGGGTGTTTTATTGATCGTCTGCCACGGGCCGCGTCCAGCGCCGGTAGAGCCAGAGGCCGCCGCCGCCCCAGAGCACGCTCCAGACAATGAAGGTGGCGGCGGTGCCGAGCTGGCCGCCCTCGAGGGCATAGACACCGGCGTTGATCAGGCCGGCATCGATCAACGAGCCACCGATCCCCCAGCCCAGCACCCAGGTGAACAGGAAGCCGATCGCCTGGAGGTTGCCGGTCATGGGAGTGGGGAAGAAGTGGTACCCATCAAAAACCCCCGGGGGCGCCGGGGGTGGAAGGTTGCCTGATGGAGTGAAGCAGGAGCTCAGAAGCAGAAAGGCAGGAACTGGGTGCGGCAGGCGGCGTAGCCATCCACCAGGGCGCCGAGGCCGATCTGGTGGGCGATGCCGGACCCGGTGATCGCCTCGGTGAGGATGCCGATCACGATGCCGAGCATGGCAGCGCGGCCGTTGAAGAGCTCAACGCGTCTGAGCTGATCTCTGTGGATCTGCTCCGCGGCACGGTTCGTGAACCACTGGTCGTTGGCGCGGGAATTGGTCATGGGTATCAGCGGGGTTTGCTGGGGCTGAGGTCGCTGGGACGGGTCAACAGATAGGCCGTCATGCCAGTGAGCAGGAGCACCAGGGCAGTGGTGGCGGCGATGGCGAAGGTGTAATCGGCTTCCATGGCGATCAGCCCAGACCGATCTGCTGGAGGATGCTCTGGCCTGTGAGCAGCTCGGTGGCCAGGCCGATCACGAAGCCGAGCATGGCCATGCGGCCATTCCAGGTTTCAGCGAATTCGACAAAACCGAAGCGGGGAGCGGGATCAGCCATGGGTGTTGAGGGATGTTTCACAAACTGTAACAGCATGTGAAGGGTTGGGGGTGGGGCAACCCGCCCCAGCCCCGCTCAGAGGCCTGGGTGCCGTCGGCGGCGCTGAGATCACGCAGAGCGTGCTCTACCCCGAAATCTTCCGACTGTGACCTTGCTGCCCAGCCATAGCAACACCTTCTGCAGTTCGTCGGTTGGATCAGCCGGCAGCGCGATCCACAGCGGCGCCAGCGCAGGTTTCACAATGCCGCCAGCTGACCGCCGGCCATGACATCGCTGCCCGCCCACACCACCTGGCTGAACCGCATCGCCCGCGTGCTGCTCTGCCTGGTCTTCGTCAACGCCGTGCTGGGCAAGGTTGCTGGCTTCGGGGCTGTTGCGTCTGTGATTGCGGCCAAGGGTCTGCCGCTGGCGCCGCTGTTGCTGGTTGCGGCGATGGCTCTGATGGCCGTCGGTTCGGCGCTGGTGATCAGTGGCTGGAGTGCACGGCTGGGTGTGCTCCTGCTCCTGCTGTTCCTCGTTCCCACCACCCTGCTATTCCACGGTGACGTCAGCGACTCCGCCGAGCGCATCCAGATGCTGAAGAACCTGGCGATCATCGGCGGCCTGCTGCTGGTGGCCGATCAGGGCCGCAGTGCGGCCGACTGATGGGCGGAAACTGAGGGCAGAAGCTGAAAACGGTTTCAGATCGGTGCGATCAGATTCCTGCCCCAGTCCTCCGGTTTTGTTGAGCATCGCCTGCGTCCCGCGCACACTGCTACTGCTTCGGTTGAATCCTTACCCGGATCCTGAACTCCTGGATGGCAGGGATGGATGGCGGTTCAAAAAAGTGCCGGTGACCGAGCTGGATCGTGTCGCTGCCCTCGCCGATTCCCCTGAACTGCGACGCGTCCAGATGCCGCCCTGAAGCTCCGCGCTCAAAACGTTCCCAGCGCCCCAAATCCGCATGGGCTGTACAAAAGCCGCTGTACAAAAGCCAGTGTCTTTCAGGCCTTCAACAGGTGACGACCTTCGCAGGTCTTCCGTCTCCGGCAGCTTGGCTGTTGTGAAGATTACGCCCACCCTGAAGAGCGTGGCTTTCACCTGTAGCTGTTCAAGATCCTTGAGCCGAAATTCAGCCAATGGATCTCGCCAGGAATCAGCCCCACTTCGGCCGCCTGAGCGAACGCCGGGGAACCAGGCCTGCAGACAGTGTGCCAGCAACCACCATTCCGACCGCGGCGGCTCCGCAGCCGGATTGTCGAGGGGTTCAGCGCCCGGGCCTGTGGTTCGGCAGCCAGAGCCCCATCGATCTGCCCGAGAAGCTGTTCAGCCCTCCGGGTAGAGCAGCTCGGCCAGCTCGTCGGGGTCGACGTCGTAGACGCGGGCCAGGGTGGTCTCGATCGCGCTGGTCACCACGTCGGGCAGGAAGCGCATGGCGTTGAGCGCATCGTCGGCGATCTCTTCGGTGAGCAGCGTTTCGCCGCCCAGCTTCTCGTCGTTGATCACGGCCATCACCCAGCTCTGGTAAGCGGTGACGAGGTCGGCGAACTCGAGCTCCGGGTCGTTCAGATCCAGGGCCATCGGGGTGCGTCTCCGCGGACGTTGCCTACGCAGTCTGCCCAATGGCGCGCGGTGCGTCCTGCGGCAGGCTGGGGGAAATCCGGCCACCTGCCCGTGTCCGCCCCACCGGCTTCAGGCGCCATCGCCCTGCAGGCCACGCTGTTTGAGTTCGCGATCACCGAGCTGGTGCGTCAGCACCGCGACAGCTTCCCGCCCGCCTGGAGCGCTGAGAGCTGGGCGAAGCTGCTGATCTGGCTGGCGCTCAACTGTGGCTGCGCCGCCGATCCCGCCTCCCTTGAGGCCTTCGCCGCGGCCCTGGGACCGGCCCTGAGCGGTCGCATGCGGCGCGTGTTCTTTGAGCGGGAGTTTGAGGACCTCAACCTGCAGCTGATGGCCGATCCCGCCGAAGTCCAGGCCCTGGCCCTGCCCCTCGACGCCTTCGCCGGCGGCCCCGATCCAGGCAGGGTGGCGGAGGCGCTGGCCCGGGTGGGCCTGAGCGAGCAGCTGGCGCCGCCCGGGCGCTGGCAGCGGCTCGATTCCCTGATCGCCCTGCCCTGGAACGGGGAGGAGCCCGCATGCGCCTGATCGGCGAGTACCACGACAGCGGCTATCTGGCCCTGGCCGATGCGGTGATGGCGTTCTTCGAGCGCCGCACCGACCTGCAGCGACCAGGTGTCTCCTTCGGCGGCGATCCAGGCGCCGAGCCCGACAAGGTGTCGACCGACATCAGCCTGGTGTGGCTCGACCGCAGCGACGCCGAAGCCCATGGCCTGGCCGACGCGATCATGCGCGGCGTCTCGGTGGGCCTGAAGCGCTGGCTGGCGGAGCGTCCTCTGTTTCTCGACTGCTGCCCGGAGCGATCCCTGTTCGTCTGCCCTCTGTTCAACCTGCAGCGCTACGCCCCCGGCGAGGGCTTCCGCCGCTGGCACTGCGACTGGAGCACCGAGGCGGAGGCCACCGAGCCCAACCGCCGTGTGCTGGCCTGGATCCTCTACTGCAACTCCCTGCCCGAGGGCGGCACCGAATTCCACTGGCAGGAGCAGCACGTGGAAGCCGAGAAGGGCAAGCTGGCGATCTTCCCCGCCGGCCTCTCCCACATCCACCGCGGCCGGGTGAACCACGAGCACAGCAAGACGATCGCCACCGGCTGGATCAACGCCGGCCGGCTCGACGACTTTGCGGCCCGACTGGCCGGATCAGACTGAGTCGGTTGCCGCTCCGCCGCCGTGCACCACCCGTTGCGGGAAGGGGATCTCGATGCCGTTGCGCTCGAAGGCGTGCCACACCGCCTGGTTCACCTCGCTGCAGATCGAGCTGTTGTCCATCGGGTTGGCGATCCAGAAGCGCAGGGCGTAGTTCACCGCTGAGTCGCCGTAGGAGAGCACCAGAGCCTTCGGCGCCGGCTCCGGCAGCACCCGCTCCACCTCCCGGGCGGTGGCCTCCAGCAGGGCGCAGACGGCCGTGGGGTCGTGGCGGTAGGCGGCGCCCACCAGCACCTGGCTGCGGCGCATCCGGTCGCTGCCGGTGTAGGTGGTGGCCTGGCTGGTGAAGAACACCTGGTTGGGGATCACCAGCTCGGCGTTGTCCCGGTCGCGCCACAGGGTGGCCGCCCGCAGGCCCAGGTGCCGCACCTCGCACGGGTCGCCGTCGATGAACAGCACCTCGCCGGGCCGCACCGAGCCCTCGAACAGCAGCCAGATGCCGCTCACGAAGTTGGAGAACACCTCCTTGATGCCGAAGCCCAGCCCCACCGACAGGCCGCCGGCCACGGCAATCAGCGCCGTGGTGTTGAGGCCCAGATGCAGGGCCACCGTCAGCAGCCCCACCCCCACGATCAGGTAGCGCAGCATCAGGGCCATGGCCCTGCGGCTTCCTTCGCCGGTTGCCAGGAGCCGCTGCAGCAGCCAGGCGAGCCCCTCAGCCGGCGGCCCGGAACCCACCAGCACCACGTAAAACACCGCCAGGGAAAGCATCACCTGGCCGAGGTTCAGGTTCACCCCCAGCACCTGGCCCAGCTCAATCACCGCCAGATCGCGCACGCTGTCGAGCTTCTCCACCAGGGCCAGGCCCGCCGCCACCAGGTAAGCCGGCCGCAGCAGCTGGGTGTCGAGGCGTTTCAGGGAGCCCGGGTCGATCAGTTGCGCCAGCAGCCGGCGCAGCAGCTCCAGGCCGTACCAGCCCAGCACCAGCATCAGCAGGAACAGGGCCAGGCCCCAGGGCTGGCCGATCAGGGCGAGCAGCAGGCAGAACAGCAGGCCCAAACCCAGCGCCAGCGCTGGGTAGGCCGCAGCGTTCAACCCTGCCAGCATGCGTCGCCGCCTCGCCCAGCGACAGGCCAGCAGCACCGCCAGCACGCCGATGAGCTGCAGCACCACCGGCAGCCGCTGCAGGAAGCCGAACCAGCCGGCGATCTCGCTCAGCAGCTGGTTCATCGTTCGTTGCCCAGGATGGCGATCAGCTGGGTGGCCGCCTGTTCCGGTGTCAGCTCCCCGAAGACCAGCTGGCTGAGCGTGTTGCCGGTCAGCTTGAGAATGTCGGGTCGGCCCCGCACCAGGCCGGCCACAGTGCGGCTGTTGGCCGCCTGCTCCGCCGCCGCCATCAGCTCCTGCAGTACCTCCGAACTCTGCACCGGCACCTGCACGAATCGGTTCACCGGCAGGGTGGTCTGGGTGCCGACGGTGATGTTGCGCTGCACTAGCGGGTTGATCGAAAATCTGGCGAAGGCCTCGGCGGTGAGCCGTTGGCGCGGCGAGGAATTGCGCCCGAAGCTCCATACCCTGAGGCGGTTGACCGGGCTGGCCCTATGGCGTGGCCCATCGGGCAGCACCGATACACCTAGGCGGTTGCCGAGCGTTTCGCGCAGGTCTTCCAGGTCGCCGCTGCGGCAGGGGATCCAGTCAGCCCGGCTCTGGCGGAGTTCCTCCACCAGCTGCCCATCGTCGGCGTAGAAGGTGATGCGTTGCTGCAGGCTGGCGTTGAGC
Source organism: Cyanobium sp. (assembly GCA_044233605.1). Lineage (GTDB taxonomy): Bacteria > Cyanobacteriota > Cyanobacteriia > PCC-6307 > Cyanobiaceae > Cyanobium. The sequence continues at coordinate 8,794 of JBIIJS010000036.1, read as the reverse complement.
AGCCAGCCCATCCAGCCCACCACCGTCTGCCGTTGGGCGGCGCTCAGGGGGGTGCCGGCCGCGACGGTGGCCAGGGCATCGCTGGCGCCGAGGCTGCCGCTGGTCCAGAACAGGCTCACAGGCGAGATGGCCAGGCCCACCTGTACCCCGCGGGCGCTGAGGGCGAGCAGCTCATCGGTGCTGCGGGGGGCGGCCGGCAGGCGGCTGCGGTTGAAACAGGCCAGCTGAGGTTCGATCACCACCGGTAGTGCGGTGAGGCGGCCGTCGCCATTGCGGAACTCCTCCAGCACCGGCGGCGAGAGCCTGCGTTGCACCTCGTTCGGCATGGACACCGCCCGGGTGAGGCCGCCCTCCGCCAGGCTGCGGGCGGTATCGCCGTTGCTGAGCACCAGATCCGGCCCCAGACCGCTGCGTTCCCGTCGAACGAGCTCCTCCGCCAGCCTGTCTTCCGGGAAGAACACCAGCTGCAGTTCCGTGCCGGGGTGGAGGCGGCGGAAGCCGTCTTTCAGGCGTGTGATCTGGCGCCGCAGCCCCTGGGTGCGCCGGATGCTGTGCACCTGGTCGTTGTCGATGCCCACGTAGCCGTAGATCACTCCGCCTGGGCCGGGGCTGCAGCCCTGCAACGGCGCCTGGGCGGCGATCAGAGCGGCGACGAGGGCCGCCCGACCCTTTCGGCGCAGCGCTGGAGGGGGTTGGTGGGGCAAGCCGGCCAGCGATCGAAACGCCCCAGTGTCGCCGGGGGAGGAGGTGGCCTGTTGCGCCGATGGTGGGCCGCTGCTCAACTGGATGGTGTTCGTATGGGTTTCAGCGATGCCCGCACGGCTGGCCGCGCTTGTCTGCCTGAAGCTGTTGCTGGTAGGGCTGGGTGGCAGCCCAGCTGGGCTCAGTGTGGAGATGCCGCAAGGTGCGCCCCAGATCCCCCGTGACAACTGGAAAGATTGTTACTACAACGATCAGCTGATCCGTTGCCGGGATCAGCAGTCGGCCGATCAGCTGCGCATCCTCTGGATCGATGGCGTGCGCACCCAGCTGAACCGCCGGCCTCCTGCCCGGCCGGGTTTGCCGAACTACTGGGGCGATCGTTATGGCGGTCTATGGCGGCGTGAGTTGTTGCCGCAGGGCAACAACATATTCACCAACCTGGGCACGGGCAATCGCATTCTCATACCGCTGCGTTATCCCTGCAGACCTCCCCTCAAGGGGGAGGTGGGTTATTGCCATGAATGAGCGGAATCAGGCGAGCACGGCTTCCACAATGATCGCCCAGCCCTTGCCAGGTGCATAGGCATTGTTTTTCTTTTCATCCACCATCCAGCGGCGGCCAAAGTTTTTGCGACTGTATTGGAGACCTGCTCCATTGCGACTACCGTACACACCTGCAATCAGATCCAGATCGCCATTGGGGTCGTTGACGATGACCGATTTTGGTGTGTAGCCCACGACGCACAGCCAATGCCCCCCTCCGCTGGGAGCCTCCACGGGCCCCTTGTGAAGAAAGCCACAGGGAACAGGAAAGCCGCGGTTGATCTGTTCTTCCAGGGTCGAAAAGTCGGCGTTCTGTACAAAGCGGGCCTTGATGCCAAGGCTTTCGAGTGCCTGTATCTGTGCGGCTGCATCCGTGGTGTCGCCGAATTGATTGACGATGCCGAGATATTGATCGTCGGTCCCGGGAAGGGCTTTGGGCTTGAGAGCGGCAACGAGCATGGAGCAGCTAGAACTGAAGCACATCCGCGAAGCCTGGTTGGTGCTGGAGTCGAGCTGGGAGAAGTAGGGAACGCTCAGGTTTTTGCTTGCATCAACGGGTTGACTGACCGCAACCGCGGCAAAAACCGCCGAAGCTTTTGCAAAGTATTCTTCGCGTTCCGCCAGGCCTCGGGCAGGATCTTTCCCATTCACCAGTCGCGAGATGCGCCGGCACGTCGCGCCCCCATCTACTTCCTCATTGATGTGATTGTTGTGCCACCAAAAGCCAGCCGAAGTGAAGGGGTAATGGCTGGCCACATAGGAGCATCCCTCCATTACCTGGGGATCACCGATGAACTCGCTGAATGATTCGTAGTTGGCTCGGCCGGTGAGTTGGATTGCCCCGGCACCCTTGAACCTTCGGCCATCTCCTGGTTGGGTGTTGCCAAGATCGAAACGGCCTTCATAGGCACTGCCATCAGCGATCTCCTCCAGCCATCGGAGGCCGCCGGATTCATGGCCGATCTGAGCCATGAAGTGGGCGATTCGGGTGGGGGTGTCGATTTCAAATCGCTTCAGACATGCATTCAGATCGGCGAGTTGCGCTGCGCTGATTGATCTGCCAAAGATCCGCTGGCATTGCTCTGCTGATACCAGATCAGGACTTGGTGGTGGCTCTGGTGCGGTGCGGAATCGCACAGCAAATTCATTCAGCTCTTGCTCGCTCAGTTGTTGTTGCAGCCATTCCCAGGACTGCAGCTGGTGAGGTAGCCCTTTCGTGTAGCGGGCAGCATCGGATAGCGAGATAATAGGCATTATGAGGATCTGGAAATTTTAATCATTCAATTCTGTAGGACTACTTCTGTCGATGCCATCGTTTTCACAGATTGTTACGTCAAATGACTTGTCCGCTGCCTGTCTCAAGCCGCCGCGGAGCGAACTCAGTTGATCGTTGAACGTTCCGCCTGACGTTCGAGAGCCGCCCCAATCGCCGAGCCAGCCACGAAATCCGATTCCTGGCCGTCCTCTGAGCAGCCGGGCGCCATTCTTCCTCAACCCTTTGCCGAACGTGATCGGCAGCCTTCTCATGATCCATGCCCTTGATCGTGCGCGAGGAGGATGGGTTGGCGTCTATTGCGGTTCAGGCCTTTCTCGACGCAGGCCGTTGACCGCATCACCTCACTGATCATCGGCCGTTTAGGCCCTGACCACCTGCAAGAGCAGACAGGCTTTGTTTGCTTTCGCCTTGGAGCCCGTCTTGAAAACGCCAAACCATCAGCTATTGGAGTGATTGCTTCTTGGTCAGGCGCTGCCGGAGTTGATCTGCTTGTGTATCGCCATCTGGTTTTGCCTGAAAGCCCAGGTTGAGGATGCTGCATTCGCCTCGGCCTGCCTGCCTTGACCCGTGACTGAATACAGGCGAGCCCCCGCCGGCTTGGCCATCACCGCCCCGCTGGCCATCAACGCCGACCTGCCCTGTGCAGATGCCCTTCTTTGAGACCATGGGGTCGAAGCATGCGATCGATCCGTGACCGAGGCCTCCCTGCCCAAGACCTACGACCCGGCCGGCACCGAAGCCCGCTGGCAGCAGGCCTGGGAGAGCAGCGGCGCCTTCCATCCCGACCCCAGCGCTCCCGGCGAGCCGTTCGCGGTGGTGATCCCGCCGCCGAACGTCACCGGCAGCCTGCATATGGGCCATGCCTTCAACACGGCCCTGATCGACACGATCGTGCGCTTCCAGCGTCTGCAGGGTAAAAACGTTCTGTGTTTGCCCGGTACCGATCACGCCTCGATCGCCGTGCAGACGATCCTCGAAAAGCAGCTCAAGGCCGAGGGCAAAAGCAAGGAACAGCTGGGCCGGGAGGCCTTCCTGGAGAAAGCCTGGGCCTGGAAATCCGAGAGCGGCGGCACGATCGTGGGCCAGCTGCGCCGGCTGGGCTATTCGGTGGATTGGCAGCGGGAGCGCTTCACCCTTGATGGGGGCTGCAGCGCCGCGGTGATCGAGGCCTTCAACCGCCTGCACGAGCAGGGGCTGATCTACCGGGGCGAATACCTGGTGAACTGGTGCCCCGCCTCCGGCTCGGCGGTGAGCGATCTGGAGGTGGAGATGAAGGAGGTGGACGGCCACCTCTGGCACTTCCGCTATCCGCTCAAGGGTGGCCCCGTTGCCGATGGCCGCACCCACCTGGAGGTGGCCACCACCCGCCCCGAAACCCTGCTGGGCGATACGGCCGTGGCGGTGAACCCAAGGGATCCCCGCTATGCCGATCTGGTGGGCCAGACCCTCACCCTGCCGCTGGTGGGCCGCCCGATCCCGATCGTGGCCGATGAGCACGTGGAGGCCGAGTTCGGAACGGGCTGCGTGAAGGTGACCCCCGCCCACGACCCCAACGACTTCGCGATCGGCCAGCGCCACGACCTGCCGCTGATCACGGTGATGAACCGCGACGGCACGATGAACGAAGCGGCGGGCCGTTTCCACGGGCTCGATCGCTTTGAAGCGCGCAAGGCGGTGGTGGCGGCGATGGAGGCCGAAGGTTTTCTGGTGAAGGTGGAGGAGTACCGCCACAGCGTGCCGTTCTCGGATCGCGGCAAGGTGCCGGTGGAGCCCCTGCTCTCCACCCAGTGGTTCGTGCGCGCCGAGCCCCTGGCCGCCCGCTGCCGCGAGGCGCTGGATGCCGCCACCGGGCCGGAGCCGCGCTTCGTGCCCGAGCGCTGGGCGAAGGTGTACCGCGACTGGCTCACCGACATCCGCGACTGGTGCATCAGCCGCCAGCTGTGGTGGGGCCACCGGATCCCCGCCTGGTTCGTGGTGAGCGAGACCGGCGGCACCATCACCGACAGCACCCCCTACGTGGTGGCCCGCGATGAAGCAGAGGCCCGCGCCAAGGCGGAAGCGCAATTCGCCGGTGGTGTGCACGCCCACCCGGTGGTGCTGGAGCAGGACCCCGACGCACTCGACACCTGGTTTTCCAGCGGTCTCTGGCCCTTCTCCACCCTGGGTTGGCCCGATGCCGAGGCGGCCGATCTGGCGCGCTGGTATCCCACCAGTGTGCTGGTGACGGGCTTCGACATCATCTTCTTCTGGGTGGCCCGGATGACGATGATGGCCGGCGCCTTTACAGGTCAGATGCCCTTCCGGGATGTGTACATCCACGGCCTGGTGCGCGATGAGCACAACCGCAAGATGAGCAAATCAGCGGGCAACGGCATCGACCCGCTGCTGCTGATCGATCGCTACGGCGCCGACGCCCTGCGCTTCGCCCTGGTGCGTGAGGTGGCCGGCGCCGGCCAGGACATCCGCCTCGACTACGACCGCAAGAGCGACACCTCGGCCACGGTGGAGGCCGCGCGCAACTTCGCCACCAAGCTCTGGAATGCCACCCGGTTTGCGTTGATGAACCTGGCCGGCGAGACGCCCGCCTCGCTGGGTGAGCCGGACCCTGCAGCCCTGCAGCTGGCCGACCGTTGGATCCTGTCGCGGCTGGCGCGGGTGAACCGCGAAACCGCGGAGCGCTATGGCAGCTATGGCCTTGGCGAAGCCGCCAAGGGGCTTTATGAGTTCGCCTGGAATGAGGTGTGCGACTGGTATGTGGAGTTGATCAAGCGGCGGTTGCAGGACCCTGTTCAGCAGCGCACCGCCCGCGCTGTGCTGGCCAAGGTGCTGCAGGAGCTGCTGGTGATGCTGCATCCACTGATGCCGCACCTGAGCGAGGAGCTCTGGCATGGCCTCACCGGCGCGGGCGAGGACACCTTCCTGGCCATGCAGCCCTGGCCGGCGCTCGATGCCAGCGCCCTCGATGACCAGCTGGAGGCGAGCTTCGCCGAGCTGATCGAGGCGATCCGGGTGGTGCGCAACCTGCGGGCCGTGGCCGGGCTCAAGCCTGCTCAGCCGGCGCCGGTGCAGTTCGTCACCGGGCGGCCCGAGCTGGCTGCCGTGCTCAGCGCCTCCAGCGCCGACATCACCGCCCTCACCCGCGCCATGCGGGTGGAGGTGCTGGATCCGGGCGCGGCGGACGAAGCCCCTGCCACCAAGGCTCTGGCAGGGGTGAGCGGCGAGCTGCAGGTGCTGTTGCCGATCGAGGGTCTGGTGGACCTCGACGCCCTGCGCGGCCGCCTCGAGAAGGACATCGCCAAGGCCGAGAAGGAGATCACGGGACTGAGCGGCCGCCTGGCGAATCCCAACTTCGCCGGCAAGGCACCGCCGGAGGTGGTGGCCGAGTGCCGCGCCAACCTGGCCGAGGCCGAGGCCCAGGCGGAGCTGGCGCGCAAGCGGCTGGCGGATCTGGGCTGAGCTGGCGGACGGCGGTGGCCGCAGCCCTTGGCGCGGTTTTTGGATCAGCGCCGCGTTACACCACCCAGATCTCCGCCAGCGCCAACCGCAGCCCCGGCAGGAGCTCTCGATCTTCCAGCATGGTTGCAGGCTCCAGCCGCTCGGGTGTGGCCGCTGAGCCTGGATCAGCTGGGGCCCGCCAGATCTCCACCGCCTGCTGTTCGGGAAACAACAACCAGCCCAACCGGGCGCCGTTGGCCAGGTAGGTGCCCATCTTGCGGCGGAGGGCCGTTGCCCCTCGCGCTCCCTCGTCGCTCGGGCTGGCCAGCTCGATCACCAAATCAGGGCAGAGCGGCGGGAAGCCGCGGCGTTGTTCGTGGCTGAGGGCCTGCCAGCGCTCCAGCCGCACAACTGCCGCATCGGGGCTGAGCACCGAGCCGTCGGCCAGACGGAAGCCGGTGGAGCTGTCGAACACCTCCCAGCCACCCTGCTGATCCGCCCAGCTCTGGAGGCGAGCGATCAGCCGGCTGTTGCGACGACCGGTGTCGCCTCCTGTGGGTGTCATCGCGATCAGTTGGCCGTCGGCCGCGAGTTCCAGCAGCGCTTCAGGGTTGGCCTCGCACACCAGGGCGAATTGCTCCGGGCTGAGCCGCAGATCGGGGGGCAGCAGCAGCGGCGGCAGGTCGGCCCCGGGAGCTTCGGTGGTGGCTGGCGGTGGGGCGAGCGTCATCTCCCCAGGGGCGTGCTGGCTCAGCGTAGGGCGAGTGCACGGGATGCATGGGTGATCACGCTGCCCTGGCGGGCCTGCGCAACTGGCCGGTGGCCCTGGCGCGAGACCATCCCCAGCTGCCGCACAATGGCCCCACCGCTTGCAATCCGGCCGGCGTGACACCGCGGGTGTTCCTCTCCTATTCCCACGATTCCGAGGCCCACAGGGCCTGGGTGCGCCTGCTGGCGGAGCGGCTGCGGCGGGGCGGCGTGGACGTGACCCTGGATCAGTGGGACCTTCCCTACGGCGCCGATGTGGTGCGCTTCATGGATCTCGGCATCCGCGACGCCGATCGGGTGCTGATGGTGTGCACGGCCAACTACGTGGCCAAGGCGGAGGAGCGCAAGGGTGGCGCCGGCTATGAGGGCATGGTCGTCACCGGCCACGTGGCCCGCGCTACCGACACAATCAAATTCGTGCCGATCGTTCGCGGCAACAGCGGCGAGCCATTGGTGCCGGGCTTCCTGGGCCAGCGCCTCTGGCTGGATTTCCGCGACGACGGCGCGTTTGAGGCGCGGCTGGAGGAAGGAGCTGCTGCAGGAGCTGCATGGGGCGCCGCGCTACGTGAAGCCGCCCCTGGGGCGCAATCCGTTTGCGGCGGGGCCGCCACCCCTGGCCCTGCGCCCCCTCACGGTGAACACGGCCCGCCTGCGGCGCGAGGGCGAGCGGTGGCTGGTGGAGCGCCGGGAGGCGCGGGTGGAGGCCTGCGAAGTGGAGCTGGTGGAGGGCCAGAGCCTCCGGTTGATCCAGATCCCGGCGGGGGAGTTTCTGATGGGCTCGCCCGCCACCGAGCCTGAGCACAGCGCCAACGAGGGGCCCCAACACACGGTGCGGCTGGGCGGCTTCCTGATCGGTCAAACCCCTGTGACGCAGGCGCAGTGGGCTGTGGTAGCCCGTTGGCCCAGGCTGGGGCTGGATCTGAACCCCAGGCCCTCCGGCTTCCGAGGGCTCCGCCGGCCGGTGGAGACGGTGAGCTGGCACGAGGCAATCGAGTTCTGCCGCCGCCTGAGCCAGCGGAGCCGCCTTTCCTTCACCCTGCCCAGTGAGGCCCAGTGGGAATACGCCTGCCGGGCGGGCACCACCACGCCCTTTGCCTTTGGCTCCACGATCGTGCCCGACCTGGCCAATTACGACGCAATCCGCAGCTATGGGATCGGCCCCAAGGGGCCATATCGAACCGAAACCACTGATGTGGCCAGTTTTCCAGCCAACGACTGGGGCGTGCACGACATGCACGGCACTGTGTGGGAGTGGTGTCTCGACAATTGGCATTTCTCCTATGAAGGAGCGCCATTGGATGGCAGCCCCTGGCTGGCGGGAGGTAACAGCAAACTGTTGCGCGGTGGCTCTTGGTACCACTACCCCAGGTATTGCCGTTCGGCTTTCCGGCACCTCAAGCACCCCGCCTACGCCCACAACCGTGTCGGTCTGCGTGTGGTCTGCTTCTCCCAGGGCCCTTCCATTATCCCTTAATCCCTTAATCCCTCAATACTTGGCTGTTTCTTAACCCTGGCTGTTGGGTTGTTGGGCTGTTGGTTTGTGGCTGTTGGCTGTTGGGGAAGGCGCCGCCGTGCGGCTTTCCGCGTCAGCCCCACAGCCAGCGGCTGTCGCGCGCCAACGCGGCGGCCATGGCGGAACCACTGGCCAGCAGCTCCCGGTGTTTGACGGGGGTGAGCACCAGCGCATCGCAGCTGAGCGGTAGCTCCGCCAGGGGCCAGGCCAGCAGGCGCTGGTGCTGGGGGCCGTGGGAGAGGGAGTCGATCAGCAGCAGATCAAGATCGCTGCCCACGCCGGCGTCGCCGCGGCCATAGCTGCCGAACACGCCCACCCGCACGAGGCCGGGATGCTCGGCCGCAACATGCTCGGACCACTGGGTCACCTGCTGGAGTACTTGATCGGGCTCAGGCCAGCGCAGCAGCGATTGCGTCAACGATCGAACGGGCATGGCGCAGGGCGTCGTCGCTCTGGAGCCGCCCGAAGTGGTCGGCGGGGGCTCCATCCGGGAAGCTATCGGGATTGCGGGTGGGGACGTACAGGGCGTCAAGGATCCGCAGCCGGTCGTCGAGATC
>JBIIJS010000207.1:0-4568 GCA_044233605.1 Cyanobium sp. | reverse complement strand
ACGAAGGTCTGCGCGCCTGGATGGCCCCCGCCGACCAGCCTCACGAAAACTTCGTCTTCCCTGAAGAGGTTCTGCCCCGTGGAAACGCCCTTTAATTCCGGTCTCGTCTCAGTCGGAGGCAACGACCTCGACTCCACTGGCTACGCCTGGTGGGCCGGCAATGCCCGTCTGATCAATCTGTCCGGCCGTCTGCTCGGTGCGCACGTCGCTCATGCGGGTCTGATGGTCTTCTGGGCAGGCGCAATGATGTTGTTTGAGGTGAGCCATTTCACCTTCGACAAACCCATGTACGAACAGGGCCTGATCCTGTTTCCTCACGTCGCTACCCTCGGCTACGGCGTCGGTCCCGGAGGTGAGGTCACCGATCTCTACCCGTTTTTCGTGGTTGGCGTGCTTCACCTGATCAGTTCTGCAGTACTCGGAATTGGTGGGCTCTATCACGCTCTGCGAGGCCCTGAGATTCTGGAAAATTATTCCGCCTTCTTCTCGCAGGATTGGCGCGATAAAAACCAGATGACGAACATTATTGGCTATCACCTGATACTGCTCGGTGTCGGTGCGCTGCTGCTGGTGTTCAAGGCAATGTTCTTCGGCGGTGTCTACGACACTTGGGCACCCGGAGGCGGCGACGTGCGAATGATCACGAATCCCACCCTTTCACCGGCAGTGATCTTTGGTTATCTGTTCCGAGCCCCATTTGGTGGCGAAGGATGGATCATTGGCGTCGACTCGATGGAAGACATCATCGGTGGCCACATCTGGATTGGCCTGATCTGCATATTCGGTGGCATCTGGCACGTGATCACAAAGCCGTTTGGCTGGGTGCGTAGAGCTTTCATTTGGAATGGTGAGGCCTACCTCAGCTATAGCCTTGGCGCTCTGAGCTTCATGAGCTTCATTGCCTCGGCCTATATCTGGTTCAACAACACTGCCTATCCGAGCGAGTTCTACGGCCCCACCAACGCCGAATCGTCCCAAGCTCAGAGTTTCACTTTCCTTGTGCGAGATCAGCGCCTCGGCGCCAATATCGGTTCTGCCATGGGACCTACTGGCCTTGGTAAGTACCTGATGCGCTCACCCACCGGCGAGATCATCTTCGGTGGTGAAACAATGCGTTTTTGGGATTTTCGGGGGCCTTGGCTTGAACCCCTTCGCGGCCCCAACGGTCTATCTCTTGACAAACTGCAAAACGACATCCAGCCGTGGCAGGTGCGTCGCGCAGCTGAATACATGACCCATGCGCCCAACGCCTCGCTCAATTCGGTGGGCGGCATCATCACTGAGCCCAATTCGGTCAACTTTGTGAACATCCGCCAGTGGCTGGCCTCCACCCAGTTCGTGCTGGCCTTCTTCTTCCTGGTGGGTCACCTCTGGCACGCAGGCCGCGCCCGCGCTGCCGCCGCCGGTTTCGAGAAGGGCATCGACCGTCAGGCCGAGCCCACCCTGGCCATGCCCGATCTCGACTGATTCAATCGAAACTGAACCAGTCGAACTTCTTACCCAGCCCCTGCCCAACGGCAGGGGCTTTTTTTTGCGGGGCCTTTCATTGAGATCCACCCAGGCGTTCGGATGGCGGAAACGCCGTGTCGCCAAACCGCAGCAGCGATAAGGTTTCTTGAATCATCCGCTGTGCGATGAAGCATCGTTTCCAGGGTTCGCTGCTGCCGACGGCGCTCATGCTCTGTCTTTGGACTGGTCTCGGGGCTGCAGCCCGCAACGCAATCGACCTACGAGAGGCGGGGTTGGTTTGCGATGAGGCAGAGCAGCTTTGCTACGACCGGGAAGGCATTTCTCTAAGCGCAACCCACCGCAGTTTCGGCCGTTACGGAGAAGACCGGGCGCGCAGCCTGATCGCCCGCGGCGAGCGCGGCCGCACCTTCCTGCTCAGCAGCGGGGTTGCCTGCGATGTGAAGGCGCGCACCTGCTGGGACGACGGCTGGCAGCGGCGGAACGTGGCTAAAGGGCTCACACGCCACCTGTTCGGCAACGGCAGCTGGTCCGACGGCAACCAGTCGGCCATCTGCCTGCTGCGGCGCGCCGGCCGGGTGGTGTACGACGGCAGCTGTGATCTGCGCGAGAGCAACGACGACCGCAATGGCCGCTACAGCGCGATTCTGCGCAATGGAACGACCTATAAGTTCCACAACGATCGGGGACGCTGGTGGATCAGCGACAACAGCGGCCGGCGCTGGCCCGTCTCCATCCAGGATTACGGCCGCGCCGCAGTGTTTCGCTGGGCAGATATCACCCTGGAGACTCGCCAGCGCTCCTACCGCGGCGGCGACAGAAGCAACCGGAGTCTCGAAGACACCCTGCGCGACCTGTTCAACTGAGATTTACCCAGTCCTACGGATGCCGGAAGCAACGCTCCTGCATAGGTTGACCACACCATTCAGCGGTTGCCCCGCCGTGCCCCCCTTGACCCGATCCGCCGCCACCGTCGTGCTCACGATCAGTGCCGCTATGGCCGCAATAGCGGCCACAGCGGCACTGGCCCAGGATCTCCCCCGTAACAGCCAGGGACTGAGCGCCCCTGCCCCTGGAGTGCTCTGTGACACGGCTGGTCCGATCTGCTACGACTCCCAGGGCCCGTCGATTGGCCACACCCAGACCTACTTCGGCCGCAGCGCCGCCGAACGGCTTACCAGCCAACTCTCCAACCGAGCGAATGTGCAGGAGTTCCGGCTCGGCAACGGCGCTGTCTGCGACATCCGCGCCAGCCAGTGCTGGGCCGACGGCTTTAGCCGCCGCCAACCTGCCCCTCTGCTCACCCGTCAGCTGTTCGGCAGTGGATCCGGAGCCGCGGCCAGCGGCATCGCCAAGCCTGCCGCTGGCGTGATCTGCGATCCCGCCGCTGAGCTCTGCTACGACAGCCAGGGCCTGTCGCTTGCCCTCACCCGCGAACACCACGGCGTCTACGCCGAGCGGAAAGCGATACGCCAGCTTGGCGGCCAGCCAGCGCCGAAGGTGTTTCGGCTCAGCAACGGCACCGTCTGCGATGTGGGTGCTGGCCGCTGCTGGAGCGACGGCTGGGACCGCCGCAATGTGGATGAGCGGCTCAGCCGCCACCTTTTCAGCCAAAGCAGCGGCCAGGGTGGTAGCCAGATCGGCGGTCTCGCCCGCCAGGCCCAGTGCCGCCTCAGCCGCTGGTTCACAGTGCTCTCCAGCGGCAGCTGCGAAATCATGGAGCAGAGCGGTTCCCGCGGCCGCAAGCTGGCCGTCACCCTCAGAGATGGCACCACCTACCAGTTCAGCAACGTCCGCGGCGAGGGCTACCGGGTGAGCGACGGCAAGGGCGGCAACTGGCCGGTGCGGGTGAGCGACCAGGGCAGCAGCCTCAGCTTCGCCTGGACCGACCGGGTGCTGCAGGTGACCCCCCAGAGAACGTCTTTGAGCGGCAGTGACAGCCGACCAAGCCTCGGACAGCTGATCGACAGCCTATTTGGCAACGGAGAACTATCCAGACCGTAGCCAGACCATCGGTCAGCGATCAGCCAGCCAGCGCCGCAGCAGCGGCAGGCTGAGGCCGATCACGTTGCTGTAGCAACCGTCGATCCGCTCAACCAGGGCACCGCCCCTGCCCTCCAGCGCAAAGCCGCCAGCGCAAGCCAGCGGCTCTCCGGTGGCCACGTAGGCCTCGATCTCCGCCGCGCTGAGCGCGGCGAAATGCACGCGGGTGGTGACAGTCTGCCGCCGCGCCCCTCTTTGCCCCGGTGCACCGCCAACGCCGAGCAGGCAGTGGCCGGTGTGCAGATCCGCCCAGCCGCCGGCCATACGCTGCCAGCGCCCGATCGCTTCATTGGCATCGGCCGGCTTGCCGAACACCTCACCCTCAAACGTCAGCAGCGAATCGCAGCCAAGCACCCCGCCAGCCCCTTCTGCCTCTGCTCCTGCTGGCAACTCAGCGACGGCGCGTGCCTTGGCCTCGGCCAGGCGAACGACCAGGAGGCGGGGGTCGGGATCGGCGATGGCGTCTTCATCGATACCGCTCACACGCACCCGGTGGGGAATGGCCGCCTGCTCCAGCAGGCGGCGGCGAGCGGGGGACGCGGAGGCCAGCACCAGCATGGGATCCCGAGCAACGCCGTAGGCGAAAAGCGAACCCCGACTCTGGCGCACCCTCCATCCACTGAACAGCGGCCCGCCGATGGCGGGCCGCCAGAATGCAGCCATGGACAGTCTCCCGATCCAGGAGCCCTCGACACGGCGCGCCTTACGGCGCGCCTCCCTGTCGCTGCGGTGCATGCCGTTCCGGCGCTCCTTCTATGAGCAGGTCGACCGACAGGCGATCAGCGCCGCCGAACTCTGCCGCCGCAGCAACTGGCAGCAGCTGGTGTTCGCCCCTTTCGGTGAGGAACGCGCCGAGGCCCACTTCCGCTGGCTGATCCGGCTGGGAGTACTGCGTCGCGAAGTCGACGGCCAGGGCCTCACCGAACGCGTGCGGTTGACGCCAATGGGTCGCGAGCTGCTCGCCAGCTGGCCCGACGAAGTGCCGCGCGCCTCCCTGCGCGAACGCATCCACGAAAACTTCCGCCGCCACCGCCCCCGCTTCTGATGGTGGCCGCCCT
>JBIIJS010000035.1:0-17413 GCA_044233605.1 Cyanobium sp. | reverse complement strand
CCCGATGCCGTGGTGAACGACTACCTCACCCTGCTCACCGATCTCAATCTGGCGACCCTTCCCGAGAATCCTCGCGAGCGTCAGAAGGCGATGGCGCTGGAGATCACGGGCCAATGTCATGGAGAAGAGGCGGCTCGCGAGGCTCAGGCCGCAGCTGGCGCAGCTGTATCGGTACCTGGAATCCATCCGACAGTAAATATGTCAATGACTGCGGGCCAAGCTTCTGTGGTGGCGGCCGATAAAGATTCCATCATTCCAACCCTCAATCTGGATTCGGTCAACTTTCCCGCCAAGGCATTTTATCTGCTCAGTGCTGTGGGGGTCTGCGCCAGCAGCAGCGAGGCTCGGCGTCAGATCCAGGGTGGTGGGGTACGCCTCGATGGTGTCAAATTACTGGATCCCAACCAGGTGTTCAGCGATGCCGTCCAGCTGGATGGCAAGGTGCTGCAGTTGGGGAAGAAGACCTTCCGGCGGCTGGTGCGCGGCATGGCCGTATCCGCCGGCGGCGCCTGAACCGGACCCCTCTCCATCCTGCTCCCCTGACGGCCGAGGGCGAGCAGTCGGTCCGTCGCCTGGCACCACTGCAGCGGGGCCGAGCCTGTTGTTCGCCCATGGCCATCTGTTGTCTGAAGGTCCATCGACGCCGGGGCCCCTTCCAACTACCCTGCAGTCCCAACGCAAACCGATCGGCCATGCAGCGGCGCGCCCTGATCCGCTCCGCGGCCACTGCGGCCTCCGCCGCAGGCATCGCCGGCCTGATCAGCTCCTGCCGCATCCGCCGCGCCGGCAGCAGCGCCGCCGGCAGCAACCTGCCGACGCTGCGCTGGCGCATGGCCACCAGCTGGCCCCCCTCCCTCGACACGATCTTCGGTGGCGCCCAGACCATCGCCGAACGGGTGGCGCAGCTGAGCGAGGGGCGCTTTCAGATCCAGCCCTACGCCGCCGGTGAGCTGGTGCCGGGCCTCGAGGTGCTCGACGCGGTACAGAACGGCTCGGTGGAGTGCGGCCACAGCGCCAGTTATTACTACCTCGGCAAAAATCCTGCCCTGGCCTTCGGTACGGCGGTGCCGTTCGGCCTCACCGCCCAGCAGCAGAACGCCTGGCTGTACGAGGCCGGCGGCCTGGAGGCGATCAACCGCGTCTATGCCGACTTCGGCGTGATCAGCTTTCCCGCCGGTAACACCGGCGCCCAGATGGGCGGCTGGTTCAAGCGCCGCCTGGAGGGGCCCGCTTCCCTGCGCGGCCTGAAGATGCGCATCCCCGGCCTGGGCGGCAAGGTGATGGCCGAGCTGGGGGTGAACGTGCAGGTGCTGCCCGGCGGCGAGATCTACATGGCGCTCGACCGCGGCGCCATCGACGCGGCGGAGTGGACCGGCCCCTACGACGATGAGAAGCTCGGCCTGGCTCGGGCGGCCACGTACTACTACTACCCGGGCTGGTGGGAGCCGGGCCCCACGCTCACGGCCCTGGTGAACCGCCAGGCCTGGCGGCGCCTGCCGAAGCCCTACCAGGCGATGTTCTCCACCGCTTGCTACGAGGCGAATCTCACCATGCTGAGCCGCTACGACCAGCTCAACGCCCAGGCCCTGCAGCGGCTGCAGCGGGGCCGCACCCAGCTGGAGTATTTCGGCGATCCGATCCTCGAGCAGGCCCGGGCCGCGAGTGAGCAGATGTTTGCCGACATGGCCCGCGGCGATCAGGTCTTCGCCGCCCTGCTGCAGCAGTGGAGCGGGTTCCGCGCCGGGGTGCGCGACTGGAACCGCATCAACGAGCTCTCCTTCGCCAACTTCAGCTTCGCCGGGCCGCGCTGATGAGCGATCCCCAGCCCCCCCTGGATCTGCCCCCCCTGCCGGATGGGCCGCGCCGCATCGACGCCCTCAACCGGCTGGCCGGCCGGATCGGTGCCGTGGCGCTGCTGCTGATGCTCGCCTTCGGCGTGTGGAACGTGATCGGCCGCTACCTCGGCCTCGCCCTCGGCAGGAACCTCAGCTCCAACGCCCTGATCGAGGGCCAGAGCCTGCTGTTTTCGCTGGCCTTTCTGCTTGGCCTGGGCTGGACTCTCCAGCGCGACGGCCACGTGCGCATCGATGTGCTGAGCGGCCGCTGGAGCGAGAGGCGTCGCCTGCAGGTGGAGAGCTGGGGCAGCCTGCTGCTGCTGCTGCCGTTCGCGCTGATGGTGCTCGGCCTGTCGCTGGAGCCGGCGCTGCAGGCCTGGCGGATTCAGGAGGCCTCCCCCGACCCCGGCGGCCTGCCGCGCTTCTGGGCCCGCAGTCTGATCCCGCTCGGTTTTGCCCTGCTGAGCCTGCAGGGGATCGCCAGTGCCCTGCGCGCCCGCGCGCGGCGGCGCGAGCTGGAGTGAGCGGCGATGGAGATCGAGGCATTCGGTTATGTGATCAGCTTCTTCCCCGGCGAAGTGCTCGGGCCGGCCATGGCGCTGGCCCTGGTGGCGGCGCTGCTGAGCGGCTTCCCGGTGGCCTTCGGTCTGGGTGGGGTGGCGGTGCTGTTCGCCCTGCTCGCGATGGCACTGGGGGTGATCGAGCCGCAGTTTCTCAATGCCCTGCCGCAGCGGATCTTCGGGATCATGGGCAACTTCACGTTGCTGGCGATTCCGGCGTTCGTGTTCATGGGCGCGATGCTCGAGAAGTCGGGCATTGCGGAGCGACTGCTGGCGGCGATGGGCCAAATGCTGGGGCGAGTGCGCGGCGGCCTGGCCCTGGCGGTGGTGCTGGTGGGCTCGTTGCTCGCCGCCACCACCGGCGTGGTGGCGGCGACGGTGACCACGATGGGCCTGATCTCGTTGCCGGCGATGCTGCGGGCCGGCTACGACCGCTCCCTGGCCAGCGGCGTGATCGTCGCCTCCGGCACGCTCGGCCAGATCATCCCGCCGAGCATCGTGCTGGTGGTGCTGGCCGATCAGCTGGGCGTGTCGGTGGGCGACCTGTTCATGGGCGCGCTGATCCCGGGCCTGCTGATGGCCGGTGCCTTCGCGCTTTACGTGGTGGTGGTGAGCAGCTGGAAGCCGGGGTTGGCGCCACCGCTGCGGCAGCAGGCCAGCGCGGTTCTGGGCGCGGGGGGGTTGGTCCGGGTGCTGGTGCCGCCGCTGCTGCTGATCCTGCTGGTGCTGGGCAGCATCTTCTTCGGCCTCGCCACCCCCACCGAAGCCGGTTCGCTGGGCGCGGTGGGGGCGATCGCGCTGGCGGCTCTCGATGGCGGCCTCAGCCGCCGCGCCCTGATGCAGGTGTGCGACGACACCCTGCGCACCACGGCGATGGTGATGGCGATCCTGATCGGCTCAACAGCCTTCAGCCTGGTGTTCCGCGGCGTGGGTGGCGATGTGCTGATCAGCGATCTGCTGCTTCATCTGCCAGGCGGAAAGATCGGTTTCCTGCTGCTGAGCATGACGCTGATCTTCCTGCTCGGATTCTTCATCGATTTCTTTGAGATCGCCTTCATCGTGCTGCCTTTGCTGCTGCCGGCGGCCCGGGAGCAGCTGGGCCCGGAGGCGATGCTCTGGTTCGGCGTGGTGATCGGCACCAACCTGCAGACCTCCTTTCTCACGCCCCCCTTCGGCTTCGCGCTCTTCTATCTGCGCGGCGTTGCCCCACCGGAGCTGGGCACCGGTGCGATCTACCGCGGCGCGGTTCCCTTCATCGGCGTGCAGCTGCTGGTGTTGTTGCTGGTGATCCTGTTTCCGCCGTTGGTCACCTGGCTGCCGGCTCTGATGGCGCCGGCGGCGGGCTGAGCCGCCTCTGCGCCGATTGTCATGCCATCCCTGCAGGCCGCCAGGGCAGAAACAATGCAGTATTCGCTTAGAAACGAGTGCTGATCTATGTTTCGGAGGTTGCAAGATCCCTCTCAAACACAGCAGATTGATGCAGGGTTGGGGAACGGCGGATTCCGTTGCCTGAACGAGCCATGCCTACCGCTTCCCTGCCGAGCCAGGGCTGCGTGGTGCCCTGCCGCAGCCACCGCTGGCTGGTGGAGGAGGTGGAGCCGGCCGATCACCCGGAGGGCAACACGGTGGTGCGGATGGCATGTCTGGATGACAACGCCAACGGCCAGAAGCTGGAGGTGCTCTGGCAGCGGGAGGTGGATGCCCTTGTGCTCGGCGAAACCACTTGGGACACGGTGGGCCAGCGGGGCTTCACGGATCTCGCTGCAGCACCACCTGATCTTCCACCTGAGCTTTTTTGAAAAGGCGACGACGAGAGCGATCTCAAAGCGGCCCTCAAGTTCATGCCCGAAAAGGCTGCCTGGCTGCGTGATCGAGAGCTGGCCAGTGCATTCGAATGGCCTGGTGCGCCCTTACGGCGCCTTCGCAATCAAGGAGCGGATCTACAGCTTCCCGGGGCAGGGGTACGTGATCTTACTGTACACCAGCGGCAGCGGTTCAGAAGGCACCCTCGGCGGTCTGGTGTCGCTGGCCGATCGCATCGATCAGCTCGTCGCCTCCGCCCTGGAGCGCGGTCGGCTGTGCTCCACCGTGTTTCCCGTGTAGTGCTGCGTGGCCGACGACGAACTGCTGGTCACCAGCGCCAACCTCAGCGACAGCGCCCAGCTCGACAACTGCGAGCTCGGCATCCATTTCCCCGCCGGCCAGACCCTGCCTGGCAACAGCCATGCCGATTCCGTGTGGCAGCACCTTGATCGCCCCATCCACCGGCTGCCGCCCGCCCTGGTGCTGATCGAGCAGCCGCTGGCTCCTCCCTCCCCATCAGATCACGCACCGCAACGGGCTCCCAGGGATAGGCGATCCGATCCATGATCACCGCGATGCCTGCCCCGAAGCGCTGCGCCTGGTCTCTCGTCCTTCGCAGGTGAAGCCCCCTGCAACGGCGCCGATGGCGCGAATCTGTCGGCATCCCGAACGGGCAGGAGGAGCCATGCAGAGGCCCAACGGCCAACCGCCCATCCCCGGCAGCCCCCGGCAACGGATCGCCTGGATCGACAGCCTCGACACCGTCGCCATTCGCCACGAAGTAGATCCCTTTCCCCATGCTCCGCCTCCTCCACACCGCCGACTGGCAGATCGGCAAGCCCTACGGGACCGTCGCCGATGAGCAGAAGCGCTTCCGCCTGCAGCAGGAGCGCCTCGCGGCCGTCGGCCGCCTCCGCGATGCGGTGCGGCTCCAGCAGGCCCAGCTCGTGCTCGTCGCCGGGGATCTGTTCGATTCACCCACCCCGGCCGCCGCCGCCGTGCTGGAGGTGCTGGAGCTGATCGGTGAGATGGAGGTGCCGGTGCTGGTGATCCCCGGCAACCACGACCATGGCGCCCCGGGCACCGTCTGGCACCGCGACGACTTCCAGCGCCACCAGCGCCAGCTCGCTCCCAACCTGCAGCTGCTGCTCGAACGCCAGCCGGTGCTCTTGGAGCAGGCCGTTCTGCTGCCCTGTCCGCTGCTGCGCAACCAGGACAGCAGCGATCCCAGCCAGTGGATGCGGGAGCTCGACTGGGCGGCCCTCCCCGCCGACCGGCCCCGCATCGTGCTGGCCCACGGCGGTGTGCATGGCTTCGGGGGGCGGGAGTACGGGAGCGATGAAGAGGCCCAGGCCGGCGCCAACAACCTGATCAACCTCGCCGCCCTGCCCGCCGATCAGATCGACTACGTCGCCCTGGGCGACTGGCACAACCTCAAGCAGGTGTCGGAGAAGGCCTGGTATCCGGGCACGCCGGAACCCGATCGCTTCGATCAGGGCGGCGACAACCAGCGCGGCCAGGTGCTGCTGGTGGAGCTGGAGCGCGGCGCCGTCCCAGTGGTGCGGCCCTTGCCCACCGGCCGGATCCGCTGGCACAACGTCCGCTTCCGCTTCAGCGGCGACAGCGATCTCGATCGCTTCGAGCGGCAGCTCGAGGAGCTCACCGCCGGCCGCGTGGCCCGCGACCTGCTGCGGCTGGAGGTGAGCGGCAGCCTCAGCCTCGCCGGCCACCGGCGCTACCAGCTGCTGCTTGACGATCTGCAGAACCGGCTGTTGCGGCTGCGCATCAAGGGTGAATGCCAGCAGGCGCCCGAGGCCGCCGAACTCGAGCAGCTCACCGCCCGCACGGAAGACCCGCTGATCGCAGGGGTGGCCCGTCAGCTGCAGCAGCGCCTCAGCCGCCAGAGCGATGCCGATGGTGAGGAGGCCGCCCGCCTGCGCGCCGCCCTGTGCGAGCTGTTCCGTCTCGCCACCACCCGCTGAAACCCCCGCTCCCGCTGCTTTCCCATCGATGCGCCTGCTCTCCTGCCAGCTCCAGAACGTGCGCCTGCACGGCGATCTGGAGCTCAGCTTCGCGCCCACGCTCACCCTCATCGGTGGCCCGAACGAGTCGGGCAAGAGCACCCTGGTGGAGGCCCTCCACCGCGCCCTGTTCCTCAAGGCCACGGCCACCGGTGCGCCGGTGGAGGCGTTGCAGTCGCGGCTGCACATCGGTCAACCGGTGGTGCAGCTGAGCTTTGCCGCCCAGGGCGACACCTGGACCCTGCGCAAGCGGTTCAGCGGCGCCACCGGCCAGGTGAGCCTCCAGGCCGAGAGCAGCGGCCTGCCGCTCAGCGGTCCAGCCGCCGAAGACACCCTGGCCGAGCTGCTGGGGGTGGGGGAGATCGTGGGCAGCAAGCAGGCCCGCACCGTGCTGCCCAGCCGCTGGGCCCATCTCTGGGTGCGGCAGGGCCTCTCCGGCGACGACCTGCTCGCGGCCGGCAAGAGCAGCTACGACTTCGACCAGCTGCGCCTGCAACTGGAGCGCAGCGGCGGCGCCGCCGTGCAGCAGTCGGCCCATGATCAGCGGGTGGAGCAGCGCCTCCAGGCGGCGCTGGAGGAGAACTTCACCAGCCGCGGCACGAAAAAGCACTCGCCGCTGTACCAGCGCGAGCAGGAGCTCAGGGCCGCCGGCGAGCGCCTCGACCGGGCCCTGGCGCGCCTGGCCGACTACGAGGCTGCCAGTGAGGAGCTGGCCGTCATCGGCGAGCAGCTCGAGCAGGTGCAGACGGTGGAGCTGCCGGCCCTGCAGGAGCGCCGCAAGCTGTTGCTCGAGGGCGCTGAGGCTGCCGAACGGCTGGATGCCGCCATCAAGCTTGCCGCTAAAAACCTGGAGCCGATCCGCCTGCGCCATGACGCCGCCGCCCAGACACTGCAGCAGCTTGATCGCCTCAGCGCGGAATGCGACCAGCGGCAGCAGCGCCTGGCGGAGCTGCAGGCCAGCGCCGCCGGCGCCCAGGGCCGGGACGACGAGCTGACAGCCGCCCAGCAGCAGCGCCTCCACAACCTGGAGACGCTCCGCCTGCAGCGCCAGACCCTGGAGCAACGCCAGCAGTTGCTGCAGCGGCTGGTGGAGCGCGCCAGCACGGCGGATTCCCTGCAGCGCCTGGCGGCCGAGCTGGAGAAGCGGCGCCAGGCCGCCCGCCAGCGGCAGAGCCTGGCCCAGCAGCTGGCGGCGCTGCCGGCCCTCAACAAACAGAGCCTGCAGCAGCTGCGGCAACTGGAGCAGACGCTGCGCGATGCCCGCACCCGCCAGCAGGCGATGGCCGCCGGCGTGACGCTGCTGCGGGCCGATCAGCCGGTGCGCCTCGATGGCCGGCCCCTGCCGGTGGGCGAGCAGCAGCGGCTCAGCTCGATCTTCCAGCTGCAGGTGGGCGAGGACGTGGTGCTCGAGATCGCCCCGGGTGGCGGCCAGGCCCTGGAGGAACTGGAGCAGACGGTGCAGAGCGCCGGCGAGCAGCTCACGAAACACCTGGCGGCCTGTGGGGCGGCCAGCGTGGAGGCGGCGGCCGAGCTGCTGGAGCAGCGCACGGAGCTGGAGCAGCGGCTGGCGGGCCTGGGCGCCGACTCACCGGCCGATCTCACCGAGCTGGAGCGTCAGCAGGAAGCGCTGCAGCAGCGGATCGCGGAGCTCGAAGGCGAACTGCAGGAGCTGGCGGCCGTGCGCCAGGCGCTGGAGCAGGAGCAACCGCTGCCTGAGGCCCTGGCCGGACTCCAGGCCCTGCAGCAGCAGATCTCCCGCAACGCCAAACACGCCAGCGCAGCGGCGCAGCTGGCGGAGACGGAGCTGGAGGAGGCCCGGGCGGCGTTGCAGAGCTTCCAGCAGCAGCGCCTCAGCGAGGCAAGCCAACTGGAGGTGGTGCGCGCTGAACGGGCCGATCGCCAGGAGCGGCTGGCCCAGCTGATCCACCAGCACGGCGAGCGTGAGACGGTCGCCGCCCAACTGGGCAGCCTCGCGCAGGAGCGGCAGCAGGCGGAAGCCCAGCTCAACCAGCTGCAGGCCGACCGCGCAGCCCTCGGCAGCCAGAACGCTGAACGCGAACAGCGCCGGCTCGACGAGCAGATCGAGGCTCTGCAGCGCAGGCAGGAGCAGCTGCTGGATCAGCGCGGCGCCGCCAAGCAGCGTTGCGACAGCATCAGCAGCGAAGACCCCTACGCGGCGGTGGAGCGGGCCCGGGTGCAGGTGGAGAGCGCCGAAGCCGATCACCTCCAGCTGCGGCGCCTCACCGAGGCCCAGCAGCTGCTGCAGGAGTTGTTCCAGGAAGCCCAGGCCGACCTCTCATGCCGCTACACCCAGCCGCTGGCAGGTGCCATCGGCGAGTACCTCAGGCCGTTGATCCCCGACGGCCAGGTTGCGCGGCTGAGCTACGACCAGAGCACGGGCTTCCAGGGCCTGCAGCTGCGGCGCGGCCGGGAGTACTACAACTTCGAAGCCCTCAGCGGCGGCATGCGTGAGCAGCTGGCGGCCGCCCTGCGGCTGTCGATGGCCGATGTGCTCAAGGACGCCCACGACGGCTGCCTGCCGCTGGTGTTCGACGATGCCTTCACCCACTCCGACCCCGAGCGGATCGAACTGGTGAAGCGCATGCTCACCACCGCCGTGGAGCGCGGCCTGCAGGTGATCCTGCTCACCTGCGACCCGGCCGCTTACGGCTCCTTTGCCGATTCCCGGCTGGAACTGGGCTGAGCCGGTGTGATCATGGCTCGATGCTCGATCCCGCCGATCGCCTGATCCTGGCCCTCGACCGTCCCGATGCGGCCTCCGCATTGGCGCTGGCCGCGGCGCTCCCCGGGCTGCGCTGGGTGAAGGTGGGCCTGGAGCTGTTCACGGCGGCCGGTCCGGAGGTGGTGCTGCGGCTGCGCGAGAGCGGGCTGCGGGTGTTTCTCGATCTCAAGTTCCACGACATCCCCGCCACCATGGCCGGCGCCTGCCGCAGCGCCGCCCGGCTGGGGGCCGAGCTGATCACCGTGCATGCCGGTGCCGGCGGCGAGGCCCTGCGCCAGGCGCAGCGGGGAGCGCTTGAGGGAGCGGCTTCGGAGGGGCTGGCACCGCCGCTGCTGCTGGCGGTGACGGTGCTCACCAGCTGGGAACCTGAGCGCTTCGCCGAGGAGCTGGCGATCGTGGAGCCGGTGGATCGCCACGCCACCAGGCTGGCGGAGCTGGCGGCCGCTGCCGGCATCGGTGGCGCCGTCTGCTCCCCGCTTGAGGTGGCGGCCCTGCGGGCCGCCTATCCCGAGCCGTTTGCTCTGGTCACGCCGGGGATTCGTCCGGCCGGGACCGACCGCGGTGACCAGCGGCGCGTGATGACACCGGCCGAGGCGATCGCCGCCGGCGCCTCCCATCTGGTGATCGGCCGGCCGATCACCGCCGCAGCCGATCCGGCCGCGGCCTTCGCCGCCTGCTGCGCCGCACTCGCCTGATCAGCCAACCGCCTTGATCAGCCCACTCCGGCCAGATGGCTGCGGCGGCAGAAGCTGCAATGGCCCCAGCGGGCCATCTCGCCGCCTGGGGCGGGCCGGCCGCAGGCGGGGCAGTCGGCGATGCCGTGGACATCGCCGCGGCTGGGGTGGGCCTCCCACACCTGCTGCTCCTCCAGGGAGCCGAGCGGCACCGGCGGCGCGGCATGGTGCTGCTGAACGCGCAGATCGCGCACACTGAAGCCGGCACCGCGCAGGGCTCCCAACAGCTGATGGCGGTTGTACTGCAGCGCCTGCAACCAGGGTCCGGGCGCTGCCCCCACGCTCAGCAGGCCGGCCTGCAGCTGCAGGGGGCGGCAATGGGGGGCCAGCTGGGGTCCGGCGATCCTGGGCCAGGCCTGCCACAGGGCGGCGAGGTGGCCGTCGCGCCGCCAGTGATCGTCGAGCTCGGCCAGGCAGCCGGCCAGGGGGCTGGCCGGCGGGCGGGGCGCAGGCAGCAGTAGGGAAAGGTTGCCGATGCGGCGCCCGCGTTGGGCACCGGGCTGATCCCACGAGGATCGGCGGGAGCGTGGACGGGCCATCAATCAAAGTTAGGCAGGGCCGCGGCGGTGGTGCGGCAATCCGCTGCGGCGGCCGGTTTCAGGCGGCGACGTTGTCGCTAGCCTGCGCTTTCGCCCTTTCCCACAATTCATGGGCTTCTTCGATCGGCTCAGCCGTCTGCTGCGCGCCAACCTCAACGACCTGGTGAGCAAGGCGGAAGACCCGGCCAAGATCCTCGACCAGTCGGTCGCCGACATGCAGGCTGATCTGGTCAAGCTGCGCCAGGCGGTCGCCACGGCGATCGCCAGCCAGAAGCGCATCCAGAGCCAGGCCCAGCAGGCGGAGGCCCAGGCCTCCACCTGGTACGAGCGCGCCCAGCTCGCCGTGCAGAAGGGTGAGGAGGATCTGGCCCGCGAAGCACTCTCCCGCCGCAAGACCTACACCGAGACGGCCACGGCCCTCAACAATCAGCTCAGCAGCCAGGCCGGCCAGGTGGAGGCGCTCAAGAAGAGCCTGGTGGCCCTCGAGAGCAAGATCGCTGAAGCCAAAACCAAAAAAGACATGCTCAAAGCCCGGGCCAACGCCGCCAGGGCCCAGGAGCAGCTGCACAGTGCCGTGAGCAACCTCGGCACCAACACCTCCATGGCCGCCTTCGAGCAGATGGAGGAGAAGGTGCAGGCGATGGAGGCCAGCAGCCAGGCGATGGCGGAGCTGGCCGGCGCCGATCTCGAGAGCCAGTTCGCCTCGCTTGAGGCCGGCACCGACGTAGACGCCGAACTGGCGGCCCTGAAGCTGCAGCTCGAGGGTGGTCCCACGCCGATCGCCCTGCCGGCGGAGAACGGGCCGGCACCCCGGCTGCAGCCCGTGCAGGTGGCCGAGGTGGATGCCGAGCTCGAAGAGCTCAAGAAGTCGATCGACAAGCTCTGAGCCCGCAGCCTGCCGCAGGGCCCGAAGCCACGTTCATACAATCGCTGCAACGATCCACTGAGCCTGGCCATGGCGTCCGACAGCTCCACCACCAGCCCCGTGCTTGATGTCAGCGATGCCAGCTTCGGCGCCGAGGTGCTGGAGCGCCCCGGTGCCGTGCTGGTGGATGTGTGGGCTGCCTGGTGCGGTCCCTGCAGGTTGATGGCGCCGTTGATGGGCTGGGCAGCCACCACCTACGGGGAGCGCCTCACCGTCGCCAAGCTTGAGGCCGACGGCAATCCCCAGAGCCGCGATGCCTATGGGGTGCAGGGCCTCCCCACCCTGCTGCTGTTCCGCGACGGGGTTGAGATCGCCCGCCATGAGGGTGCCCTGGCCCAGGACCAGCTCCAGGCTTTTCTCGATGCCCATCTCTGATCGGGATGCCCATCTCTGAGCGGCTGTCCCAACTGGGCAGCGGTGTCTTCGCCCGCAACGACCGTCGCAAGCTGGCCTACGTCCGTCGCGCCGCAGCTTCCGCGGAGCTGCCCGCTCTGCTCGACCTCTCACTCGGCTCCACCGACCTGCAGCCGCCGCCGTGTTGCCTGGAGGCCATCGCCGCCGCCCTGCCCCGGCCTGAGAGTGCCTCCTACTGCCTGCATGGCGCCACCCGGCCTTTCCGAGCGGCCGTGGCAGCCTGGGCGGAACGCCGGTTCGGCGCAACGGTGGATCCTGAGACGGAGGTGCTGTTGCTGGTGGGCTCCCAGGAGGGAACGGCTCACCTGCCGCTCGCGGTGCTTGATCCCGGCGATGCAGCCCTGCTCCTCGATCCCTACTACCCCTCCCACATGGGCGGACTGCGGCTCGCTTCGGCGCGGCCGCAGCTGCTGTCGCTCTCGGCCGAGGCCGGCTGGCGCCCCCCCTTCCAGCGTCTCTCCGACACGCAGTGGGATGCCCTGAAGCTGCTGGTTCTCGGCTTTCCCCACAATCCCACCGCCACCACCGGCGAGCAGGACTGGCTGGATGAGGCGGTGGCGCGGGCCCTGCGCCACGACATCGTGCTGGCCCACGACAATCCTTACGTGGACCTGGCCCTGGAGGGGGAGGCGCCGGCCCTGCTGCGCAACCCCGCCTGGCGGCAGTGCGGCATCGAGTTTTTCTCCTTCTCCAAGAGCTGGTGCCTGGGCGGTTACCGCCTCGCCTTCGCGATCGGCGCCGAATGGCTGATCGCCGCCCTGCGGCAGCTCAAGGGGGTGGTGGATTTCAACCAGTCGCTGGCCCTGCAGGCCGGTGCGATCGCCGCGCTGGAGCAGGCGCCAAACTGGCCGGCCCAGCTGCGCGCCGTCTACCGCGAGCGGCGCGACCGCATGGCGGCGGCCCTGGAGCGGCAGGGCTGGCCGGTGCGCATCCCCTCGATGGCGCTCTATCTCTGGTTGGAGGTGCCACCGCCGGCGCGGGCCCGCGGCCTGGGTTCGGAGGATTTCTGTGCCGCTCTTCTGGAGGCCACCGGCGTGTGTCTCACCCCTGGCCATGGCTTCGGACCCTCCGGCGAGGGCTGGCAACGCCTGGCCCTGGTGCACCCCGTGGAGGATCTTGAGGCCGGTGCCGAACGCATCGGTGCCTGGCTGGCCTACCTGTGATCGGTGCCGTGATGGCGGCCCGCCGCGCCCTGCCGCCGCGGGCTGGTGAGGCTCCCGTAACCTGGCGCCTGCGCGGGCTGCCGGTGTGCGCCAGCACTGAAGCGGAACTGGAGCAGTGGTTGATGGCCGAGCCGCTCGAGGCGTCGGCTGATGGGCCGCGGGCGGTGCTGGCGCGGCGCCAGCGCTTCGGCCGCGGTCAGCGGGGCCGGGTATGGCAGTCGCCGGCCGGGGGGGCCTGGCTCAGCGCCGCCCTGCCCTGGCCGGAGCAGCCTGGCCTGAGCGCATCCCTGGGCCTGGCGGTGGCGGTGGGTCTGGCGCTGGAGCTGGAGGCCCTCGGTCTGATGGTGACGATCAAGTGGCCCAACGATCTGCTGCTGGGGCGCCGCAAGCTGGCCGGCCTGCTGCCGCGTCTGCGGCTGCGGGGTGGCCGCATCCGCTGGGCGCAGGTGGGTGTGGGGCTCAATGGCCGTCACCGGCTGCCGCCCGCCGCCGCCGGTGTGCCCCTGGCGGCGGCGCCGCTCACAGCTCGGGTGCTGCGGGCCCTGGAATGGGCCATGGCCCATGCCGCCTGCGTCGAGCCGGTGCGCAGCGCCGCCGAGGCGAGGCTCGGCCTGCCGCTGGAGCCCTATCCCCACGAAGGCGAGCAGTGGCAGGTGGAAGGCCTTGGCGCCGATGGACGCCTGCTGCTGCGCTGCGGGCCGAGGCGCAAGGCCCTGCACCGGCACTTCTGATGGTGGCCTGCCGCACCGGCAGAGCGGCTTGATCTGCGTCACAATGCAGCGCGCTGAGACGGCACCGTGCCGCCCAGCCCGATTTCCGCCCCGCTCCGCCCCGCCCCATGGCTCCCAGGCCCGTGCATGCCCTGATCGCCGCGACCGCCCTCGCCGGTGGGCCGCTGCTCACGATGCCCCTGGTGCTCGCCCAGGACAGCGGTGCGTCCCTCCCCGTGGAACCGGTGGCTGTGCCTGCTCTTGCGCCGGCACCGGCGCCGTTGCCGGCCGCCGATGCCCCGCCCGCTGAAGCTCCGCTGCGTCCGGCTGCTTTGCCTGCCGTGCCGGCCTGGCAGCCCGAGTCTCCCCAGCGCCGGGCCGAGCCGCCCCGGCGCTTCGATCAGCAGATCAACGCCCTGGAGCGCGACCAGATCGTCACCCCCAACGAGCGGGTGCGGGTGCGCGGCATGATCGCTGATCCCAACCGGCCCGCCGTGCAGACCGCCTGCCGCGATGGCGCCCTCAGCGCCCGGGAGTGTGGCGGTGGTCCCACGGTGGTGGGTCGCAGTCGCAGGGATGGTGCTCTGTTCGGGCCACTCGGTTCCGGCGCTTATCCCGCCGCCGCCGGCTCGATCGGGCTGAATGACGGCGGCCGGGGCGAGGGTTTCAGCACCGCCGCCTCGCCGCTTCCGCCGATCTCGGTGCCGGTCACGGCCCTGCTGTCGGGCTCCGGCGGCAATTTCCGCCTCACCGATGTCTTCGGCCGCACACCCCGGCCGGCGGCCGTGGCTGGCAACGGCAACCTGCGCCTGCTCTTTCCGTTGATCGGTTCGGCTGTCACCTCCAGCGAGTTCGGCTGGCGGATGCATCCGGTGCTCGGCAGCTGGCTGATGCACGCCGGCAAGGATCTTGCCGCCCCCGAGGGAACCCCGGTGGTGGCATCCCTGAGTGGCCGGGTGGTGATGAGCGGTCTGGCCGGCGGTTATGGCCTGGCGGTGGAGATCGAGCACGACAGCCCGCGTCGCCGCACCCTCTACGGCCATCTCTCTGAGCTCTATGTGAAGGAAGGCCAGAGGGTGAAGCAGGGCGAGGTGATCGGCAGGGTGGGCAGCACCGGCCTGAGCACCGGTCCCCACCTCCACTTTGAGCTGCGCGTTCCCCAGGACGGTGGTTGGGTGGCCGTCGATCCGGGTGACCTCGACCCTGGCAGCGGGCTCAGTGGCGTGGCGGTTGCCGGCGCTGGTTTCCAGGGCCTGGGCGCCCTCAGCGGGCCAGGCAACGGGGCTCCTTCCGATGCGGTGGCATTGCTGCTGGGTCAGCTGATCCAGACCCTCGAACGGCCCCGTTCGCCCCTGCCCCGGCCCGGCGAACGGCTTCCCACCCCTGCCCAGCTGCCGGGGCCGGCGCCGCTGGCCGCTCCCGCGGTGGCGCCCAAGGGCTGAGGAGCCAGGCCCCCCTTCCTGCTCCGATGGCCTGTCCTCAGACGCTGTACAGCCAGTCGCCGAGGCCGTCGGTGATGCGGCCGTCCTTGAATTGCAGCACCCGTTCCGCCCTGCTGGCCACGTCGGTTTCGTGGGTGACCATCAGAATCGTCATGCCCTGGCGGTGCAGGTCGTCAAAGAGGTCGAGCACCTCGCGGGTGGTGCTGGAGTCGAGGGCGCCGGTGGGTTCGTCGGCCAGCAGCAGCACGGGCTGATTGATGATCGCCCTCGCCACGGCCACCCGTTGTTGCTGGCCGCCGGAGAGCTGGTTGGGGCGGTTGTCGAGTCGTTTCTGCAGCCCCACTCTGGTGAGTGCCGCCACGCCCCGATCGCGCCTCTCCTGGCGCGGCACGCCGGCATAGATCATCGGCAGCATCACGTTGTCGAGGGCGCTGAGCTGGGGCAGCAGGTGGAACTGCTGGAATACGAAGCCCAGATCGCGATTGCGCAGGTAGGCCAGCTGGTCGTCGCTGAGATGCTCCACCGGCGTGCCGTTGAGCCGGTAGGTGCCGCTGGTGGGTCGGTCGAGGCAGCCGAGGATGTTCATCGCCGTGCTCTTGCCCGAACCCGACGAACCCATCATCGCCAGGTATTCGCCACGTCGAACCTTGAGGCAGAGCTGGTCGAGGGCGCGCACCTCGGTGTCGCCGCTGCCGTACACCTTGCAGACATTCACCATCTCCGCTACCGGCGCCGAGGCACCGTCGGGCTGGCCATGCAGGGCAGCCTCGCGGGTGGCATCAGCGGCGGAGAGGGGCTGGACGGGCATGGCCTCAGCCCAGGGCGGATGCGGCGGCGTCGGCCGAGGCGATTGCCTGCTGCAGAATCGGCGTGCCGGTAACGGCACCGCTGGCCCAGTCGAACAGTGGGCTCGAAAGAATGCCGCCGATCGCGGTGACCAGCACGCAGCCCACCAGGCCGGCGCGCAGCGGTTGCATGCCGGCCAGATCCCAGCTGATCGGCGGATAGGCCTTGACGGCGTCGGAGGCCTCCTGCGGCTCTTTGACCACCATCATCTTGATTACCGAGATGTAGTAGTAGATCGACACCACAGAGGTGACCAGACCCACCACCACCAGCAGGTACTGGTGATCGGCCCAGCCGGCGAAGAAGAGATAGATCTTGCCGAAGAAGCCCAGCATCGGGGGGATGCCGCCGAGCGAGAGCAGGCAGAGGCTCAGCCCCAGGGTGATCAGCGGATCCTTCTGGTAAAGGCCGGCATAGTCGGCGATGCGGTCGCTGCCGGTGCGCAATGAGAAGAGAATGATGCAGGCAAAGGCGCCCAGATTCATGAACAGATAGGCGGCCATATAGAGCACCATTGCGGCGAAACCGTCCTCGGTGCCGCAGACCAGGCCGATCATCACGAAGCCCGCCTGCCCGATTGAGCTGTAGGCCAGCATCCGCTTCATCGAGGTCTGGGCCAGGGCGACCACATTGCCGAGCACCATGCTGAGCACCGCCAGCACGGTGAACAGGAACTTCCACTGGGCATCGAAGCTCTCGAAGCAGCCCACCAGGATGCGCAGGGCCAGGGCGAAGCCCGCGGCCTTGGAGCCCACGGAAAGAAAGGCCACCACCGGGGTGGGCGATCCCTCATACACGTCGGGCGTCCATTGGTGGAAGGGAACGGCGGCGATCTTGAAGGCCACCGTGGCCAGCACGAACACCAGGGCGAGGGCGGTGACCGGTGAGGCGGCGCTGGACAGGGCGAGGGCGATCGCATCAAGGCTGGTGCCACCGCTCAGCCCGTAGAGGAGGGAGGCGCCGTACAGAAACACCGCCGCGGCGGCCGATCCCACCAACAGATATTTGAGTGCCGCTTCGGAACTGCGGGCATCGCGCTTCATGTAGCCAGCCAGCAGATAGCTGGAGACGGAGAGCGTTTCCAGGGAGATGAAGATGCTGACCAGATCGGTGGCGCCACACAGGAACATCGCCCCGAGCGTGGCAGCGAGCAGGATCGCCGCGTATTCGCCCACCGGCGTGCCGCTGCGCTCCACATAGCGCCAGCTCAGCAGCAGCGAGATCAGGGTGGAGGCGGCCACCACCGAGCGGAAGGCGATCGCCAGGTTGTCGGGCAGGAAGGAGCCGAGAAAGGATGTCTGCAGGGGAGCGTCCCACTG
This sequence comes from Cyanobium sp., assembly GCA_044233605.1. Classification (GTDB taxonomy): domain Bacteria; phylum Cyanobacteriota; class Cyanobacteriia; order PCC-6307; family Cyanobiaceae; genus Cyanobium. The sequence goes on along the minus strand of JBIIJS010000035.1, from coordinate 359 downwards.
CAGGGCAAGCAACACCAGGGCTCCGCCCAGGCCGCCGTAGCAGATCGGCGGCACCCAGCGACTGGCGGTGCGCTCGCCGGCCAGATCCACCAGCAGGCAAGCCACCAGGGCCGCCAGCACCGCCAGCTCCGGCGCGATGGCGGCGGCGTTGAGCTGCAGATTGAGGCCGCCGGTGCCGACGCCTGAGGCGATCGCCTCGGTGGCGACCGAGGCCGGACTGGCCAGGCCTGCGGCAGCCGGGCTGCCGGCACCCGTCACGGCGGCCAGGATCGCTTCTCCCACGGCAGACCAGAGATCAGTGCCGCGACTGTAGCGGCCGTCTGAAGCCCCCGCCCTCCCGGAGCGGCGCCCCCTGACCG
>JBIIJS010000206.1:0-4591 GCA_044233605.1 Cyanobium sp. | reverse complement strand
TCCAGCAACCGATTCAGCAGTTTCTGCTGCCGGCTGTTGAAGCCGCTGCGGCGGTGGTGCCACCAGAAGGCCGCCTTGCGCCGCACCGCATCCACCACGGAGCCATGGCTGGCCGCCGCAGCCTTGAGCTGCTCCAGGAACCAGCTCAGCCAGCCCGTCACATCCAGCTCTCCCCGCTGGCAGCGCTCCAGCGCCGTGTAATACCCGTCCCGCTCGCGCAGGATCTGGGCGGAGATGCCCAGGGCGCGGCCTGCCAACTCCTGTTGCACCTGGGCCCGGGAGTCCTGCGCGAGCAGCCGGTCGGTGATCGCCCGGGCGAGGCGGCCGTTGCCGTCCTCGTAGGGGTGGAGGGTGAGAAACCAGAGGTGGGCCAGGCCGGCGCGCAACAGCCCGTCCAGCTGCGCAGGCGGGGAGGCGACCCAATCCAGGAAGTCCGCCAGTTGCTGTTCCAGCTGGGCTCGGGGTGGTGCCTCGAAGTGCAGGCGCTCACGGCCGATAACGCCGGAGAGCACCTGCATCGGGGCCGGCGGCGAACAGGCGACGGTGCCAATGGTGCAGCGTTACCAGGGTGAGGGGAGCCTCCAATGCGCTGGTGGCCTCCAGCAGCACATCCAGCAGGCCCTCCACCTGGGCGCTGGCGACCGGCTGCCCGTCGGCCAGGGGAAGCTGCAGCCGGCGTGCGATCGAGGAGCGCACCTGGCCGGGATCCAGCAGCTCCCCTTCGATGGCGGCTGTGCCCAGGCTCTCGCGGCCCAGCAAGGCGGAGATCGCCTCCAGGTCGAGCGGGGGCTCGAGCGTCTCCAGCCGGCTCAGCAGCGCCTGGCGTGCAGCACGGGCCTCCAGCACCAGGGGATCCACAACGGCGCAATCCCAGCGGAACCGGGGCCAGTCAGGTTGCTGCCAGATCCAGCATGGAGCCATCCATCCAACCTAATCGCTTCATCGGGTGAAGCGTTTAGCGACGCACAATCGCTTCATGAGCAGCACAGCTCGCATCCAGAACACCAGGCACACCTCCTCTGGCATCCCCTCATTGACTGCCCATGCCGCAGGTTCGGCGGCGGCCGCAGCGGGTAGGGCTCAGTAGTGGTAGCGCCCCTGCAGAAACTCCACCCGATCCGCCTTCACGAGGTACACGCAGCGGTGCTCCTGGGTGATCCGGCGGGACCATACCCCTGGGCCCAGGTACTTCAAGGGTTCCGGCTTGCCGATGCCCTGAAACGGATCCCGCAGCACCGCACGCATCAACTCCAGCAGTCGTTTGGCCGTGCGCCGATCGGTATCGACCCAGTGCTGGAGGTCGTCCAGAAACTCCGGATGACACACCGCCTCCCGTTGAGCACTCATGCCTCCAGCCGGGCTTCCAGATCCTCAAGGCGAAGGGCGGGCAACTCCTCAGAGCGGGCACGCTCCAGGGCCGAGAGCAGGCGTGCGGCATTGCGGGGGGAACGCAGCAGGTGCGCCGTTTCCAGCAGCCCCTCCAGCTCGTCGGCCGCCACCAGAGCCACGTCCCCTCCCTGCCGGCGGCGCACCATCACCACCTCGCGGTCGGCCACCACGCGATCCATCAGGGCCTTGAGCTGGTCGCGGGCTGCGGTGTAGGTGGTTTCGATCGCCATGGCTGCTGTACAGGATGTCTGTTCAGGTTAGCGGCGGTTCGCAAGCTGTGACGCGCTGGCCAAGCCTGCGCTCAGAGCCGGTAGGGATGCACGATGCCTCCCAGCTCCAGGGGGAAGTCGCGGCTGTTGCGGGTGGCCAGGGTGAGCTCGGCGCAGCGGGCTGTGGCCAGGATGATCGCGTCCGGCACCATCAGGCCGTGCTGCTGGCGCAGCCGCCGGCTGCTTTCAAACTAGTCTGATCACTAGTCAGCCAAAAGAGTCGATGACGGACTGGCCGGTTCAGGACGCCAAAGCGCGGTTCAGCGAGCTGCTCGATACCGCCCAACGCGAAGGCCCTCAGGTGGTTACCCGGCGCGGCCGCGAAGCCGCCGTGCTGGTGCCGATCGAGCAGTGGCGCCGGCTCCAGGCCGCGGCGCGGACCGAGCTCCTGGTGCCTCCCCGGGCCCACGCCCGCAGGCGAACTGTCCAGCCCCTGTAGGCCGGTGGCGTTTCTGCTCGACACCAACGTGGTTTCGGAGCTGCGCCGGCCGAAACCCCATGGCGCTGTGCTCGCCTGGCTCCATGGCGTGGACGATGCCGATCTCCATCTCGCCAGTGTCACCCTTGGCGAAATCCAGGCCGGCATTGAGCTCACCCGCGATCAGGATCCGGCCAAAGCGGTCGAGATCGAACTATGGAGACGCGATGATCGCAGCCATCGCCAGGATCCATCGGCTCACCGTTGTCACGCGCAACGTGGCTGACTTCAGCCGCTTTGGAGTGGAGCTGCTCAATCCGTTCATCAGGCCTGGCGCGGCTCCCTGAGCTGCTCCATCAGCAGCGCCACCGCCTCGCTCAGGTGCAGTCGGTTTCGGGAGGTGTCGAGGAGCAGGAATCGGCATTGAGCAACAAGGCATCGAGCCTGCACTCGATCTCGTGCAGCCGCTTGTTCTCGCGCCTCAGCTGCTCGATCTCGCTCCTCAAGGCGCTCATCCGCCTCTCGTAGTCGGGATCGCGACGCCAGTTGAGCATCGACAACCACTGTCGCCACCGAGGCAATAATGAAAACGATCCCTCATTGCTGCTGGAGCTGGAGGCTGCGGCCGGCGAGGGTGATGTGGTCATAGGAGGAGAACAGGGCGATCAGTCCGATGGCAAACCCGCCGAAGGCTTGGTTGGTGCCGAGGCGGTCGAGAGCTCGCCATTGTCGCGGTGATGAAGACCAGTCTGGCGGTGGAGGGGGTGGAGTGGAGGAGGTCACAAGCCGGTGAGCAGGCCTGAAAGACCAGTTCCACCATTCCGGTGTTGTGTCTCATGACCCTGCTTCTGTGCCAAGGAGCATGGCCTCACAGTGATCACCCAAAACCTGAGCGACTTCAGCCGGTTTGATGTTCCCCTTTTGAACCCATCCCCGGGTCCCGGCCTCGCTCTCAGATTCCCAATTGCTGTTGCAGGCGGTACTGCGCGCGGCCGACGAGCTGGAGCTGAGCCGTACGGCCCTGGCCAGAGTGCTGGGCAAAGACCGCTCCACCCTGACCCGAGCCACCGGCATCGATCCCACGTCCAAAACCGGTGAGCTGGCGCTGCTGCTGATCCGCCTGTACCGAAGCCTCTCGGTTCTGGTCGGCAACGACCAAAAGCTGTTGCGCCACTGGTTTCACACGGCCAACCGCCACACCGGTGGCGTGCCGGCTGAACAGGTGCAGCGCACCGAGGGGCTTGTCGAGATCGTGCACTACCTCGATGCCATGCGAGCTCCCATCTGAGTGATGGATCTGCGACCCCTCGCAGCCACCGCACCCGTGGTGCCCCTGCAGGGAACGGTGCTGCGGCTGGTGCAACAACAGGGCATCGACAGTCTGGCGCCTCTGGTCGATGACCTCTCCCAGTTGGCCCGCCTGGAGGCCTTGGTGGAAACCAGCAAGCCCCAGCTTCCAGCCCCCTTCCGCTATCCGCCCCTGCGGCATGGATCACGTTTCGGCAGCCGTCAGAACAGGGGGATGTTCTACGGCTCCCGCAGTCGCGGCGGCTCGCTGGTGGAGGGTGCTTACTACGCCCTGTTGTTCTGGGACGGGCTGATCGACCCACCGCCAGCACCCATCCGCCGGCGCCAGACGCTGTTTTCCGTTCTACTGAATGCGGCGCGGGGCCTGCAGCTGCAGGCCATTGCCGACGAGGGTGCCCAGGCAAGGCTGAGGGATCCCGTTCACTACGGCCCTACCCAGCAGCTGGGTGAATGGATGCGGGATCAAAGCTTTGAGGCCTTTGACTATCTCAGCACCCGCTCGCAGGATTCGCTGGTGCAGGTGGGTGTCCTGACACCGGCCGTGTTTCATTCAACTCCCTTTGATCAGGTTGAGATCACCACGGAGCTGACCGGCGATCACGTGTGCTTTCTGTGCCATGACGATGACCAGCTGCATCACTACCCGCGTGAGTTGTTCCTGATGGATGGTCAGCTCCCGAGGGCAGCGGGTTGATCGCACTATCGAATGATGCGAGTTCTGCATCGATTCAACGCCCCTGGACACACTGCTGGATCAGCTCCTCGGCCACCTCACCCGCATCAAGGTGGTGCGCATCGCTGCCCGCCTGGCGAGAGAGCTCGAGTGGCCTGTGGGACGAATCAACACATCAGCCGGTAGGTCAAACTTCTCCACCAGCTTTCGAATCATGACTAACGTCAGCGAGCGTTGGTTGTTCATCACCTCGGAGATACGCCCGCTGCTCCCGATCACACCTTCCAGGTCTTTTCGTGACAGGCCTCTTTGCTCCAGTACAAATTCAATCGCGGCAATGGGCTCAGGTGGGCTGATGGAGTGATGCTTGGCCTCATATTCGTCCACCAAAACAGTCAGCACTTCAAGCCGATCCCGTTCAGGGCTGCCAACTGCTGCATCCAGGCAGCGATCAATCTCTTGAAGGGCAAGCTCGTAATCGGCTTCGTTGCGAATGGGTTTGATGGGTTGCATGCGATGTCTCAGATGATTGAA
>JBIIJS010000205.1:0-4628 GCA_044233605.1 Cyanobium sp. | reverse complement strand
GGCTCCACACCGCTCGTGTCCTGCAGGTCCACCTTGATGCCATCGATCGAGCCCGCCGTCACCACGTGCAGGTTCTGGGCCGCCTTGCTGCAGTAGTTCAGGCCCGCTTCCGCGTAGGCGTTGCTGCCCACCAGTGAGGCGTTGCGGGCGTGGTAGTCGCCGATCGCGGTGGCGTGCAGATGGCCGAACAGGGTGTAGTCCACCGTGACGCCGCGGGCGGCGTACTTGCCGATGATCTCCTGCACGCTCTTCTGCACATTCGCTCCCACCTGGTGGCCGTGCAGGCACAGGAAGGTGCGGCCCAGCACCTCAAACAGCAGCTCATGGGAGCGGAAGCCGCAGAAGCGGATCCCATCGGTGCCCTGCCCCTTGGGGCCGGCAAAGCCGCGGCGCAGGATCGCATAGATCATCAGGTCGTAGCTGTCGCTGGCCAGCTCCTCGCTCCAGCCCAGCTCCTTGCCCGCCCTGCTTTCGTTGCCGGTGATTCCATACACCTCCAGCTGGAAGGCGCTGCGCAGATCCAGCAGGAACGCTTTCAAAATGTCCACCGCCAGCAGGGTGGCCTTGCTGCGGTTGGTGGCGTTGCTGAGCAGCTCATCGAGCCGCCGGTCGGAATTGAGAAAATCCCCCAGGCAGGCGACCACCACCTTGCTGGCGCCGTAGCAGCGGCCGATCTGCTTGACGCGCGCCGCCAGCTTGGCCAACCGCGCGCTCGCCACCGTGAAGTCGTAGCGGTTGCTCGGCAGCTCCACCTGCTCGTTGAAGTGCAGGTCGCTCAGCTGCACGATCAGCACCGCCTCACCATCGCGGGGTGGCTTGCTGAGCTTGACGCCCTTGGTGAATCCACGCTCATCGAGCAGCGCCTGGCGGTTCTTGGCGAGGCGCACGTCGAAGGTGAGCAGCTCCCGGTCAACGTCGGGGACGCAAGCGTTGTGCTCGGAGACGGCGGCGGGAGGACGCGAGGGCCTGGGCCAGCAGCGACACCTCATCGGTGGTGATCTCCTCGCTCACCTGCCTGCGCAGGGCTGGGTCCGCCTGCAAGTGGGCCTGGAATTGCTCCACTGCAGTTGGGTCCATGCCGGCGGTATTACCGCCATCAAGGTAGACAGGCGGAAGTGAGCGCCATTCGGGGCCAAAGCCAACTGATCAAGAGTGCTTATAAAAAATTAAAAACCCTGAATTATCCGCCGACAATTAAGTTTCCGACCAACCTGGTTGATGCGAAACAGCCAAGGGGGTTGACTCGGAACACTAAATTATGGCAGGGTGATGAAATTACGCCCCACAAACGCATGAACACTACGCTATCCGCCTTATGCCGTGGCGTGCAAAAAGCGTTCAACAATCAACCGACCGCTGGCACATTTGCATTGATGGGCTTGGCTATCACGACACTGGGGATGAGCCCCGCGGAGGCGGCCACAACCATCTATTCCGACCGTGCATCATTTGAGGCTTCGCTCGGCGCCTCAGTGATTGACGACTATTCAAATCCTGGGTATACATTCTTGCAGTCAAATGAAGTGATGAGCAGCGTCCTGGGAGAAACAGTCTACGCATCAACCGGGTTTCTTCCTAGCGAGATCAATATCGTAGATCAAAATCAATTCTACTATTGTGCCGGGTGTAATGGTTCCTTCACCTTGTCGTTTATAACGACCTCTGTTGGCACGCCGGATGGCGTATTCGGCGTCGGCTTCGAGTTCTTTAATGATGCCATCCCATCGCAGCTATACGACGCTTTCGTTACATTTGGTGATGGCAGTCAGCTGAATATTCCCTTGCCATTTGCAATTACTCCAAATTCTATGCCTCTTGATACCTTTTTCGGCATTACTTCAAGCTTGTCCATAAAATCAATTTCCATTGGACTTCCAAATGGCCAACCAACGAATCAGACAGGGTCCTTCGGCATTGACAACCTGACCATTGGCAGGCCAGTCCCGGGCCCTTTCCCCCTGCTCGGCGTCGGTGCTGCCTTCGGGTTAAGCCGCAAGCTGAGGAAGCGCATCAAAGGCGCCCCTCCTGTCGCCAGCGCCATCGGCTGAAGCAGAGCTCACCCTTGGGGCGGATCAGCGGAGCTCGATTGCTGCCATGCAATCACCCAGTCCGTTAACAGACGAGCCGCCATACGCTCTGATGCCCGTTTGCGACCAGCGCTGGCCATCAACCACTGGGGTTACAAGGGTGAGCACACTCGAGATGTTGTAACCGAGTCTCTTCGGACGGCTTGCCATCGCGGATTCCATGGCTGCGCATGGCAATGACCAGATAGCTCGCCAGCACTCGCTTTACAGGCCCTCAACCTCATCCAGCGGCACCCCCAGCGCGGCGGCGATCTCCCCATCGCTGCGCTCGGCCGCCACCAGGGCGCGGGCACGGATCCACAGCTCCCTCAGCCGGTGGCTGATCCGGATCGCAAAGCCCGTGTCGCGCAGGTGGTGCAGCAGCTCGCCCCGCACCTTGGGCACCACGTAGCTCGACAGCCGGTGGCCCCGCTGCGGCTCAAAGCGCAGCGCTGCGAGCTGGCCCTCGGGCATCAGCCGCTCCACCCTCGGCCGCTGGCGTCGCAGCGGCCTGCTGATCGCCAGCCACCACTGGGTTCGCAAGAACCCCGCCTGTCCCCGCTCCGATCTCCTCTGGCACCGGGCCCGCTGCTCCGCTTTGCTGTCCGAAGCCCGTGTCCGATCCCCTCGCGCCATGGCGGAGCTGATGTCCTCCCAGGTCCCCGAACCGGCCTGCGACTACGTGCTCCTGCACCGCGACACCGGCACTGCCCGCTACGCCACCAAGGCCACCGAGGCGGAGATCCACCGGGCCAACCAGCGACTCCAGGGGGCCGGCAGCGACAGCCGGTACGTGGCAGCCCGCCACCTGGGCATGCACGGGCCCCAGCGTCAGGGCTGAGCTCCGCAAGGGGGCGGCATGAAGCCCGGGAGCGAATCGCTCGCTCAGACGGCGATCGGGAGCTGCGCCTTCAGCGGCTCAGCCAGCAACCGCGCCATGCCGCTGGGGTCCTGGATGTCGAGGCAGAGCAAGGTGGGGCCGATGAACTCCAGCGTGTATCCGTCACCCTCCACAACCAGATCGGGCACACCCCGCAGGGTGGGATGGCGAAAAAGGATGGCGCCGGTCTCGCCGTCCACCCGGCGGTCCATGCCCTTGAGCTGGGCGGTCAGGTGCTGCGAAAGATCCATCGGCCCCCTCCTCGGCGACTCATCACGGTGCGGGCGTCTCTGGGGTAGGTCGTGACGACGGTCTCCCCATCCTCCCGCAGGATCACCACCCATGGGCGCTCTTCCCACTCCATCAGCAGTTCAAGGCCCCCGGTGCTCGCGTCGAGGAAGGATTCCGCTCCGAGCAGCGCGGCTCGCCAGCTGGCCAGGCGAGCGCCCTCGATGCCGTAGGTCACCAGCTTGTCCTGGGCATGACGAGTGAGCTGCACGGGGCGCTGGGGATGGGAGCAGGCTTGTCGGGGGCCGTGAGATGACTGGAAATTCTCGCGGGCCGCCACCCCCACCGTGATCAGGCCATTGCCATCCGGCAGGCCATCGATGTGCCACACCTCATGGGGCCGCAGGCCGTAGGTGGCCACCATCGCGAACACCCAGCCCCACAGCGGGTCTTCCGCCATCACAGCATCGAGCCAGTCCTCGATCGCCTCGGTGCTCGGAATCCTCCGCCTGGATTGACCAGCCGCCACCAGGGCCTGCTTCTTGTGGTTCACCATCCCCTTGAGCTCGCTGCTCAGCTCCTCCGGCGCAATCGCCGCAAACCCAGCCCGCCGCAGCAGCGACACCACCTCCCGCTTCTGCCGGAAGCCCTGGCGGTGCGTCGCCATCGGCAGCAGCGGCTCGCTCGCATCCTCCAGGTGGGCCTTGAGGCTCTCGCCGGTATGCAGCGCAAAGCGCCGCACGTCCTCCACCGTCGCCGGCCGATCCGCCGGCAGCAGGCGGAAATAGCCGCTGCCCTTGAACGGACCCACCAGGTTCATGTTCACCCCCTGGCCCCGCTGGAACGCCACCACCGCCTCGCAGATCTCGGGCCAGCAGGGGGTGGTGGAAGGGCGGCGCATCGTTGGCTGCTGTTCGCCGAGGACTGCCTCAAGGCATTCGCCCTGCTTGGCGGCGGCCAGCAGTCGCTCGCAGAGCTCCTCGACAGCCATGGGGTCGGCGGCAGCACAGCCCGGCATGGAACGCTCTCGGGTGCGGCGGTCCGGGAGGATCTCGTAGATGGTCACCCAACGGCTGCGGCGATGCTTGCGCATCCGGAAGGGGGCTCCGAACGCTCGCAGGATTCCGTTGGAGCGCTCCAGGGGGGAAAGGGGTGAAGGCATCGGATGGAAACCACTGATAGAGGGTTCCGAAATCCGCCTGTTGAATTCCTTATGTCATCAACCGATGATTTTTGTTTGGGACTATGTCCCAAGCAAATGACCCAGTTACGGTTTTTCCCGGTCTTACGCGGACTCGCTACGGACTGGAAACCAGGCCTCGAATTCGCTGAAAACCTTTGCCCCGCAGCCGACTTACCAGTCGTCGCAAGGAAAAACAAGAAATGGGTCGCCTGAGATTCGAACTCAGGACCAATCGGTTAAAAGCCGAGTGCTCTACCGCTGAGCTAGCGAC
>JBIIJS010000033.1:0-17667 GCA_044233605.1 Cyanobium sp. | reverse complement strand
GTTTCGGTGCAGAGCTGCCGGTATTCCGGCGCCTCGATCCTGGCGAGGAGCTGCTCGACGATGGAGGCGAAGTTGCGCTCGCCCGGCGTCTTCTCGCTGAGCAGCGGCGCACTCTCGATCCGGTTGCGACGCTCCAGCTTGTCGCCGATCACGATGCCGCGGCAGTGGTGCAGCAGATCCCAGATGCCGGCGTGGAAATTGCGGGGCACCCGGGCGAAGGCGCCGAGCCGCAGGCGGTGCTGCAGCCAGCCGCCGCCCTTCGGCAGCTCCTCGAGCGGGTCGGGCACCTCCCAGCGCACGCGGCCACGCAGGTGAAGCTGCTCCTTGCGCTGCAGGGCGGCGCGGGCATGCTCCACATCGGCGAGCACTTCACCCAGGCGACGGCGGATCTGGTGGGGCGGCAGGCCGCAGAGGGCCTCGAAGGCATCGCCGGAGCTGAGGTCGGCCTCAGCCGCCAGCTCGCTGGTGAGCAGCAGCAGCAGCTGGCCGAGCTGCAGGGTGAGGCTGCCGGCGAGCAGGCCGGGCTCGAGCCGGGCCAGGCCGTCGAGGGCGAGCAGGAGCTCCTGCTGCAGCATCCATTCGCGGCCGTCCTCGCCGCCGAAACGACGGATCATGGCGGCGATCGCCAGGCTGCCCTGGGGCTGGCTGATCAATGAATCGTTGGTGTAGTTGCGGCCCACCACCACCTGACGCTGGCGCACCAGCAGGTCGGTGAGGGCGTCTTCCAGACGTGGGTGCACCAGGCCCATGGCACCGGCGGCGCGACGCACCACGTTCCAGTTCGCCTGGACGAGGGCGCGGCGGTACACCTCCTGCAGCAGCACCCGCAGGCTCACCGGCGCACCGCCCTGGGGCCCCTGCAGACGGGCGTGGGGGCCGAGACGACGGCCGAGCAGCTCCAGCACCTCCGCCTGCTCCTCGAGCGAGCGGCTGTACCAGAGGCGCTCGGCCAGGGCCGCCACCGAGTTCTCCTCGAGTTCCTGCTCCTGGCGGGCGGTGAGCGGCTCCTGGCTCGTGCCGGCGGGCAGCAGGGTGTGCTCAGGGGGGCGCAGGGCACAGCTGGCCCCGGCGGCGGCGGGCAGCTCCACCAGGCTGGCCTGACTCACCAGCTCGGTAAGAGGCGCCAGCTGCACCGGCACCCCCTCCAGCCGGCCGCTGCGCAGCTGAGCGGCCAGGGCGAGGAACGCACCGGGATGGCGGCGGAAAGCTGCGGCCTCGAGCGGCACCACCAGCAGCGGCGCGCCCGGGCCGCGCCAGTGGCGGCGCAAAAGGCGCACCTCGACAGCGACGCTGTCGACCAGCTCATGCGGGTCGTCGGCCAGGTAGAAGGTGTCGTCTTCCAGCACGGCGGGCACATAGGCCACCAGCTCGTCGCCGCGGCGGTAGAGGCGGGCGGTGGCCATCGTCTCCATGCGCACGCGCGGATGGCCGGAAAGACCGAGCCTCTCGTTGGCGCCGAGGCTGACCATGTGCTGGGCCAGCTCCCGCGAGCTGGCCACACGCACCGCGCCCGGGCAGTCGGGCCCCTGGGGGGCATCGAGCGGCACGCCGGCCTGGCGCAGGGCGTCGGCAACGGCGGCATCGCCGGGCACCAGGCTCACCAGCACCTCGGCAGCGCCGAGCGGGGCGCCGTGACGGCGCTGGCAGGGGTCGAGGTCGTCGGCCGTGATGAGACCGTGCAGCAGCAGGTCAGCCAGCCAGGTGAGGCTCTGGGTCCAGAGCAGGGGCACATTTTCGTTGGGCACCCGAGGCTGGCTGCCGGGGCTGCGGCGCTCCGCCTCGATGGCGGATTCCGGCACGAGATAGAGCTCGGGCAGCAGCGCCGTGCCCTCCACCTCCACGCTGAGCTGCTCGAGCCGGCGGCGCCAACGCCGCGCCTCGGCCCAGCGCCCCTCGCAGCAGGCGGTGATCAGTTCGTAGGCGTGGAACAGGGGCCATTCGCACTCGATGTGCTCGAACTCGGCCAGCTCCTCGCGCTCGTAGTGCAGGCGGGTGACGTCTTCCACCACGGTCTGGTGGCCGTCGCGGCGGAAGCGCTTGTAGCCGTAGGCGCCACCCAGCTCGGCGCGGATCCTGGCGCGGGTGCGCTCCACCAGGGCTGGATCATCCACAGCCCAGGCGGGGTAGCCGATCACCGCCAGGCAGGCGCTGTCGACCTCCTTGCTGGCCGATTCGCGCGGCAACAGGCCCACCAGGGCACGGCGCAGACGCACGATCGCGTCGTGGGGGATCACCAGGCAGCAGCTGCCGTCGCCATGGGGCCCGTAAAGGTCGACCCCATCAAGCGCCTCGAGGGCCGCCTTCACCAGGCCGATCGAGCTGGCGTTGCGCTCCGGCAGGCCGTGGTTGCCCTTGTCGCCCCGCTCCCAGATGCCGTAATCGGCCACGCGGTAAGCGCGGGCCACGTAATACACAAGGTTCTGCAGAAAGTCGCGCTCGTGGCTGCTGCGCACCACCACCAGACCGGCGCGGCTGAGCTGGGCGATCTGCAACAGGAAGAGGGAGGTGGCGTCGAGCTGCAGGTGCCCCCAGCCGTCGTCGGCCACCACCGGTTCACCCGTGCCGGTGTCGAACTTGGCGTGGATCGCATCGAGCGGATCGAGGCTGTGCTTGAAGCTCTCCACCTTGTCGGCCTGGCGCATCATGGCGGCCAGCAGGCCGCGCATCAGCAGCAGAACCCGCTGCTCGAGCTCGAAGGAGCGGCGGCTGGCGCCGCTGTGGCGACGATGGGCCAGGGCCAGACCCCAGACGCACTGGATCGAGTAGACGCAGTCGCGCACCCAGGCGTCGCCGTAGTTGCCGTGCACGGTGTGGGCGGTGCTGGCGGGCAACAGGCCGGTGATCGGATGCTGGCGGGCGAGCACCACCTCCTCGATGCGCGCATCGAGCTCGGCCAGCAGCTCCAGGGCGCGGGCGTCGGCCACCGGCGGACCCTCGGCGGGCGGGCCCACCACAGGCGCCCCCTCTGCGGAGGGAGTCGCAACGGCGCGGCTGGAGGCGGAGCTGAAGGCCATCGAGGCGCGCGGCGGCGGAACCATAGATTCTCTCCTGAAGCCGCACATGCCATGGCAGCCACCGCCACCGAACCGCTCCGCACCCGGGTGCTAGGGGTGCCGGTGCATGGTTGCCACGATGCGTTCGAGGCGGCGCTGGTGCTGCACGAGGCCGGTGGCGGCCAGATCGTGACGCTCAACGCCGAGATGACGATGGCGTCTCTGGCCGATCCGGATCTGGGCGCGGTGATCGAAGCAGCCGAGCTGGTGATCCCCGACGGCGCAGGCGTGGTCTGGGCCCTGGGGCGCCAGGGCATCCGGGTGCCGCGCAGCCCGGGCATCGAGCTGGCCCGGCGGCTGCTGGAGCACGGCGCGGCGCGGGGGTGGCGGGTGGCTCTGGTGGGTGCCTCACCGGAGACGATGCAACGCCTGCGGCAGTTGCTGCCGGCCGAGATCCCGGGCCTGCACCTTGTGCTGGCCTGCCACGGCTACCAAAGCGCAGACAACTGGCCGGGGATCGAGCACCAGCTGCTGGAGCTGCAGCCCGACCTTGTGCTGGTGGCCCTGGGCGTGCCCCGACAGGAAACGTGGATTCACGGCCTGCCACGGCCGCGCACGGGCCTGTGGATGGGCGTGGGGGGCAGCTTCGATGTATGGGCTGGCGTGAAGCAGCGGGCGCCGCGGTGGATGGGCGCCCTGCGGATCGAATGGCTCTACCGGCTGCTGCAGGAGCCGCAGCGCTGGCGCCGCATGCTGGCCCTGCCGGAATTCGCCTGGGCGGTGTTTCGGAATCGATGAATCAGCGAAACGCTGGGCGTCGCTCAGCGGAAGCCTACCGACGCCTGCCACACGAAGGCCAGCAGCAGGAAGAAGAGCGGGATGATCGGCAGGATGTCAACCAGGGGTCCGAAGGCCTGGTAAGCCTCGGGCAGCTTGGCCAGCACGGCGTGCGAGGCGGAAGCGTGAGAGAGGGTTCCGGCCAGCAGCGAGAGAGCCATGACGGGGGCAGACCTTGCAGAAACGGGAAGCTACCACGTGTGGTGCGCCGGAGAAGCCGGCTGCCAGGGAGCGAAATCCTCTGCAAAACAACCCTCGCCGATCGCCAGGGCCATCGCCTGGCTGAAGCGCAGCAGGCTGGTGAGGTTGTGCAGGCTCAGCAGCGTGCGGCCCAGCAGCTCCTCGGAGCGCACCAGGTGATGCAGGTAGGCGCGGCTGTGCATCGTGCAGGCCAGGCAGGGGCAGGTCGCATCCAGCGGCGTGTGGTCGTGGCGGAAGCGGGCGTTGCGAAGGTTCCATCGCTCGCCACCCACCAGCGCCGTGCCGTGGCGGCCCAGGCGGGTGGGCAGCACACAATCAAATAGATCAAAGCCGTTGGCCACTGCCACCGCCATCTCGCGGAAGCTGCCCACCCCCATCAGGTAGCGCGGCCGATCCTCCGGCAGCAGCGGCGCCAGCAGCCGCACGATGCGGTGCATCTCCTCCACCGGCTCGCCCACGCTCACACCTCCCACGGCGATGCCGGGCAGGTCCATGGCCGCCACCAGCCGGGCCGATTCCTGGCGCAACCGGGGATAACAGCCCCCCTGCACAATGCCGAACAGGGCCTGATCCGGCCGCTGGTGAGCATTCGCGCAGCGCTCCAGCCAGGTGTGGGTGCGGCGGCATGCTTCAGCCACCTGGGCCTCGCTGGCCGGGTAGGGCGGGCACTGATCGAAGGCCATCGCCACATCGGCGCCGAGGGCCATCTGAATCGCCATCGAACTCTCCGGCGTCAGCGTGATCGCCCGGCCGTCGCGAGGCGAGCGGAAGCGCACGCCGTCGTCGTCGATGCGGTTGATATCGGACAGGCTGAACACCTGGAAACCGCCGGAATCGGTGAGCAGCGGCCCCTGCCAGCCCATGAAGCGGTGCAGCCCGCCCGCCTCGACCACGATCTCCTCGCCCGGCTGCAGGTGCAGATGGAAGGTGTTGGCCAGCACCATCGAGGCGCCGGTGTCGGCCAGCTGCGGCGTGGTGACGCCCTTCACCGTGGCGGCGGTGCCCACCGGCATGAACCGCGGCGTGGGTACCGGCCCATGCGGCGTCTCGTAGACGCCCACCCGTGCCCGGGTGTGGGGACAGCGGGCCAGAACCCGGAAGGCAGAGTTGGTGCCGATCGCCGCGCGCCGTCGCTGTCGTGACGCTACGCGGCCCCTCCGCCCCCTCCCGCTGATGCGCCGTCCGACCTCTCCCCTGTGGCTGCGGGATCTGGCCGGCGCCTGGATCTTCTATTCGGTGCTGCCGGCCTGGCCCGCCGTGGCGCCGCGCTTCCAGCGCATCGCCCGCTTCGCCCCCTGGATCGGCACCGTGCTCGGGACGCTGCAGGCGATGCTGTGGGCTGCGCTGGAGGGTCGCGTGCCCCTCCTGGCCCAGGTGGCGCTCACCCTGGCACTGGCGCTGGTGCTCAGCGGCGGCCTGCACATGGATGGCGCCATGGATACCGCCGATGGCCTGGCCGCCGGCGATCGCCTGCTTGAGGCGATGGACGACAGCCGTGTGGGCGCCAGCGGAGCCCAGGCCCTGGCCGTGCTGCTGCTGCTGCGCGCCGCCGCCCTGGCCTGCCTGGGCATCTGGGCACCGCTGGCCTTGATCTGGGCCGCCGTGTGGGGCCGGATTGCACCGCTGGTGGCGATGGCCCGCTTTCCCTACCTGCGCCCCGCCGGAACGGCGGCCTTCCACCGCCGCCACTGGAGCGGCCTGCGCCGCGAGCTGCGGCCCACCCTGGCGCTGCTGACCCTGCTGTTGGCCCTGAACATCGGCTGGGTACCTGCGCCGATGCTGGTGGCCCTGCTGCTCGGCGCCCTGCCGGCTCTGCTGGTGCCCCTGTGGCTCGGCCGCCGGCTCGGCGGCCACAGCGGCGACAGCTACGGCGCCTGCGTGGAATGGAGCGAAAGCCTCGCCCTGCTGCTCACGGGGCTGGCGATGGCGGTGCAGACTGCGGCGGTGGCAGGCTGAGCCGAAAGGCGTTGCCCTCCGCCGGCAGGCCCGCGGCAACAGCAGCCGGTGGCACCACCAGCTCCAGCCTGCCCCCCAGACTGCCGGCCAGCTCCCGGGCCAGGGCCAGGCCCAGGCCGGTACCCGGCCGCGCCTGGCCGCTGCGGCCCCGCACCCCCCGCTCGAAGATCAAAGAGCGCTCGCCTGCCTCGATCGGCGCGCCGCCATCCCACACCGTGAGCTCCAGTCCGTCTGCCCCTTCGCGGGCGTGCAGCCCCACGGCGGCGCCGCCAGGGCTGTAGCGGAAGGCGTTCTCCAGCAGATTGGCCAGGATCTCGGCCACCGGGCCGCTGTCACCGCGCCAGGCGGGCAGCGCCGCCGGACCCTGCCAGGGGCGGCCCTGCAGGCTTGCGGTGGCGGCAGCCCGCTGCAGCAGCGGCTCGAGCAGCTCCGCCAGGGGCTGGCCCGCCGGGCCGCTGAACAGGGGCGGCAGCAGCAGTGGCTGGAGCCCGGGGGCGGCGGCGATCCGGGCGTCGGGGCGGGCCAGATCACTGATCGCATCCACATAACGATTGAGCTGGCGCTCCTCCGCCAGCAGCCCCTCCACAAGCGAGCGGTTGTCGCTGCCTGGCTCAAGCCGGCGCAGCAGCAGCTGACCGAAGGTACGCAGGGCGGTGAGCGGATTGCGCAGCTGGTGCACCAGCAGCTTGAGCTGCTCGTCCTGAAACGCCAGCCGCGTCTCCAGCCGCCGCAGCTCCAGATCGAGCGCCAGCGCCTCGGTGAGGCTGAGCGCCACCGCCTGCAGCCGCTGGCCCAGCGGCTCGGGCCAGGGCGCCACGGCCGCCTCCACCTGCAGGGCGCCGAGCAGCACCTGCTGGTGGCGCAGCGGCAGCCAGCGACGTTCCTCCGACGGCACCCGCAGCCGGCTGGCCGCATCCACCGAGGGCAGGGAGCGGCCGTCGAGCGGCCAGTGGCCCACCGGCACCAGGCTCGGCTGGCCATCTGGCCCCTGATGGGTCACATACACCACCAGCGATCGCACCGCCTCGCAGTCGGCGAACTGGGCGAGCTGGTGCTGCAGCAGGCTCAGAAACCGCTCGGAGACAGGCATCAGAGGTGCTGCCGCCAGCAATTGCGGCATTCACAAAACTTTTTGGCCCGGCGGGCGGAATGTCGAAAAAAAGGACTTAGGCTTCGAGTATTAACCACTACCTCGCTGCTCGGCTCCGGGTGGCAGGTCACAGTGGTGACACCCATGGTTGCGCTTGCCCCGCAGCCGAGGCTACAGCAGAGACGGAAAGCGTCTCAGCCGTGCCCGCCGGTCCGAGCCGTCGCTTCGTGCCACGGCCGGAGCGGCGCCGGGTTTTGTTTTCTCCCCCCCCCTCCATCTCTGTCCCTCTCCAGCCTCCCCACCAGAGGCCGTCCCATGTCCAAGAAGCGCAAGCGGATCAGCCGCCGTCGTCTCGCCGGCCAACGTGTGCTCGCCCACGTGCCCACCTTCAACCTCGAAACCGGCTCCCACAAGCCGGTCACGGCCGCCCGCCGCTACATCGCCGAATCGGAGCTGGTGCCGCCGGCGATCCTCAACGTGCGACGCAACGAGCACACCACCGACCGCTTCTTCTGGGGTGAGAAGGGGCTGTTCAGCGCCCAGTACGCCGAAGAGAACCACTTCCTGTTCCCCTCGCTGCGCACCATCGTCGACCGCATCGGCGAAGAGGTGCTGTTCGAGGGCCTCGAGGCCCTCGCTGCCGACGACTGGGAGGAGATGGAGGAATACGAGTACGCCTTCGTCTGAACCGCCGGTCCCGGGGGGCGATCAGCCGGCTGCCCCCCAGGCGCTCTCGAGAAACTCCCGCATGGCCGGGAACAGGGCAGGATCGATGCCGTGGCCGCCGGCGAAGCCCAGGCGCCGCACCGATCCCCCCGCCTGCCGCAATTGCCGCTCCAGTTCCTCACTGGCCGCCGCCGGCACCACATGATCCTGCTCGCCATGGGTGAGCAGCACCGGCGGCAGCGGCTGCGGCTGCCACTGGGGATGGGGATAGCCGCTGCAGGCGATCAGCGCCGCCAGCGGCAGATCGCTGGCAGCATCAAGCGCCATCGCCGCCCCCTGGGAGAAGCCCAGCAGCGCCGTGGCAGCCAGCGGCACCGTGGCAGCCAGCGCCTCAATGCGGCGGCGCAGGTCGAGCCGGGCGGCGGGCAACTGCGTCCAGTCGGGCGCCGGGCTGAGCGGATACCACTGGCGGCCCACGCCGGCCGGGTGGGGCTGGGGCGCCCGCAGGGCCACCAGGCTCACCGCCGGCCCCACCAGCTCCTCACCGAGATCGAGCAGGTCGTCGGCATCGGCCCCCCAGCCGTGCAGCAGCACCAGCCTCCTCGGTCCCCGCTCCGGGCCGAGGCAGAGAACATCGGGCTGGCTGATCGACGGGCTCATGGCGGATGGGCTGCTGCTGCTTAGGTTGGCCCCTCCCTCACCCGTTCCGCCGCCATGGCCCCCACGGCCCTCCTCAGCGTCTCCGACAAGCAGGGGCTGGTGCCCCTGGCCGAGGGCCTGCTGCGGCACGGCTACAAGCTGCTCTCCAGCGGCGGCACCGCCGCCGCGCTGGCCGCCGCCGGCCTGAACGTCACGAAGGTGGCAGAGCACACCGGTGCCCCTGAGATCCTCGGCGGCCGGGTCAAGACCCTGCACCCCCGCATCCACGGCGGCATCCTGGCCCGCCGCGACGATCCGGCCCACCTCGCCGACCTGGAAGCCCAGGCGATCGAGGCGATCGACATCGTGGTGGTGAACCTCTATCCGTTCCGCCGCACCGTCGCCGATCCGCAGGTGAGCTGGGAGGAGGCGATCGAGAACATCGACATCGGCGGCCCGGCGATGGTGCGCGCCGCCGCCAAGAACCACGCCGACGTGGCGGTGCTCACCGAACCGGCCCAGTACGACGCCGTGCTGGCTGCGCTCGACGCCGGCGGCATCGACGCCGGTCTGCGCCGCCGCCTCGCCCTGGCGGCCTTCCGCCACACCGCCGATTACGACGCGGCGATCGCCGCCTGGCTCACCGCACGGCTCGACGACGAGGCCGGCGAGGCTGGCGGGAGCGACGCGCCGCTGAGCCTGAGCCTGCCGGCGCGCCAGAGCCTGCGCTATGGCGAAAACCCCCACCAGGCGGCCACCTGGTACAGCCGCAGCGACGCCGGCTGGGGCGCGGCGCTGCAGCTGCAGGGCAAGGAGCTCAGCTACAACAACCTGCTCGACCTCGAGGCTGCCCTGGCCACGGTGCGCGAATTCGGCTACGGCCACGGCGCCGAGCCGGCCGCAGTGGTGATCAAGCACACCAACCCCTGCGGCGTCGCCAGCGGCCCCAGCGTGAGCGAGGCGCTCGGCCGCGCCCTCGACGCCGACCGGGTCTCGGCCTTCGGCGGCATCGTCGCCCTCAACGGACCGGTGGATGGCGCCAGCGCCGGGCTGCTGACCAGCCTGTTCCTCGAGTGCGTGGTGGCGCCCGGCTTCGAGCCGGAGGCGAGGCAGCAACTGGCGGCCAAGGCCAACCTGCGCCTGCTGGAGCTCGATCCGGCCGCCATCGGCCGGGCCGAACGGCGCCAGCTGCGCAGTGTGCTGGGCGGTGTGCTGGCCCAGGAGTGCGACGACCGGCCGGCCGAGCCCGCCGCCTGGACCGTGGCCAGCCAGCGGCAGCCCAGCGACCGGGAGCTGGCCGATCTGGTCTTCGCCTGGCGGCTGGTGCGCCACGTGCGCTCCAACGCGATCGTGGTGGCGAAGAACAGCCGCAGCCTCGGCATCGGCGCCGGCCAGACCAACCGGGTGGGGGCGGCCCAGCTGGCCCTGGCGGCCGCCGACGAGGCGGCCCGTGGCGCCGTGCTGGCCAGCGACGGCTTCTTCCCCTTCGACGACACCGTGCGCCTGGCCGCATCCCACGGCGTCACCGCCGTGATCCACCCCGGCGGCAGCCTGCGCGACGGCGATTCGATCCGCGCCTGCGACGAGCTGGGCCTGGCGATGGTGGTGACGGGCCGCCGCCACTTCCTGCACTGAGGCCCGCAGAGGTCGTAGCTTCGTGGGTCTGTCCATGCCCCGTCCGCCGATCTGCCATGGCCCTCGCGATTCCCACCGAGCTGCCTCTCGTGGTGAGCTTCCTGCATCCGCTGCTGATGTGGGTGCTGCTGGGCCTGTCGCTCTACGCGATGGTGCTGGGCATCAAGGCCAAGAAAACCCGCACCGGCACCCCTGAGCAGCGCAAGGAACTGATCAAGGGGCAGTTCGGCAAGCGCCATTTCCTGTTCGGCAGCCTGCTGCTGGCGCTGATGGTGCTCGGCACCGTGGGCGGCATGGCGGTCACCTACGTGAACAACGGCAAGCTGTTTGTGGGGCCGCACCTGCTGGTGGCGCTCGGCATGGTGAGCCTGATCGCCATCGCCGCCGCCCTGGCGCCGCTGATGCAGGCGGGCAACGAGCTGGCCCGCAAGGCCCACGTGGGCCTCAACATGACCCTGGTCACCCTGTTCCTCTGGCAGGCCGTCACCGGCATGCAGATCGTCAACAAGCTGCTGCAGCCGGCCTGAGGCGACCGTTGCCTAGAAGCGGGCGCGGCGCCTGGGCGGGCAGGGGATGCCGTGACTGGCGTGGAAATCCTCCTGCACCTTCCAGGTGAGCCTGCGGGAAACCTGGCGCACGATCTGTCGCAGCAGCCGATCGCCGCTGGTCTGCACCAGACCCTCCGGCAGCAGGCCGAGCATCGCCGGCAGCCGGATCCAAACCTGCAGGTCGAGATCCCAGCGCACCAGGGTGTGGGCCATCAGGTCGTCGACCTCCTCATGGGAGAGCTCAGCCGCCGCGGCATCGGCTTCATCGAGGCGCAGTGAGGCGTTGAACTCCACGTCGTAGAGGCCGGCCAGGGCAGCATCGGGCTCCGGCACGGGCGCCGTGAGGATGCGGTACACCCCCTCGGCCTGGGGCAGCAGCTCAAGGCCGATCGTGGGCTCCACCTCGAAGCCGAAGTTGCCGAAGCGGCCCAGGGTCAGCACGTAGCCGTCGCTGCCCAGGGGCATCACCGTCATCGGCGCGGCGCAGCGCTGAAACCAGCCCTCGTGGCAATCCAGATAGGCCGCCACAACCGGCGCGGGGGCGCGCATCTCCATCAGGTCAGCGAAGCTGCTCACGTAGCGCCGCACACGTGGATCCTGCTCCCCGCGTAACGATGCGGCGGGAACCGGCGGCGGGCTGACGGAGGTGCTGGGCGGGGTGTCGATCAGAACGGGAACAACCAGAAGGGACAAGAGATGAAACTCCTCGGGAGGCTGGGCCTCCTACACAGCCTGGCCTTCTTGAGCAAATCTAAAGCCAGATGCGGCCGCCGGATCAGGCGGCGGTGAGCTCGATCAGGCGGCGGATCACGTCCTCCACCACCCGGTCGGGCGTGGAGGCGCCGGAGGTGATGCCCACCGTGATCGGCCCCTCGGGCAGGAACGGCTGCACCGTCTCCAGATCGCCGCCGAGCGGTTTGTGCTGGATGCGGTTGCCCGGTCCGATCCGCTCAGGCGTATCGATGTGGAAGGAGGGAATACCGCGACTGACGGCGATCTCCTGCAGGTGAGTGGTATTGGAGGAGTTGTAGCCGCCGATCACCACCATCAGATCGAGCGGCTCATCCACCAGGGCGAACATCGCGTCCTGCCGCTCCTGGGTGGCATCGCAGATGGTGTTGAAAGCCAAAAAATGCTGGCCGAGCTCCACGGGGCCATAGCGCTCCAGCATCGTGCGCTCGAACAGCCGGCCGATCTCCTCGGTTTCGTTCTTGAGCATGGTGGTCTGGTTGGCCACCCCCACCCGAACCAGGTCGCGGTCGGGATCGAAGCCGGGCGAGCAGGCCCGTGCGAAGCGGGCCATGAAGCTGTCGCGGTCGCCGCAGCCGAGGATGTAGTCGCACACCATCTGGGCTTCGGCCAGATCGAGCACCACCAGGTAGGTGCCGGCGAAGCTGCTGGTGGCGAGCGTTTCCTCGTGCTTCACCTTGCCGTGAATGATCGAAGTGAAGGCATGCTTCTTGTGCTTTTCCACGGTGTTCCACACCTTCGAGACCCACGGGCAGGTGGTGTCAACGATGTGGCAGCCCCGTTCGCTGAGCAGCTGCATCTCCTGCACGGTGGCGCCGAAAGCCGGCAGGATCACCACATCGCCGCCGGCCACCTCCGAGAAGTCCTTCACGCCGGCATCCACAGGGATGAAAGCCACATCCATCTCTCGCAGGTGGTCGTTCACCGACGGGTTGTGGATGATTTCATTGGTGATCCAGATCTGCTCACTCGGGTAGTGGCGGCGCGTTTCGTAGGCCATCGCCACGGCCCGCTCCACGCCCCAGCAAAACCCGAAGGCCTCCGCCAGTCGCACCGTGAGCCGGCCCTCGCGCAGCTCATGGCCGTCGGTGCGCAGCCGCCCGATCAGATCGCTCTGGTAGGCCGTCTGCAGGCTGCCGGCCACCTCTTCGCCCAGGCCGAAGCCGCGGCGGTTGTAGCGATCCGAATGGTGCAGGTTGCGCTTGAAGGCACGGGTATCCACTTCGGCCACGGCAATCGGGCTCGACTCTATGGGCAGCGAACCCCCGGATGGCGATCGGGCCCGTGACTCAGGGCTGGCGGTTGAGCACCTCGGCCAGGCCGAGCCAGCGCACCGCCCCGGCGCTGTAGGCATAGCGGCAGGGCAGAACCTCCACCCCGGCCTCGCGCGCCCGCCGGAACAGCTCGCCATAACGGGGATCGGCACGGTCGCCGGGCGCGAAGCGCGCCACATCCCCCCGGCTCAGACAGGGCAGCAGCACCGCCCGCGCCTCCGGCAGCAGGGCCTCGAGCTCCTCAAGGTGCTTCTGGCCACGCTCGGTCACCGTGTCGGGGAACAGGGCCAGGTCGCCGTCGCTCCAGGTGGTGTTCTTCACCTCCACGTAAATCAGCCGTGGATCGGCCGCCCCCTCCGCCGGGTTGAGCAGCAGGTCGATGCGGCTGCGGCGCTTCACGCCATAGGGCACCTCGGCCCGGATCGCCCCCACCGGCCCCAGCCAGGGCTCCAGGCAGCCAGCCTCGATCGTGGCCCGTACCAGGCGGTTGGGCAGGGCGGTGTTCACCCCCACCCACACCGGCGCGCCGTGGGCGCCGGGCGCCTCCGCCTGCTCCCAGGTGAAGGCGAGCTTGCGGCTGGGCGAGGGGTCGTGGCGCAGCCGCACCCGCTGGCCGGGACAGAGCACGCCCGTCATCGGGCCGGTGTTGGGGCAGTGGGCCGTCACCTCGCGGCCGTCGTCGAGGCGCACATCGGCGAGAAAGCGCTTGTAGCGGCGCAGCAGCACCCCCTCCAGCAGCGGTCCGGGATCGAGCACGGTGCGCTCCTGCGGCGCAGGGGAGCTGGTGGGCATCGCTGGCGCCGGCGGAGTCGGCGGCCATACTGCCGTGCGTTCTGTCGGGGGCCCCGGCCCTGCCCGCATGGCGAAATCGCTGCGTCGCATCGCCCTGATCGTGGCGGTGGCCACCGCGCTCTCCAAGGTGGCGGGTCTGGTGCGGCAGCAGGTGATCGCCGCGGCCTTCGGAGTCGGCGCCGCTTACGACGCCTACAACTACGCCTATGTGCTGCCCGGCTTCCTGCTGATCCTGCTGGGCGGCATCAATGGGCCGTTCCACAGCGCCATGGTGAGCGTGCTGGCGCGGCGGCCCCGCGAGGAGGGGGCGCATGTGCTGGCGGCGATCAACACGATCGTGGGCGCCGGCCTGATCGCTGTCACCGTGGTGCTGATCGTGGCGGCCGATCCGCTGATCACCCTGGTGGGCCCGCAGCTCGATCCGGAGCGACACCTGATCGCCGTGCAACAGCTTCGCTGGATGGCGCCGATGGCTCTGTTCGCCGGCCTGATCGGCCTGGGCTTCGGAGCGCTCAACGCCGCCGATGTGTTCTGGCTGCCGTCGGTGAGCCCGCTGCTCTCCAGCGTGGCGGTGATCGCCGGCATCGGCCTGCTCTGGTGGCACCTCGGCGCCGGCATCCTCGATCCGAAATTCATGGTGCTGGGCGGCGTGGTGCTGGCGGCCAGCACCACGGTGGGAGCTGTGTTGCAGTGGCTGATCCAGCTGCCCGCCCTGGCGAAGGAGGGGCTCAACAAGCTGCAGCTCGTGTGGGACTGGAAAGACGAGGGCGTGCGTGAGGTACTGAAGGTGATGGGGCCAGCAACTCTCTCCTCGGGGATGCTGCAGATCAACGTGTTCGTATCGCTGTTCTTTGCCTCCGGCCTGCCGGCCGCGGCGGCCGGCCTGGGCTACGCAAACCTGCTGGTGCAGACACCCCTGGGCCTCCTCTCCAACGCCCTGCTGGTGCCCCTGCTGCCGGTGTACGCCCGGCTCACCGCCCCCGCCGACCGGCCGGAGCTGATCGGCCGCATCCGGCAGGGCCTGATGCTCTCCAACGCCAGCATGCTGCCGCTCGGGGCGGTGATGATCGCCCTGGCGGTGCCGATCGTGGCCCTGATCTACGAACGCGGCGCCTTCGACGACTCCGCCGCCACCCTGGTGGGCCACCTGCTGATGGCCTACGGCCTGGGCATGCCGGCCTACCTGGCCCGCGACGTGCTGGTGAGGGTGTTCTACGCCCTCGGCGACGGGGTCACGCCGTTCCGCTGGTCGCTGGCGGGCATCGGCCTCAACGCGATCTTCTGCTGGCTGTTTGTGGGCGGCCCCACCCCCTGGGGCCTGCAGCTGCCGGCGCTCAACTTCGGCGCCCCCGGGCTGGTGCTGGCCACGGTGGGAGTGAACCTGATCACTTGTGTGGGTCTGCTGCTGGCCCTGGGCAGCTGTCTCGGCGGCCTGCCCCTGCGGGCCTGGAGCCGCGACACCGGCCTGCTCACCCTCGCCGCCACCGCCGGTGGGGTGGCCGCCTGGGCGCTGGCCCATTTCGTGGGCTGGCCGGCCGGCCTCTGGGGCCGCCTGCTGCAGACCTCCCTGGGCACCGGCATGGCCTTCGCCCTCTACGGCCTGATCGCCTCGCTGGCCGGCGTGCCCGAGGCGCTGGAACTGCTGGGCACGCTGAGGCGGCGCCTGCCGGGGCTGCCGGGCCGGGGCTGAACGGGCCAGGCTGAGCAGGCATCAGGGCGTCAGGGCAGCCGCACCTCGCGCTGCTCACGCACCTGCAGCGGGATCTCGAGGTGGGAGCGGCCCAGCAACTGCAGACCATCCACCGAGTGGATGCGCGCCTCGATGCCGAACTCGCGGAAGGCGGTCTCCAGCTCCTGGATCAGCGCCTTCTCCACCTGGGCCTCGGCGTCGACCACTTTTCCGATCAGGCGGCCGCCGAGTTTGCCGATCCGCTGCCGCACCACCTCGCGGGCATTGGTGACCTCGATCAGCAGCACGGCCCGGCAGCGTGGGGCGTCACCTTAAGCGCAGCGCCCGGCGGCAGTCTCAGCGCAGAACACAGCCCTGGGTTTCAGGCGTAGGGCGCGAGCAGCTCCTCGAGGTCGCGCAGCTGGCCGGCGGGCAGCAGCCGCGCCAGCGGCAGCCGAGTGGCACCCCCGCCCACCGTCACCTGCACCGCCTCCAGCGCCTGACGGGCGGCGACCCCCGGCCCTTGCTCCAGGCGGCCGGCCGCCTCGATCGCCAGGGTTTGGGCCAGGCCGGCGTCGCCCAGGTAGAGATGCCAGCTGGCGATCTGGATGTAGAGGCGGTCGGCGATCGCGCCGGTGAGATCCTCGATGTCGCGGGCGGCGAGCGTCATGGCGTGGGGCTGGGGCGCATCAGCACCACCACGGTGGCATGGATCAGCAGGCCGAGGCCCCATCCCAGGCTGAGCCACTCCAGGTGGGGCCAGGGATGGCGCAGCCCCTCCACTACCCACAGTCCGCTGTTCACCGCTGCAAACAGGGCGGCATGCAGGGTGAGGTTGACGATGCGCTCGAAGTGCCGATAGGTGGGGTCGGCGGGATCGGCGGGGCCGTACCAGCGGATCGGCATAGGTGGCGGACAGGGATGCGGATGGGGTAAGAACCTCGCCAGGTTGACGGATCGGCACCCCGTGCGGTGAGAATGACAGAGGTGGCGTCCAGCCGCATGGATCAGGCGCTTGTAGCTCAGCGGATTAGAGCATCTGACTACGGATCAGAGGGTCGGGAGTTCGAATCTCTCCAGGCGCGTTCCAGCCACCCCCACCGCCACCCCCCTGGGGTGGCTTTTTTTTGATCTGCCTGCAGGCGCACGTAAGCGGCCGGGGCCGTTGCCTACGATCGATGTGGCCCCCCCCAGAATCACTGAGCCCCCATGGCGGATTCCCACAACAGCCCCCTGGCCAGCGGGGATCCGAGCATCGCCGCCCTGATCGCTCAGGAGCTGGAGCGCCAGCAGAGCCACCTGGAGCTGATCGCCTCGGAGAACTTCGCCTCCCGGGCCGTGATGGAGGCCCAGGGCTCTGTACTCACCAACAAGTACGCCGAAGGCCTGCCCCACAGGCGCTACTACGGCGGCTGCGAGCACGTGGATGCCATTGAGGAGCTGGCGATCGAGCGGGCGAAGGAGCTGTTCGGTGCCGCCTGGGCCAACGTGCAGCCCCACAGCGGCGCCCAGGCCAACTTCGCCGTGTTCCTGGCCCTGCTGCAGCCTGGCGACACGATCCTGGGCATGGATCTGAGCCACGGCGGCCACCTCACCCACGGCTCGCCGGTGAACGTGAGCGGCAAGTGGTTCAAGGCCGTGCACTACGGCGTTGACCCCGAAACGCAGCAGCTCAACTACGCCACGATCCGCGAACTGGCCCTGCAGCACCGGCCGAAACTGATCATCTGCGGCTACTCCGCCTACCCGCGCACGATCGATTTCCAGGCCTTCCGTGCCATCGCCGATGAGGTGGGCGCCTACCTGCTGGCCGACATGGCCCACATCGCCGGCCTGGTGGCCGCTGGCGTGCATCCCAACCCGGTGCCCGTGTGTGACGTGGTGACCACCACCACCCACAAGACCCTGCGCGGCCCCCGAGGCGGCCTGATCCTCTGCCGCGACGCCGAGTTCGCCCGGCAGTTCGACAAGGCCGTGTTCCCCGGCACCCAGGGCGGGCCGCTCGAGCACGTGATCGCCGCCAAGGCAGTGGCCTTCGGTGAGGCGCTGCAGCCCAGCTTCCGGAGCTACGCCCGGCAGGTGGTGGCCAACGCCCAGGCCCTGGCGGCCCGAATCCAGGAGCGCGGCATCGCCGTGGTGAGCGGCGGCACCGACAACCACATCGTGCTGCTCGATCTGCGCAGCATCGGCATCACCGGCAAGGTGGCCGACCTGCTGGTGAGCGATGTGAACATCACCGCCAACAAGAACACGGTGCCGTTCGATCCCGAGTCGCCGTTCGTAACCAGCGGCCTGCGGCTGGGCACCGCCGCCATGACCACCCGCGGCTTCGACGAGGAGGCCTTCGGCGAGGTGGCTGATGTGATCGCCGACCGCCTCCTCAACCC
Source organism: Cyanobium sp. (assembly GCA_044233605.1). Classification (GTDB taxonomy): domain Bacteria; phylum Cyanobacteriota; class Cyanobacteriia; order PCC-6307; family Cyanobiaceae; genus Cyanobium. The sequence continues at coordinate 230 of JBIIJS010000033.1, read as the reverse complement.
CGAGGATGGGGCGATCGAGCAGCGCTGCCGCGAGCGCGTGGCGGCCCTTTGCGCGCGCTTTCCCCTGTACAGCTCCGGACGTGAGCTGCAGCACGCCTGATCATGGCCGGCGCCCGTAACGTGTCGGCCAACGGTTACCAACCGCCAGCTCCGCCGCTGTGACCCTCGACCAGACGCCCATCGCGGCAGCGCTGCTCACCTTCGGCAGCGCGGCGCTGCTGACGGCCCTG
>JBIIJS010000046.1:0-15458 GCA_044233605.1 Cyanobium sp. | reverse complement strand
TGAGTGCCTGCCGGTGGGTGCGCTGGCCCACCTGCATGAACGGCATTCGGCCCGGGCTGAGCTGAGAGACACTGAATTTGCGTGCAACCAAGGGCTTCGATAGCTTCGATATTAAGTGCTATAAAAGAAAGAAAGTTATATTTCACCGCGAATGAAAAGCGCAAACCACTGTAGAATTGCAAAAATTGCAATAAGATTAGGCTTGCTTTACGCCAATTGTGCAATGGCACATTGGTGCATTGGTGCATTGCGAAAGATTGGCAAGAAATGCGATTGCCGCTCGTGCTGGGGTTTGATGTTGAGCTACCGTGGTATAAATGCTTTGCTGAGCCAGGCCAATGGTAACTCACACTCCAGACGATCTTTTGGCCGCTTGGTCTGCGCAGCTTGATACGCTTGATTGGTCTGGGGTGTCTCAAGCGACCCTATTGAGTGTCATCCCGAGTTCAGCGAATCCAGCAAGTTCTATCGCGATCACTGTTCCAGGCAAGCCAGGTTTCTCTAGCCGAATATTAACCATATTCGGTCAGAATATGAGTCTAGACCTTTTCCATGGATTTATACCTTCTTTTTCGGGTAATGCTACAAAAATTACATTAAGCGGCACTGACGCTGCTCCCGACCTTAATCTGATCCCGACGCCGCTGGCGGATGTCGCCCAGCAGTTGCTTAATGATTTTAACGATGCAGATAAGGCGGTCGGTGCGCCATTCATCACCTATGCTCTATCTCGCCTTGATTTGAGTGGGCCACCCATAGTAAGTGACGACACCCCAGCAGGGGCAAGAGATATTGGCAGCAATCCTTCGAACAATGCAATTACCGACGGCTTTACTCTCAAAGAAGGAGCCACTAGCGATGTTTTTGACTATTACAAATTCACCATTGACGGTGCACCTCGTGTTGTTGATCTCGAGGTAGCGGTAAATACAGGTATATATTCAATAGCCATCTATGACTCTTTGGATAATGCCATCGCATTTGCAAATCAGATCTATTACGACAATCCCTTTCCGGTTTCTGACGGTCTGCCGTACAAGTTCTTGCGGCTGCTCGGGCCCGGCACCTACTACCTCGAGTTGCAAGCTATTCAGCAATTGCTATGGCCGGGATCGGGTGGGCCAGGACAAATCAACTATTCACTGACAATCAACTCTGTCGTTGATACAATCGCTCCCATTCCCCCCTCGCTTTCCCTCAAGGAGGATACAGCCTCCGCCCCCGGTACGTTCAACTCGGATCGCATCACGAAAAATCCCACCATCAATGTTACTGGCCTTGAGCCGGGTGCCAGGTGGGAATACACCACCGATTTCAACGCTCAAACCAAAAAAGGAACCTGGGTGACCGGCACAGGGAATTCCTTCAATGTGGCACCGGGCGCTTACAAGGCGGGGCAGGTGCGCGTTCGTCAGTTTGATGTGGCCGGCAATCCTAGCGCCAATACCAGCTTCGCAGCTTTCACGGTGGATGTCAGTCCACCCGCAACCCCATCGCTGTCGTTGGCAGTCGGCGCTGACACCATCAACGTCGCTGGCCTGGAGTCGGGTGCAACGTGGCAGTACTCCGTCAGTTCCGGCAAACAAGGAACCTGGTTGACCGGCACAGGGAATTCCTTCAATGTGGCACCGGGCGCTTACAAGACGGGGCAGGTACGAGTTCGTCAGTTTGATGTGGCCGGCAATCCCAGCCCTGCCAACACCAGCTTCGCAGCTTTCACGGTAGGTGCCCCGGCCCCCACACCTCCCTCCCTTGCCCTTGCAGAAGATACCGGTGCCTCCGCCACGGATCGCATCACAAAAAATCCCACCATCAACGTGACAGGTCTTGTTGCGAATGCCACGTGGGAATACTCCACCGATAGCGGCAATAGCTGGATCCCCGGCAGCGGCAGTTCCTTCGAACTGCCCTCCTGGGACTACCTGACAGGTCAGGTGCAAGTACGCCAGAGCGTCGGTGCGGCCACCAGTGCAGCCAACACCAGCTTCGAGGGATTGACGGTCGACACCTCCGTGCCTTGGGCACCAGGACTGGATCTAAGCGATACCGGTGAAAACACTATGGATCGCATCATCACCAACCCCGTCATTACCCTGAGCTTTCTTGAGGCATCAGCCGGGTGGGAATACTCCACCGACAGCGGCGCAACCTGGAACCCCGGCAGCGGTAGTTCCTTCAATGTGCAGCCAGGGGTTTACACAGCTGGTCAGGTACAAGCTCGCCAGATTGATCTGGCCGGCAATACCGGCGATAGCAACACCTTCTTTGATGCCTTCACGGTGCTTCCTGCAGATGTGAATGCCGCCACCAGTTTCACCCTGGCCGATCCCCAGATCAATCTCACGTTGACTGGCTCCAAAAGGATCAACGGCATTGGCAACAGTTTAAACAACACGATTATTGGCAACTCTGCCAACAATCGTATTTTTGGCCTGGGCGGCAAAGACACATTGACCGGTGGCGGTGGCGCCAACATCTTTGGTTACAATGCTCTCACGGAGTCAATCCGCGAGTCATTTGATATAATTACAGATTTCAATAACACCGATCGGATATTGGCGCCATTGTCTGTTGAGTCTGAACTTCTCACTGCTTCGCTCGGTTCCATTGCCTCAACCAATCGAGCGGTAGTGGCGGGTCTGCTGACTGCGCAAACCTTTATGCCCAACTCCGTGGCAGCCTTCACTGTGACAGGTCAGGTAGGTACATACATCGCCATGAATGACGGCAACGCTGGTTTTCAGCAATTTGCTGATTCAATTATTTTCCTGCGCAACTACAGCATCAGCCCAGCAAACTTCGTTGATTTCGTCTAACGCATCCTGCCGGCCCGCGACGGCTCACCCCTGTAGGTAGGTGCTCTGGCCCAGGCTGGTCTCTAAGTGAGCCATCAGCCGGCGGGCGTCGGCGATGTTGAGATGGCCGCGGCCAATCGCCGTCTCGCTGGCGATGCGCAGCCGCTCCAGCAGCAATTTGGGGTCGTGCTCCATCACCTCCAGCACTTCGGCGTTGGTGTCGCTGCGCACCACATGGTCGATGCGGTAGCCTCCGCCATCCACCAGGCGGATGTGCACGGCGTTGGTGCTGCCGAACAGGTTGTGCAGGTTGCCCATCACCTCCTGGTAGGCGCCGGCCAGGAACAGGCCGATCCAGTAGGGCTCATTGGGTCGAAGGTTGTGTAGCTCCAGCAGGGGCTTCTCCCGGCCGCGGTCGATGAAGCGGGCGAACTTGCCATCGGAATCGCAGGTGAGGTCGGCGAAGGTGCCCAGGCCGGTGGGCCGCTCATCGAGGCGATGGATCGGCAGCAGCGGGAACAGCTGGTCGATCGCCTAGGTGTCGGGCGCGGAGCGGAACACTGAGAGGTTGGCGTAATACATGGCCGCCAGGGCAGCCTGCAGGCCGCGCAGGTCTTCGGGGATGGCCAGCCCGTCGGGCACCTCAGCCAGCCGCTCGTCGATGCGGCGCACGCAGGCCCAGTAGAGCTGCTCGGCCAGCGCCCGCTCCGGCAGGCCGAGGTAGCCGAGCCGGAATGCCGCCAATGCGTCGTCCTTGAACTTGATCGCGTCGTTCCAGGCCTCCTGCAGCGGCTCGCAGCTCGCCGGATCGGCCGGATCGCAGGCGCCGGCGCGCTCCACCGCCGCCAGGGTGTCGCGCAGGTTGCGCACGATCAGCGGCTCCTCGCCGGCAGGTGGCGGCACGGCGGCGGGAGGCTGGCCGGCGCCGAGCACGTCGAACACCAGCACCGAGAAATGGCTGGCGATCGCCCGGCCGCTCTCGCTCACCAGGGTGGGCACCGGCACGCCGTTGGGCTCGCAGCATTCGCGCACCGTGGCGACCACGTCGTTGGCGTAGTTCTGCAGCGAGTAGTTGGTGGAGGCGGCGCTGGCGGTGCGGCTGCCGTCATAGTCGATCCCCAGAACGCTCCATGCCGACGAGCGAGCCCTGGCCGCTCAGGATCGCGAGGATGGCCACCAGCAGCATCCACCACTGGGGGTAGCGGATACCTCGGCGCATCTGGCAGTCCGGCAGCGCCTTGAGGAAGCTGATCAGATCGCTTGCGGCAGCAGGGTTGGTGGCGGGCTCGGAAGCCAATGTTCAGGTGCGGTTCCCGCGCACGACACCGTAAGTGCAGCAGCCCAGCCAGGACTACCAGGACAGACTTCTAGTAGGCCCTGGGGGGAGGGGAGTCGCTACCGCCCAGGTCTGTGAGCCATCTCACAGGCGCGCGGGAGATGGCTCACGCCCTCTCCTTGTCGCCAGAGCTTTGCTGAAGACAAGAGATCCAGCGATCTCCATTCTTCTCACTCTGGAGACACGAACCATGGCTACTCCCTTTGCGGATTTGATCTTCGGCACCAATGGTGCAGATGTTATTGATGGCCTCGCAGGAAATGACACCATCGATGGCGGTGGCGGCAACGACCTGATCTATGGAGGAGATGGCAACGACATCCTCGCCGGCGGTACTGGTGTCGACACGATCTATGGCGGTAACGGCAATGATGAGATCCGCTCCGATGGCGATGGTGGGAGGTATTTCGGTGAAGCCGGCAACGACTTCATGGCTTCCGGCCTCGGCAGCGAAACCATGGATGGTGGGGCAGGCATCGATACGATCGACCACCGCGCTTGGAACGGCGCCTATGCATTCAATATGGCCACAGGTCTCACCAACTTTGGTGGTGAGCTGTTCAGCAACTTCGAAAATGCCTACATGGGCAATGGCGATGATACGGTCACCGGCAGTGCTGCTAACAACAACATCGATGGCGGTGGCGGCAATGATCGGCTGATCGGTGGTTTTGGCGTTGACGCCCTCACCGGCGGGGCTGGCGCAGACACGTTCGTCTACACCACCCTCACCGACGGCATCGTGGGCGGCGCCGCTGCCGCGCCCTCCTTCGAGAAAATCACCGGCTTCACGGTCGGCAGCGATCGCTTCGACGTCGCCACCACGCCACCCATCGGCGGTTTCAAAAATCTCGGGGCCGCCCCGGCCCTGACGGTCGCGGGCATGACCGGCCTGCTGAGCGCCTCCAACTTCATAGCCAATGGTGCCGCCACCTTCACGTTTGGCAGCGGCGCCGGCCTGCGCACCTTCATCGCCTTCAACAACGCCACCGCTGGCTACAGCTCCACCACCGACGCGGTGGTGGAGATCACGGGCTACAGCTTCGCCGCCGGTTTCAGCTCGCTGAGCCAGATCAGCATTGTGTGATTCAATTCGCTGATCGTGCTGAGCGCCTCAGGCTCAGCCTCTCCACCAGCTCGACCAGGCCGGTCCGCAGTTGGCGAACCGGTACCTGGTCGAGCTTTTTGTCTGCAACCAGTTAATCGCTATCATGAAGCTTCAACCCTGCAGGTAGGTGCTCTGGCTCAGGCTGGTCTCTAAGTGAGCCATCAGCCGGCGGGCGTCGGCGATGTTGAGATGACCGCGGCCGATCGCCGCCTCGCTGGCGATGCGCAGCCGCTCCAGCAGCAGCTTGGGGTCGTGCTCCATCACCTCCAGCACCTCGGCGTTGGTGTCGCCCCGCACCACATGGTCGATGCGGTAACCGCCGCCATCCACCAAGCGGATGTGTACTGCGTTGGTGCTGCCGAACAGGTTGTGCAGGTTGCCCATCACCTCCTGGTACGCGCCGGCCAGGAACAGGCCGATCCAGTAGGGCTCGCCGGGTCGAAGGTTGTGTAGCTCCAGCAGGGATTTCTCCTGGCCCCGGTCGATGAAGCGGGCGAACTTGCCGTCGGAATCGCAGGTGAGGTCGGCGAAGGTGCCCAGGCCGGTGGGCCGCTCATCGAGGCGATGGATCGGCAGCAGCGGGAACAGCTGGTCGATCGCCCAGGTGTCGGGCGCGGAGCGGAACACCGAGAGGTTGGCGTAGTAGGTGCCGGCCAGGGCGGCCTGCAGACCGCGCAGCTCCTCGGGAATGGTCATGCCGCTGGGCACCTCAGCCAGGTGCTCGGCGATGCGGCGCACGCAGCCCCAGTAGAGCTGCTCGGCCAGGGCCCGCTCCGGCAGGCCGAGGTAGCCGAGCCGGAATGCCGCCAATGCGTCGTCCTTGAACTTGATCGCGTCGTTCCAGGCCTCCTGCAGCGGCTCACAGCTCACCGGATCGGCCGGGTCACAGGCGGCGGCGCGCTCCACTGCCGCCATGGTGTCGCGCAGGTTGCGCACGATCAGCGGCTCTTCGCCGGCCGGCGGTGGCACGGCGGCGGGAGGCTGGCCGGCGCCGAGCACGTCGAACACCAGCACCGAGAAATGGCTGGCGATCGCCCGGCCGCTCTCGCTCACCAGGGTGGGCACCGGCACACCGCCCTGCTCGCAGCACTCGCGCACCGTCGCGACCACGTCGTTGGCGTAGTTCTGCAGCGAGTAGTTGGTGGAGGCGGCGCTGGCGGTGCGGCTGCCGTCGTAGTCGATTCCCAGGCCGCCGCCCACATCGAGGAAGCCCATCGCCGCCCCCTGGCGGGTGAGCTCCACGTAGATCTGGCCCGCCTCCTGCAGGGCGTCTTTGAGCACGGCGATGTCGTTGATCTGGCTGCCGATGTGGAAGTGCAGCAGGCGCAGGTCGGCGAGCAGGTCGGCTTCGCGCAGCGCCTCCACGGTGGCCAGCAGCTCGGGGACCGCCAGGCCGAACTTGGCCCGCTCCCCCACCGAGCTGCCCCAGCGGCCCGTGCTGCGGGCCGAGAGCTTGGCGCGGATGCCGATGTAGGGCGCCGCCCCGAGATCGCGGCTGGCGGCGATGATCCGCTCCACCTCGTCGGCCTGCTCGATCACCACCACCGGCCGGCGCCCCAGCCTCCGGGCCAGGATCGCCGTCTCGATGTAGCGGCGGTCCTTGTAGCCGTTGCAGATCAGCAGCGCCTCGGGGTCGTCGAGCAGCGACAGGGCGATCAGCAGTTCCGCCTTGCTGCCGGCTTCAAGGCCGAAGTGCCAGCGGCGGCCGCTGGCCACCAGCTCCTCCACCACATGGCGCTGCTGGTTGCATTTCACCGGGAACACGCCCTGGTAGCGGCCTGCGTAGCCGTACTGGGCGATGGCGCGGCCGAAGGCGGCGTGCAGCCGCTCGAGCCGGTCTTCAAGGATGTCGTCGAAGCGGATCAGCAGCGGCAGGCTCAGATCGCGCCCCCGCAGCTCCTGCACCAGCTCCACCAGATCCAGCGCCCCGCCACGTTCGCCGCGGGGCTGCACCATCACATGGCCGCGCTCGCTCACCGAGAAGTAGGGCTCGCCCCAGCGGTCGAGGCCGTAGAGGGCGGCTCCGTCGGCGGCGGTCCACGGCGAGGCGGTTGTGATCGCCGCAGTGCCGGAGGGGTGGGCAGGCACCATCGGGCCGTGCGATTGGCGTGTGGCGCTGAATCTAGTCAGCGGGGACGGCCGCAAATCCCCGTGGCCTGCAGCCAGGGCGATGCAGGAGCCATCCGGGGGCTTGCCCTGGAGCGACGCATCGAGGCGAAGAGCTCAGCAGCGGCAGGTGGAAGCATGGCCCCGCTGCGCTCTGGCGGCAGACTGACCTCCAGCATTCCTTGGATCTTTGCCGGATTCCGTCGCCGACGTCTTTGCTGCCCGGGCCCTGGGCCGCACACTCGAGGCCGGCGGGGAAACGGTGATCGTGGGCGAAGGCGCCTGCTGGAAGCCGATCGGTCGGTTTTCGCTGCAGAGCCTGCCGGGAGCCCTGGCCGTGGCGCCTTCCCCCGAAGAGGTGCGGGCGGCGCTGCGGCGCAGCGGCCGGCTTGTGGCTCTCTTCCCCTCAGCCGATGCCACGGGGCACCCCCTGGTGAACTACGTGGCCCGACGGCAGGGGCATGGGCCTGGGCGCCAGCAGCGCCAGTTCCGCCAGAAGCTGCGGGCCGGCCAGCGGTTCTGTGCGGTCGGGCCCCTCTCCTGGCAGCAACTGGAGAGTGAGGGGCTGGCACTGAATCGCGCAGCGCTCGCAGCTCGGCGCTCCTGCCACCGCAGCTGGTGCCGGCCGCAGCCCTGGAGCCGCCTCTGCCGCGCCCTCGCCGGCGATCCGCGGATGGCCGTCTGGGGCTGCCGGGTGCAGGAACGCCTGGCGGCCTTCCTGCTGCTCTGGCAGCACGGGCGCACCGCCCATGGCTTTGCCCTGCAGTGGGATCCGGCCCTCGCATGGGCCCATCCCACCCACACTCTCTACGACGGGGTGCTGTCTGCGCTCTTCGCCGAGGGCAACATCGATGCTGTAGTGGTGGGCCGCCAGACGATCCCAGCACGGCCGGATCTGGATCGCTTCAAGCGTCATGCCGGGTTCCTCCCGGAGCCCTGTTCGGTGAGGGTGGTGCTCCATCCATGGCTGGCTCCCTGGCTCCGGGGGCAGAAACCCGCGGCCTTTTTGCGTCGGTTGATGCGAGCGGGCCCGACGGGCTGGTCGGCGCTGGCCCCCCTGGAGGTGCTGGCCCAGGCCTGTGAGCAGGCGGTGCTGCCATGACCATGACTCTTGGTGTGGTGGTGCATCAGCGGGATCGTTTCGACTGGCCCGAACCACTGATCGAGGCGCTGCTGCAGGCGGTGCCGGCGGGCATTCCGCTGTTGTTCGTGGATGGCGGCTCCCCGCCGGCCGTGCGCGATGCCCTGCGACGTTCGGCCGAGCGCTGGGGTTTTCAGCTGGAGCGGCGTGAGGGGTTGATCAGCGCCAACCAGGCGCGTCGGCTGGCCCTGGAGCGGCTGAGCGTCTCCCATCTGCTCTGCGTGGAGAACGACGTTCGCCTGCAGCCCGGCTGCGGTGAGCGTCTGCTGGCGGCTGCGGAGCGGTACCGGGCCGATGTGGTGATGCCGCTGGTACTGGAGGAGAATGACCGAGGCGAGCAGCGGATCCATCTGGCCGGAGGGAGCTGCCGGCTCTGCCGGGGCTGGGTCGGCAGGCGGCTGGAGGTGCGACACATGCTGTGGCACCAGCCTGTTGGGCACCTGCCCGGAGCAGCCGTGCCCACCGAGCTGGTGGAGTACCACGCCGTGCTGCTGCGCACCGAATTCGCCAGGGTCCATGACTTGCACGATCAGGCCATCGCCAGCGTGCCGGAGATCCTGGATTTCTCCCTTTCCGTTCAGCGTCATCAGGGACGCTGCTGGCTGGAGCCGGCGGCGGTGGCGGTGTTCCTCACCCCATCCCGGGTAAGGGATGTCGACCGGTCCCTGTTTCTGCATCGCTGGTCTGACCGGCTGCAGCGGCAGGGCATCGCCCACTTCCGCCACAAGTGGGGCCTGGGACCCTGGAGCTGGGTGCTGGGTAGCCAGCTCGCCTGGGTGACGGCCCATCGCAGCCTGGCGAGTCCTGGCGCGCTCCATCGCCGCCTCGGCCTGGAGGTGTACGGCGTGCTCAACCGCCGCCTGCTGGCGCCGCTGCAGGAGTGGCTCCGTCCGCCGGTCTGAGGGTGTGACGCAGCAGCCAGAGGCCGCCCACGCTCCAGATCAGCGACTGCAGGGGGCGCAGAGCCAGGGGCAGGGATACATTGTTGGGAAGCCAGAGCACAAAGGCATTGGCAATTGCCAGCAGGCTGATCCATGGCCAGGCGCGCCCCTGGGGCAGTAAAGCCAATCGCAACAGCGCAATCAGCGCCGGGAAGAGCATTACGTAGTCGTAGGCGCGATGGTAAAAGGCGAGTGCACCCACCACACTGCAGAAACCCGTTAGGTTGAGCATGTCGACCTTCCCACTCCAGCGCTTGAAGAGTAGGGAAAGAGCCAACATCAGAGCAATCACGAAGGCCAGAAGGCCCCATTGCACTAGGGTTGGGTTAATTCTAGAGAGAAGAGTGCCAGGGAAATGCAGCAGCTGCAGGTTGCCGCGGGCGAAGTCGAACATCTTTCCACGCAGCCAATATTGAGCGATCTGCAGCAATGGAACTCCAGTCCAGCCTGCGCAAAATAAGCTAAGGCCCAGCAGTACACCTGAGCCGGCCATCAGACCTCGCCATTGCGACCGCCAGGCGAACAACAGAGCAAAAGGAAGGGCGATCTGGGGTTTAAGCATCGCGAGCGCCCAGCAGAGGCCTGCGGCCCAGGGCCGCCGTCTTTCAAGCAGTTCCTCCTGCAGCAGCAGCAGGCCGGTGCAGATCATCGAAAATTGCAGGTTCGCGAGGGAATGGGGAACGCCATTGAGGGCCAGCGGCGCTGCAGCTCCGAACCAGGCCATGGGTCGGCCGGCGAAACGCAGCTGCCGGTAGCCCCAGCGAGCCATGACAACAAGAGCTGCCCCACTCAGCCCAATGACGCTCAGTTGACCGGCCATCAGCTGACCGCCAGGAAACAGCGGCACCATCAATGGAAAGGCGTATGGGGGATAGACGGAGTTGATCAGCCCCGAACGCGTTGCTCGTGGATCAATGCCAGGGTTGGGATAATGACCATCCAGAAATGTGATGACCTCCAGATACCGCTCATCGAGATCAGAGACGAGTGCAGAACCCCAGAAAGCCATGTGCACGCCCTTGACGAAGGCCACAGCGCCGACCAGGGCCAGGATGAAGGCCATCAACCCGATCAACACACTCCAGGGGCGACGCTGAAAAAGCCTGTACCGCTGGTTCGGTGACGATGGCGATTGCATAGACGGGAAATGGTAAAGATCGAATAAAGTCGTTGATCTGTTGAGCTTGTCTATGCTGTTGTCCTGATCAGGGCAGCATCAGGCTCAGGTCTTTCGATGAACAGCACCATCTCGAAGCACCGAGGAAGGACGCCGCCTGCCGAATGGCTCGAACAATCGCACCAGGATGAATGTGACACTCGCATAGGCCAGATAGAGCGCGTGCAGGAAGACGCCGATGGATGCATCCAGCCAGCCGGTGCGACGCAGCAGCAGCCGGTGGAAGGAATGGTTGAGCGCCAGCAGCAGGGCGAGACCCCCACAGAACAGCACGACCGCCCCAAGGCGCAGGCCGGGCCAGAGAAGCGCGACAGGAGCGGAGGCCAGCAGCATCAGGCTGCCGGCGGCGCTGAGGCGAGCGGAGGGGGTGAGATTGAGGGAGGCCGGCAGCTCACGGCGTTCCAGCAGCAGCCGGCTCCAGGGAATGGCCCGCTGGCAGATGTCGGTGCGCACCATCAGCCCGAGGGTCCAACGCTTGTGGTGGGTTCCCTGGATGGCGGGATCGAGCAGGATGCGCCCGCCCGCGTCGTGGAGGCGCAGGCCGAATTCGATGTCTTCGATGCAGGGCTGGCGGTAGGTCTCGGCATCGAAGCCACCCTCGGCGAGAAAGCGATCGCGCCGTACGGCGCCGAGCCCGGCCCAGAAGGTGGTGGCCGGTCCGGGATGGCTGCTGTGGGTGTGGTGGTGGAGCAGGTTGCGGAAGCGGCTCACCACCCCGGCGGCGGCGGGTGTGTCGTCGTAACTGCCGAACAACGCCGCCAGCTCCGGGTCGGCGGTGAAACGGGCCCGGATGCGTTCGATGGCCTCGGGGTGGAGCTCCACATCGGCATCCACGAACAGGAGGATCTTGCCCCGCGCTTCCCGTGCCGCGAGGTTGCGGGCAGCGGCCGGGCCTGAGCGGCGGCCCGTGCTGAGCAGCCGGGCGCGGCTTTGGATCAGCCAGTTCGGCGCCGGCAATGGCTGGCCGTCGAATACCACCAAGGCTTCATCCTGCGCTCCCAGCCCGGCTAGGGCGGCGCGGGCGCAGCGGGCAAAGGGATGCCCCCATTCGATGGTGGGCATCACCAGGCTGAGGGAGGGTTGGGGCATGGCCAGTGGGGTGGGCACCTTTTCAGCGTGGTTGTTCATCGGTTTGCGTCGGGCCGAGACCGGTCTCCGCGGTTCGAACCTGCCGGTTCCACAGCTCCGCATAGCGGCCCCCCCTGGCCAGAAGCTCGTGATGCCGTCCTCGCTCCACGATCCGGCCCCGCTCGATCACCACGATTTGATCTGCGTGACGCACCGAGCTCAGCCGGTGCGCCACGGTGAGCACGGTGCGACCGCAGGCGAATCGATCCACCGCCGCGAGGATGCGGGCTTCGCTGGGGCTGTCGAGGGCACTGGTGGCCTCATCGAGGATCAACAGCTCGGGATTCGTGAGCAGCGACCGGGCCAGGGAGAGGCGCTGGCGCTGACCGCCGCTGAGCTGGAATCCTCGTTCACCGATCACGGTGTCGTAGCCCTTGGGCAGGGCCTCGATGAAGGAGGCTGCATCGGCGGCATGAGCAGCCGCCCTGATGTCGGTGTCGCAGGCCTCTGGCAGGGAGAAGGCGATGTTGTCGCTGATGCTGGCATTGAGCAACAGCACGTCCTGGCTCACTACGCCAAGCTTCTGCTGCCAGCCATCCAGATTGATTTGCTCCAGATCCACCCCGTCCACCAGGATGTGGCCGCCGCTGGGGCTGAGCAGGCCCACAATCAAATCCACCAGGCTGGATTTGCCACTGCCTGATGCGCCCACCAACGCAGTTGTGCTGCCTACGGGGATTTCGAGGTCGATGCCGCTCAGGGCGGGTTCGTCCCGCTCGGGATACACCAGCGATACGTCTTGCAGGCGAATCCCCTTTCGCAGCGCCTGGAAGGGCATTCCGCCGCGGCGCCTGAACTGCTTGCCCGCGGGATCCAGGAGCTCCTCCACCTGCTGCATCGGGCCGCTGAATTCCGCCATGCGATTCAGGCTTGCACCGATTCGCACCAGACGAATATTGAGGCGCTGCAGCACCAACACGAATACCACCAGGTTGGGCACCAGCTGTTCGCTCGCGCCATCGAACAGATGCCAGCTCAGCAGGCCGATCAGCGCCGCTGCCACCACCGGCAGCAGATCGCTCACCGGCTCAAGCAGCTGTACCAGCCGGCTCAGCTGGCGCATGCGCCGCTCCTGTTGATCAACCCGCTGCTCAAGGCGTTGTTCGGCCGCGGCGATGCCGGCGCTGCTGTGCAGCAGCCGCAGCACCTGGATGTCTTCGGTGATGGCGGAGGCCATCTCACGCCGCACTTCGGCCAGCTGGCGCGAGGCGCCGCGGATCCGCGGTCGCAGCTTCCCCTGCAGCAACCCGATGGCCAGTCCCATGGCGATCGCCACCAGCGACAAAGCCGGGGTGAGTCGTACCAGCACGGCCACGTACACCCCCACCAGCAGCAGGTTGCTGAGCACCAGGGCCCCCTCTTCCAGCCGTACCTGAACGGCCACCGGGGCCAGAGTGCAGCGGCTCACCAGATCCCCTACCCGGTAGCGGCTGGCGCAGGCGTAGCTCAGGCTCAGCAGATGGCTATGGATGGCGGGCGTCACCTGCCGCTGGCAACGGGCGGCAAACCGGCCGGCCGCTATTCCGCCGCCGTAGCGGGCCAGGCTCATCAGGCCCTGCAGGGCCACGGCCACGCACAACAACAGAACGAACCGACTGCCCGGTGGCAGGGCGTCAAGGCCATGGAGGGGCACCGCCATGGGGCCTGGTGTCGGCATCGCCGCAGCGGATCCGGAGCCGCTCAGCAACTGTGCAGCCCGGAAGATGACCGCGAAGGTGAGGCCTTCGCACAGCGCGAGCACCAGGGTGCACACCAGCTGAGTCATCAGTAGGGGCCAGGATTGCCGAGCCGTCTGGCGGATCAGCCGGGCCATGGCGGTGCCTGGCAGGGTCGCAGCGAAACGGCCGCGCAGACCAAGGAAGGGGCGACGCAAGGCGAAGTTCAACCGCTGCTGGCGCTTTGTTCTTCGATGTATTCGGCATCCTGATTCACCTGCCAGGTGTCGTACAACTGCTGGCCAGCCAGGATGTTGCGAACTGTCAGCAGGGCTGTCATCATCGAGTGATCCTGATTGTTGTAACGATGCATGCCGTTGCGGCCCACCTGGCGTAAGCCGGGGCAGTGGCTCGCCAGGCCGGCTTTAATGATTTCGATCTGGCTCTGGTAGGCGTCGTCGTAGACGGGGTAAGCCTTGGCCTGCCTCACAACGCAGCCATCGACCACCTCTCCCTGCGCAGCAAGACCCAGAGCTTCGAGCTCCTGGGCTGCCAGGGCAATGAGCTCCTGATCGGAGAGGTTCCAGAGCGCGTCATGGCGAAAGCAGAAGTACTCCATGCCGTAGCAGCGCCGGCCTGAGCCATCCACCATCTCCGGCGACCAATTCTCGAAGTTCTGAATGCGGCCTACCTGAAGTTCAGGATCGTGGATGTAAAGCCATTGGTCGGGGAAGCTTGGTCCGGGCTGCAGGATCAGGGCCACCAACAGAAAGTCGCGGTAACTCAGGTTGCTGGCTGCTGCCTCCACCTCGGCCGGCAGGGGGGGGTGGATGGCGGGGATGATGGCGCCCAGGGGGGCCGAGCTGATCACCTGTTGGTAGGGGCCATGGCAGCTGCCGGGGCTGTCCGCCAGGACGAGCTGCCAGCCGCCCTGGACTCGGTCCTGCTGCAGGCGCTCCACGCGGCTGCCCATCATCACCCGGCCGCCATGGCTGCGGATCTGTTCGACCGCTGCCTCCCACATCATCCCGGGACCCAGACGCGGGTAGCGGAAGGAGGTGATCAACGTCTTGATCTGGCCGGCTCGATCGTTTGCAGGTGGAGCGGCTGGGCGGGGGCGAAGGCTGGCAAGGGCAGCGGTGGTGAGGGAAAGCCCTTTGATGCGTTGAGCGGCCCACTCGGCGGCGATTTCGCTGCAGGGCCTGCCCCAGACCTTTTCGGAATAACTTTTGAAGAAGGTGCGATACAGGCGAGCACCGAACTTGCCGGTGACCCACTCTTCCAGGTTGCGGGCATGGGCCCGGGGCATCAGCTTTGCCTTGAGGTAGGAGGCAATGCAGAGAAATGATTCAGTTTTGCCGAGATTGGCTACTACTTCAGCGGCTTCCAGGGGATAATTATAGAACTTTTTTTTATAAAAAATTCGAGAAAGGCGATCACGGGTGATCATGTCGTCGCGCAGGATCTCGCTCCAAAGAGCTTCAATCTCGCTGGATTTTGAGAAAAAACGGTGACCACCAATGTCGAAGCGGAAGCCGTTGTGGAGAACGGTGCGAGAGATGCCCCCGACGTAGGTGGGATCCGCTTCAAAGATGTCAACGTGGACACCGGCTTTGCTGAGAATGTAGCCAGCAGTCAAGCCGGCTGGGCCCGCTCCGATTATTCCTACTGACTGTTTCACTTCAGGCATTGGAATTTTTCCTTCTTATCATTTTTGCTGAAGAGAGCGCGTCTGAGCAGGTTCCGATCAACAGGCGACTTTTGGGACCGCGTTGTCATTAAGGTATACCTGCGTTTACCCTGCAACACTTCTTGCTCTAGAAGTCACAGTTTGATCAAGATGAAAAGCATATTTAGCGTAGCATGCAAGCCGTTGTTACCTGCCTGGGGATGTTCGCCGGCCGCCACTGCTGGGGGCTGATCCGGCGGCGTTTTTACGTCGTGGGGGGGCAACAGAGCGCACCCTCCCTGGCGATTCAATGGAGCAGAGCCCGGACTTCGCAGGCAGGGCATTTTGCTGTCGTTGGCGATGAATGCGGTGAGATTCACTCAACTCAAAAGTATGGTGTTA
>JBIIJS010000284.1:0-4676 GCA_044233605.1 Cyanobium sp. | reverse complement strand
GATGCGGTGATAGGCACGGTTCTGCTCTACATGCTGGTCTCCCTGTTGCTCTCGAGTCCCTACGAACGCTGGCGCCAGAGGGTGATCGGATCTTGATCAGATCATGCTGTCTTGCTGCGGATGGAGCTGGGGAGGCTGGCTACAGTGCGTGAAAGATGGTGTTCCAGTCTTTTTTCATATCGGCAATCAGCCAACCTCTCTCTGGGGCAGCTTCAAGGGCTTCTACAAGCTTGCCGGTACTCTTCGCTCTGGCGTCATAGGCATACTCGCGCACATCGTCCGTATGATGAACGATGACGCCGATACTGGGCCGAGGGTTGTTGATCGTGGTGTACTGCAGCATTGCATGGTCACCGTCGCTGTTGCCACAACAGACGACGGGTCGACGGCCGATGAATTGATGAATGGCGATCGGCTTGCCCTCATTGTCGTTGACGAAGAGATGGTCGAGTGTCTTCGTCAGCACAGGGCCCTGCTTACGCAGCTGGAATTCCGTGCGCGCCACGGAGCCAACAACCTGCTGCATCGGTATGCCATACACTCGCTCCACCCATACGCGCATGAAGTCAACCCCACCACCGGATACGATAAAGTTCTTGAAGTTATTAACGCGCAAGTAATCGAGCAGCTCCTGCATAGGTTTATAGGTGAGTGCGTCATAGGGCCTGCCAAATCTTGGATGCCTGGCCGTTGCCAACCATTCCTCCACTGAGTCAACAAATTCCTCCGTGGTCACCCCTGCATGGGTGAGAGCCACAATCCGCATCAGGCCACCGAGGTGATCGCCTTTGAGGAGCACTTCAAGCTCACCTGCCAAGGCAGCCTGCACCATCGGATCCGCAGTCAGCTCGGGGTCGATGAGGATGCGTCGTTTCAGTTCAGCGATGGCAAAGGCTGCCTGAAATGGCATGGGGTTCTCCGGCCAGAGAGTGCCGTCGTTGTCGTGCACGGCGATCCGCTCTGCCACGGGCAGAAAGTGGGGTGATGTCTCGTCTGTCACCTTGGCGACGAACGCGAGGATGCCCTGCTTGGTAGGGCCATCGTTCCACGAGGGAAGCGGATCAGCAGGAGTGGAGTTCATGGAGCTTCCTCTGTGCGACACCGAAATCACCCACCTGGTAGAGGCTCACTGCTACAGCGCGGAAGGGGAATGGCTCAAATGGCTCCGCCTTCAGAGCATCAACAAAAGGGCGCGTGCCGATACCAACGGTGAGATGAGGATGGTAGTGGATCCCGGTGCGGAATCTCATGAAGTTGTTGACATAGTCAATGGTGGGCTGGCCGATGGCTGCGCCGTCGGGGCGTGATGCGAAGGCGTCGGATGTGCCCGACTCCAATACGAAGGGAGCAACTGCATCGATGATGTCCTGTTGAATGCGACGCAGATCGTCGGTTGGTTCGATCACGATTCCCACCAAGCCGAGGTTCTCGTGCGACATGGCGTAAAAGCTTGTTGCTTTGCTTTGCCAATTCGTCGGCTCCGCTGTGCGCAGCACTGCAGTGACCGCATGGGCGACCTTGTCGAGGTCGGCCCGCTGCACAAAGCACTGGAGGATCGTGACGTGGGGCGCGTGGTGGGCATCGAGGGCGAATCCATCTGGATAGTTCTCTCGCAACCGGGCATTCACCGCCTGTGCCTTCTCCACGGTGACGCCATCGGGAGCCAGAAGTACGTTGATGGCGATGGAAGACATGAGGACACTCTTTTGGGAAGCCTAGCGTCGGCGCAGGTCATGCTCACCCCGACAACGCGGCCACCTCTGGCTGCTCACCCACACCCCCAGCACAGCTGATGTGTGGCCCCAGGGCGAGAGCCAGACCAGCAGGATCATGGAGTTCGACAGTTCCCTTCCCGAGAGATCCGTCAACAACAGCAGCTCTGCGGCTACGGCTACTACATCAACTCTACCATCAACTTCACCGGCCTGGCCTATCTCGACACCACCTCCAGCAACAGCAACTTCAATGCGATTCTGCTCATCGCACAGGTCACGACAGCTGGCCGTGAAATCGTCTGCTGGACCCTCAATGTCTACGGCGGTAATGGGGCTCTGCACCGCGACTCCTGCCGCCTAAACTGCAGAAGCCCGCCAGCAGCGGCTGGTGCTCCCTTGCCGTCTTCCCCTCAGGCGGCCGGCACCAGCGCGGGGGCCTGAGTACCGGAAACGAGAACGATGCGGTTGGCGCAGCGGTAAGCCAGAGCAACCCGACGGCTGTTCGTTCGCGTGAACTCAGCTGGAGCCGACCTCACGCTTGATGCCAAGCCACTGGATGGATGGATCCCGATAGAAGTGATCAACAGATCAACCAGAACGGCTGCGATGATTATTCAAAACTCTGTTCCATGCTCACTGGCGAACAACAGGGCGTGAGCAGGGATCCGGTTTGTGATCACAATTGATGTGCTGCGGCCATACTCTCACCCGCTTCCCACCGAGGCCTCAATGATCTGAAGGACGATGCACGCTCCTCGCCGAATCGTTAGCAACCACGGATGACGCCGGTCGGATGCAGTCGGCGTGAAAGCAAACCGTCCCTCTTAGCCCAAAGTCAGGCCCTGGCCATGTAACCATGCGGGAGCTGGTCAGAAGCACGCATGGCCCCGTTGATCGATGTTCGTGGATTTTTCACGGGCTGTGCGGCCACCTTGCTGCTGAGCACCCAGGCCACCGCATTCGCCGAAGCCTCCCCGAAGCCGCCCGGATCAGGTTTCGACTGGAGACCTGTGATCCTCGCGGAAGCTGGCAGAGACGAGGACGCTGGGATAACCGTGGATCTAAACGTGGAGGCTCAGCCTGTCATGGACCCGGATTCGCAACCTGTCCTGGAACAGCAAGCGAGTGAGGGAAACACGGAAGCTCTCGCCAAGGAAGCCCAGAACCCCGTGGCGAATCTGATCAGCCTGCCGATTCAGTGGAACTCCACTCCAGCCAGCCAGTGGGCGCCAAGGGCGGCAGATCCAGGCGCTCAGGCCAACCGCACGCTGAATGTCTGGAATGTGCAGCCTGTTGTTCCCTTCCGATTGAACAACGACTTCTTCCTGATCAGCCGCACCATCATTCCCGTGATCCAGCGGCCCTTGGCTGGCAGTTCGGACGTGATTGGCATCGGAGATATCAATCCGACCATTTTTTTGGTGCCCCGCACCACCAGCCGATTTCAGTTCGGGTTCGGCCCCACCCTGGTGATTCCTTCTGCCACCGATGTGCAACTGAGTACGCAACGCTGGAGTGCTGGCCCAGCAGGAGTTGCAGTTTATACACGAGGGGCTTTGGTGGCCGGGATTCTGGCCAACAACATCTGGTCCTTTGCAGGAGAGGGCGGACGTCAAGTCAACTCCATGCTCATTCAGCCTTTTCTGAACATCAACCTGGCCAACGGCTGGTACATCGCCAGCTCGCCGATCATCACGGCGGACTGGACTGCCAACAATGGCAGGGGCTGGACAGTACCGATCGGGGGTGGAGTTGGGCGGATCGTCCGCATTGGCAGTCAGCCCTTCAATGCCTCCTTGCAGGGGTTTTGGAACGCTGTTCGACCGGAGCAGCTGGGCGAGCAGCTGTTGGGTCCCGTTACCATCCGTCTGCAGATCCAGGCGCTGTTCCCCACTGGCGGATAGGGCGCGCATCAACCGCCGGCCGAACTGGAGGGTTCTGGCTGCTCAAACAGATCCCGATCGCTGGCCTGTGGCTGCCTAGCCGGTAGCGTGCCTGGCATGATTTCAAAATCAGAACTGAACTGATCAAGCACGTCTTGGAGCTTCTGAATGATGGAAGCATCGCCTTCCAGCTCGACCTTCCCCTCGCCAGCCAGATCTGGGAAAGTGCTGATACCGGACATGATCAGCTCCAGATCGCTGCGGTTGATCGTAATGGATAAGTCAGCAGATGAGCTTTGAAAACCCTTGCTGTTGGTCAGGGTGGAGTTGCTCATCTCGATGATGAACTGTTCGCCGTTGTCGGGTGTCACAAGATTCACCACGAAGGCCATTCCTTCTGCCATGCGGCTGTCAAGCCGGATGCCGAGAAAGTCGAGCAGAAGCTCGGTCGACATCGCCTTTACCGTGTCGGGATTGATAGGCTGAGAGGTTGCTCCACTCGGGAAGCCATGGCGCAGTTCAAAAGCTGCTGCTAGGAAGCTATTGCGCACACTGGGACTCTCTTTCTGATAGCCGATCTGCTCAAAGACATCAGCGAGGAGATCTTTGGCCTCCTGGTTTTCAGGTTCCGCATACACCAGTTTGTTGAGAATCTCGCAGGCACTCAGATAGTTGCCTTGGTCAATAAGCTGCTGACCTTTGGCGATGATCCGTTCGGCTCCCCCCATCATCTCCACGTAGAGCGGCGCTGAATCACCCGGGGAGAGAGGGATCAGGGTGGCCGGATTGGCATCCCAATAGCCGAGATAGCGGTTGATCACGGCGCGGCTGTTGTGCTCTTCCGAGCCGTGATAGCTGCGCGCTGCCCACTGGTTCTTGAGACTCTCCGGTTGCTGATAAACATTGTGAATCTCATTGATCGTGACACCCTTGTTGGCATGGTGCAGCACCTCGTTGTGCAGGTGCGCGTAGGTATCGCGCTGGGTGCGCATCACCTCCTGAATCCTCTCATTACCCCAACGGGGCCAGCTGTGAGAGGCAAACATGACTTCGGCCTCCATCCCAAACAGGTAGAGGG
>JBIIJS010000204.1:0-4700 GCA_044233605.1 Cyanobium sp. | reverse complement strand
ATTTCACGCCCCACCAGCAGCATGGCCGCCTACCCGTGCGCCGTCGCCCTGCTGTTGGTGCTGCCTCTGGCGGGACAGATGCCCAGGCCCAGTACCTTGACGAACCCGCTGACCGCCACAGCTGGAGCTGCGACCCTGGCAACCACCAGCGTCCAATCCGTCAGCACTTCGACACCGATCCAGTCGGTCAAGCTGGGCCGCGATCCTTATCTCCTCACCCCGGAACGCCGCGCCCTGCTCAACACCATCCGCTACGCCGAGGGCACCTGGCTGCAGGGAAGCCAGGACGGTTACCGGATCATCTACGGCGGAAGATTGTTCAGCGGCTTCCACCGCCACCCGGAGATCGTGGTGGTGGGCAATTACGTGAGCGCCGCCGCCGGTGCCTACCAGTTTCTCCCCACCACCTGGAAAGCGGCCGCGCGGGAGCTGAATCTGCCGGACTTCAGCCCCACCAGCCAGGACCAGGCAGCCCTGCATCTTGTGCACCGGCGTGGAGCCCTGCAGCGATTCGACCGGGAAGGATTGAGCGGCGAGGTGCTGGCCCGGCTGGCACCGGAGTGGGCCTCCCTGCCGAGCCACCACGGCGGCAGCGTCTACGGCCAGCCCGTGCATTCCGCCGACGCCCTGCGCTCCTTCTACCAACGCGATCTCGAACGCCAACGGCGCACCGCCTCCTCCACCCCCAGGCCGGCCGCGCCGGAAGCACCGCCGAGCCGGAATCTGTTCGCCGTGGGGGCTGCGTAGGATCGGGACCCCTTGTATTCAGGCCATTCCGTGACGAGATCCACCCAGGCCTTTCTGGCCCCGGACCCCTCGTCGGAGAACGGCAGCGACACCGCAGCGGCCGAAGCTTCCCGGCCCCCTCTGCAACTGCCGAAAACAAGCGAGAGCCCCCAGCTGCTTCGCATCCGCCACTCGATGAGCCATGTGCTGGCGATGGCAGTGCAGAACCTGTTCCCCCGGGCCCAGGTCACGATCGGGCCCTGGACAGAAACCGGTTTCTATTACGACTTCGACCATCCCGAACCCTTCAGCGATGTCGATCTGAAGGCAATCAAGAAGGAGATGGGCCGGATCATCGCCCGGCGGCTGCCGCTGCAGCGCATCGAGGTGAGTCGCGAGGAGGCCGAGCGACGCATCCGCGCCCAGAACGAGCCCTACAAGCTCGAGATTCTCAGCGGCCTGCAGGAGCCGATCACGCTGTACACCCTCGGTGACACCTGGTGGGACCTGTGCGCCGGTCCGCACGTGGAAAACACCAGCGAGCTCAACCCGAAGGCCTTTGAGCTCGAGAGTGTGGCGGGTGCCTACTGGCGCGGTGACGAAAACAACGCCCAGCTGCAGCGCATCTACGGCACGGCCTGGCAAACCCCGGAACAACTGGCTGAACACAAACGCCGGCAGGAGGAGGCGAAGCGCCGCGACCATCGCCGTCTTGGCATCGATCTCGATCTGTTCTCGATCGAAGACGAAGCGGGCGCCGGGCTGGTGTTCTGGCATCCGCGCGGGGCGCGCATGCGGCTGCTGATCGAAGATTTCTGGCGCCAGGCCCATTTCGAAGCGGGCTACGAATTGCTCTACACCCCGCATGTGGCCGACATCGAGCTGTGGCGCACCTCCGGCCACCTCGATTTCTACCGCGACAGCATGTTCGGGCCGATGCAGGTGGATGAACGCCAGTTCCAGCTCAAGCCGATGAACTGCCCGTTCCACGTGCTCACCTATGCCGCGAAGCTGCGCTCCTACCGCGAGCTGCCGATCCGCTGGGCTGAACTGGGCACGGTGTATCGCTACGAACGCCCTGGCGTGATGCACGGCCTGATGCGCGTGCGCGGCTTCACCCAGGACGATGCCCATGTGTTCTGCCTGCCGCAGCAGATCAGCGATGAGATCCTGGCGGTGCTGAACCTCACCGAGCAGATCCTCTCCACCTTCGATTTCCGTCAGTACGAGATCAACCTCTCCACAAGGCCAGAGAAATCGATCGGTGACGATGCGGTGTGGGAGCTGGCCACCCGCGGCCTCGTGGAGGCGCTGGAACGCAAGGGGTGGGCTTACAGCATCGATGAAGGGGGCGGCGCCTTCTACGGGCCGAAGATCGACATCAAGATTGAGGATGCCATCGGCCGGCTCTGGCAGTGCTCGACGATCCAGCTGGATTTCAACCTGCCGGAGCGCTTCCAGCTTGAGTACGTGGCTGCCGACGGCAGCCGCCAACGACCCATCATGATCCACCGCGCCATCTTCGGCTCGCTGGAACGCTTCTTCGGAATCATGACCGAGAACTACGCCGGCGATTTCCCGTTCTGGCTGGCGCCTGAGCAGATCCGTCTACTGCCGGTCACCGATGAGGTACTGCCCTTCGCCCGGCAGGTGCTGGACCAACTACGCAACGCGGGCGTGCGGGCTGGCCTGGATCAATCCAGCGAGCGGCTCGGCAAGCTGATACGCAACGGTGAGCAGCTCAAGATCCCAGTGCTGGCCGTGATCGGCGCCAGGGAAGCCGAAACCGGTGCGCTGAGCCTTCGCAGCCGGCGCCAGGGAGACCTGGGCTCGGTGGCCCTTGATTCACTGCTGAGCGCCGCCACTCGGGCCAACAGGCAGAAAGATGCCCTTCTCCAGTTCGAAAACTGATCGGCGCATGGGTACCCGATCTCCGAACGCCACCACCTTGCTGGCCGGCGACATCGGCGGCACCAAGACCCTGCTCAGCCTTCATGGCTACACGGGAGAAACCCTGGTGCCGCTGGCAAGCGAACGCTACCGATCGGCCGACTGGCCGGATCTGGCCTCGATGGTGCGCCATTTCCTCGATCACAGCACCGCCGCAGAGGCCGCTCCAGCAACGGCGGCCTGCTTTGCGGTGGCCGGACCGGTGCAGGCTGGGGAAGCCAGGCTCACCAACCTCCGCTGGAGGCTGAGCGAATCGGAGCTGGCCGCTGCATGCGGCATCGACCGGGTCGAACTGGTGAACGACTTCGCGGTGCTGGTGCACGGCCTGCCCCACCTGCAGGCCGACCAACAGGCCCAAATCCGCGCCGGCCGATCCGAATCGGCGGAGCCGCAGCTGATCCTTGGTGCCGGCACCGGGCTCGGGGTGGCGATCGGCATTCCCACGGCCTCAGGCATGCGGGCGGTGGCCTCTGAGGCTGCCCACGCGGAATTCGCCCCCCGCACGGCGGCGGAATGGGAACTGAAGCAATGGTTGCAACGCGATCTTGTGATCGAGAGGGTCTCGATCGAGCGGGTGGTGAGTGGCACCGGTCTCGGCCATGTGGCGCGCTGGCTGCTGGCCGTTCGCGATCCAGGCAACGAGCATCCGCTTGCCGCCGCGAAGGAATCTCGGGTCGATCTGCCCGCCGCGGTGGCCGCCGCTGCCGCGCGGGGGGATGACCTGGCCGGCGATGCTCTCCAACTCTGGTTGAGCGCCTATGGATCGGTGGTGGGAGATCTGGCCCTGACCTGTCTGGGCCGCGGCGGCATCTGGCTGGCGGGGGGCACGGCCGGAAAGCTGCTGGAGGCCCTGCGCAGCCCCTCCTTCGAGGATGCGTTTCTTGGCAAAGGGCGCCTGCGGCCCGTGCTCGAGTCGATGCCGATTCAGGCGCTGATCGATCCGGAGGTGGGCTGCTTCAGCGCTGCCTGCCGGGCGCGCGAGCTACTCGGCTGAGCCGGACAAGGGGCGGAGCCGTCGGCTGGTCGGCTGCAACACTGGGCCGAGCAGGACAACAGGTATGGTGCGCCCCCAGATCGGCCAGGGGGTGGTGGTGGACGTTCCCGCCACTACGGCCAACATCGGACCGGGCTTCGATTGCCTCGGCGCGGCCCTCGACCTGGGCAACCGTTTCGAGCTCGAGGTGATCGAAGGAGACGGTGAACGCTTCGACCTGATCATCGAGGGGAGCGAGGGAAGCCACCTGCGAGGCGGTCCCGACAACCTCGTTTACCGCTCAGCGCAGCGGGTCTGGCGGGAGGCCCGCCAGCAGCCCGTGGGCCTGCGGGCCCGTGTCCGCCTGGCCGTTCCACCAGCGCGGGGCCTGGGCAGCAGCGCCACCGCGATCGTGGCCGGCCTGGTGGGCGCCAATGCGCTGATGGGTGAGCCGCTGAGCAGGGAGAAACTGCTGGAGCTGGCGATCGACATCGAAGGCCATCCCGACAACGTCGTGCCGTCGCTGGTGGGGGGGCTCTGCCTCACGGCCCGTGCTGCCTCCCAGCGCTGGCGTGTGCTGCGCTGCGAATGGGATGTCTCGGTGAAGGCCGTGGTGGCGATCCCAGCGATCCGGCTGAGCACCAGCGAAGCCCGCCGTGCGATGCCGCGCAGCATTCCGATCAGCGATGCGGTGCTCAATCTCGGCGCCCTCTCCCTGCTGCTGCAAGGGCTGCGCAGCGGCAACGGCGATCTGATCAGCGATGGCATGCACGACCGCATCCACGAGCCCTATCGCTGGGGCCTGATCCAGGGGGGGCGGGCTGTACGCGAGGCGGCCCTGGCATCCGGGGCGTGGGGCTGCGTGATCAGCGGTGCCGGCCCCACCCTGCTGGCCCTGGGCCCGGAGGCCAGCGCCGAGGCGGTGGGGGAGGCGATGGTGCACGCCTGGAAAACCGAAGGGGTGGAGAGTCACCATGCCGTGATGGGCCTGCAGCATCGCGGCAGCACATGGATGGCTCTCCCGCAGACCTGCCATGGCCACGTTCATAAG
>JBIIJS010000032.1:0-17934 GCA_044233605.1 Cyanobium sp. | reverse complement strand
AGCTGCGCAGCGAGGGACGGTCGATCACCGAGGGGATCGGCAACAGCCGCATCACCGCCAATCTTCAGGGTGCGCCGATCGATGACGCGGTGCGCATTGACGATCAGGAAGCGCTCGCCACCATCTATGGGCTGCTGCGCAGGGAGGGCCTGTTCATGGGTGGTTCGGTGGGCATCAACGTGGCCGCGGCGGTCGAGACCGCCCGGCGGCTGGGCCCGGGTCATCGCATCGTCACCGTGCTGTGCGATGGCGGCGACCGCTACCGCTCCCGCCTTTACAACGCCGAATGGCTGAGCGCCCAGGGTCTGTACCAGCCCGCGGTCGGACTGGCTGGCCCATGCGCATGAGCACCGCCGTCGCCCCGGGTCAGCTGATCGGCGCGCGCTACCGGTTGGAGCGGCTCCTTTCGACCGGTGGTGCCGGCCAGGGCGAGCTGTGGCAGGCCACCGACACCCTCGCTTCCGATGCGCCGGTGGCCCTGCGCCACATGGCCGACGATGGGGATCAGGCGCGGGCTCGGGATCTCTGGGCACGGTTGCAGGGGCTGCTCCATCCCCAGGTGCCCCGTTTCGGCGCGGCGATCAGCGACGGCTCTGAGCTCTGGCTGGTGCGGGAGTGGCAAGCGGGGCGTACCTTCCGCCAGCTCCTGGAGGCTCGTTCCGAGCGCCAGCTGGTGTTCGGCGCCGGCGAGGTACTGCTGCTGCTGCGCCAGCTGCTGCCCGTGCTGGCGGCGCTGCACAGCCAGGATCTGCTGCATGGGGATCTGTGTCCGGCCAATCTGCTGCGTCGCGACAGCGACGGCCTGCCCGTGCTGCTCGATTTCGGACTGGTGCGGGGCACCGCGACGGAAGCCGCGGGCCCTGCCGATGCGGCGGTGGGGGCCACGCCGGGTTTTGCCCCTCCGGAGCTGGCTCGCGGCGAGCCGGCCCAGCCCTGGATGGATCTGCATGCCCTCGGGGTGACGGCCCTGGTGCTGCTCAGCGGCGACGCTCCGGAGGCGCTGCTTGATCCTGTGACGTTGGAGTGGCGCTGGCCCGCCGCCCTCGACGCCGAGCCAGCCCTGGCCGCCCAGCTGAGGCGCTTGCTGAGCCGCGATCCTGGCTCCCGTTTCGCCTCGGCTGGCCAGGCCCTGGTGGCCTTCCAGGCCCTGCCGATGCCCGACAGCACCGGCCCAGTACCCCGTGCCGACCGCACCGTGGCCCTGCTGCCCCAGCCAGAACCGTCTCCGGAGACCCTCTCGCAGGAGCCTTCCTCGCAGGAGGCTTCCTCGCAGGAGGCAGTCGCTGACTCCTCCGAGCCCCTCCAGTCGGCAGCGCAGAGCGTCGAGGAGGCGTCCACGCCGGAATCGGTGGAGCTTGAGCCGGATCGACAGGAGCCTGTTGCCGCAGCCCGCGCCCGCCTGCGGCTGGTGCCGCCACCGACTATCACCGCCGAACAGCTGCAGTCACCTGTCGCGCCGCGGGCCCGCAGCCGTGAGCAGGCCCGCGAGGATGCCGCCGAAGGGGGGCTCTGGCCGGTGCTGATCGCCCTGGTGCTCTCGGCCGTGGCAGGCACCGCCCTGGGCTGGTGGTGGCTGAGCCGCGGTACGCCGCAGGTGGCTGACCAGCCCAGTTCCGGTCAGCTGCCCAGCAGCCTGCCGCCGGCGGAGGTGGATCAGCGCCAGCAGCTGCTCAATCGCCTGCGGGCGCTTCAGATCGACCGCTCCTGGTTCCTCAGCCTGGTGGACGCCGCTTTGCTGGCCCAGTACCCGGAGCGCAGGGGCCGGCTGCCGGGCGACGGGCTGGAGGATGCGCCCTTGCGTCGCGCCTGGAACAACGTGGCCCAGGAGTGGCTGGCGCGGGTGGAGCAGCTGCCCCTGGTCCTGCGGCAGAAGCTGGGCGGCTTCAGCGACGCCGACTGGAGCGCCCGTCAGAAGGAGCTGGTGGCCCAGGGGCTGAGCCCGTCGGTGCTGCGCCAGTTGGTGTCGGGCAACGTGCAGAACCTGTTGCCGGGCAGCGGAGGTCAGGAGATGCCGTCCGAGCCGTTCCGCCAGATCTGGTATGCGATCGGCCAGCAGACGCTGGACAACCTGCGCATCGAGCCGATCAACGCCCCGTCGGGCAACACCCAGGTGGTGCGGGCCGATGTGCCCGCCAGCGGCGCCCGCCTTTTTGCCATCCAGGTGCCCCAGGGCCACGGCCTGGCCCTGGGGGTGGGCGGTACGCCGCTGCAGCAGATGAGCGTGTTCGCCGCCGACGGCAGCCTGCTGGCTCCGAAGGGTGCCCTGCGGGTTGTGACCATCCCGGCTCAGAAGAGTGCGCCAGTGCAGCTGCTGGTGACCAACGAGGGCGTGGCGCCCACCCGCATCAGCTTGTCGCTGCGGGCCGATCCGCCTCCTCCCGAGGCAGTGCCCGAGCCCCCCGCACCCGGCGATGCGCCTCCGCCACCCTCACTGGAGGGAGCCCCTGTGCCCGGTGGCGCTGAGGGTCCAGCGCCGGCGTCTGGTGAAGCCGGCGCCATCCCGGAAGCGGGATCGACCGGCGCCGAGGCCTCGCCGCTGCGCTGAAGTCAGCCGTCTGCATCAGCCGTTTGCCTTCCATGCCGGGCTCCGCTTTGCAGGACGCCGGTTGGCGGTTCAGATCCGGGCGATGGCGGCGCGTGCCTCCTTGGCCTCCTGGCGCTTCTTTTCCTCGTGGCGTTTGTCGTGCAGCTTGCGGCCCTTGCCGAGGCCGAGGGCCACCTTGATCCAGGAGCCCTTGAGGTGCAGGTTGAGCGGGATCAGGGTGAGGCCCTTCTGCTCGAGCGCCACCCGCAGCCGTTCGATTTCGCGGCGGTGGGCCAGCAGCTTGCGCACCCGCAGCGGTTCGTGGTTGAAGTAGGCACCGGCGTGGCTGTGGGGGGAGATGTGCACGTTGTGCAACTGCAGCTCGCCTTGGCGGATCAGGCAGAAGCCGTCGCGCAGGTTGCACTGCCCCGCCCGGATCGACTTCACCTCGGTGCCGAGCAGCTCAATGCCGCATTCGAGCGTCTCGAGGATCTCGTATTGATGGCGGGCGAAACGGTTGTCGGCCAGCAGCCTGTGGGCCGGATCAGCGGCTTTGCTGCCGCCGCCGCGTCTGCCGGGGCCCTTGGCCATGGTGGTGTTGTTTGGCAAGGAGGAGCTGGGTCGAGCGTAGGGGCGTGGACCCTCCAGACGCTGCGGCTCAGGGCCTGGCCTAACCGGAGCAGCCTGGTCCTGGACGACGGATCCGGTCCGATCGCTTCTGGGCATTGAGGTGAAGCGCTGTCAACGCATCGACCGCCGCAATCGTGCGTCTCTGCGGGCCTTCGTGGCTGGCTATCCCGAGGCGGATCGCTGGCTGCTCTGCTGCGACCCGGCTGCGGCGGCTGCACCCCTGAGCCGGCCCCGGTACCCTCGCCCCATGGCCATCGTCTCTTCCTCCGCCGCATCCCCGTCCGGGGATGGCCGACGCCCCCGGCGGCTGGTGAATCCGGCCGCCGCGGCGGCCGAGGAGGAGGCAGCTGTTGGTGCCGCGGCCGGCGCCGATCTGCCTGCCCGGGAGGACGGGCTGCGCCCCCGCCGGCTCGATGACTACATCGGCCAGGCCGAGCTCAAGCAGGTTCTCTCGATCGCCGTGGCGGCCACGCGCAGCCGGGGTGAGGCGCTTGATCACGTGCTGCTGCACGGTCCGCCGGGGCTGGGCAAGACCACGATGGCCCTGGTGCTGGCCGAAGAGCTGGGGGCGCGCTGCCGCATCACCAGTGCGCCGGCCCTGGAGCGGCCGCGCGACATCGTTGGGCTGCTGGTGAACCTGCAGGCCAACGACGTTCTGTTCATCGACGAGATTCACCGCCTCAACCGGGTGGCCGAGGAGATCCTTTATCCTGCGATGGAGGATTTCAGGCTCGATCTCACGGTGGGAAAGGGCACCACCGCCCGCACCCGCAGCCTGCCTCTGGCCCCTTTCACCCTGGTGGGCGCCACCACGCGGGCGGGTTCGCTCAGCTCGCCGCTGCGGGATCGCTTCGGCCTGATCCAGCGGCTGGAGTTCTACGAGCTGGCTGACCTGCAGGCGATCGTGCAGCGGGCCGCCGGTCTCCTCTCGGTCGATCTCTGCGCCGACGCCGCCCTGGAGGTGGCACGCCGCTGCCGCGGCACGCCCCGCATCGCCAACCGCCTGCTGCGCCGCGTGCGAGATGTGGCCGCCGTCGGCGGCCATGGGCGGATCGGCCCCGCCCTCGTCGCCGACGCTCTGCGACTGCACCGCGTCGATGACCGCGGCCTCGACACCAGCGACCGGCGCCTGCTCACCCTGCTGCTGGAGGGCTATGGCGGTGGTCCGGTGGGGCTCGATACCCTCGCAGCCGGTCTCGGCGAAGATGCCACCACCCTCGAAGCCGTGGTGGAGCCCTATCTGTTGCAGCTCGGCTTCCTGCAGCGCACCCCTCGCGGTCGGGTGGTGACCCCCTCCGGCCGGGCCCATCTGGGCTGGCCCGCCGCCGCATGAGGCGCCTGCCGGGCCTGCTGTTGGCGGTGCTGATGGCGCTTCTGCTGGCCCTGCCACCGGCGGCCGCCGCCGCATGGGCCGAGCCCGTGGACCAGCTGTTCGATCGGGCCTTGGCGGCCAGCCGAGAGGGTCGCTTCGGGGAGGCCCTGCCGCTCTGGAACAGGGTGCTGGAGCAGGCGCCCGGCGATGCGGCGGCCTGGAGCAACCGCGGCAACGTACGCCTCGCCCTCGGCGATGCCGAGGCGGCGATCGCCGACCAGGAACGCTCGATGGCGCTCGATCCCGTCAATCCCGATCCTCGCCTCAACCGCGGCACCGCCGAGGAGGCCCTGGGCCGCTGGAGCGAGGCTGCCGCCGATTACCGCTGGATTCTCGAGCGCGACCCCGGCGATGCCTCGGCCCTCTACAACCTCGGCAATGTGGAGGGTTCGCTCGGCCGCTGGGACGAGGCGCGGCGCTGTTTCGAGGCCGCTGCGCTGGCCCGGCCGGGCTTCGCCATGGCCCGCTCCAGCGCTGCGTTGGCCGCCTTCGAGCAGGGGGATCTGGCGAGCGCCGAAACAGAGCTGCGCAAACTGATCCGCCGCTATCCCCTGTTCGCCGATGCCCGCGCCGGTCTCACCGCCCTGCTCTGGCAGCGCGGCTCCCGCGGCGAGGCGGAGAGCCACTGGGCTGCCGCCTCCGGCCTCGATCCGCGCTATCGCCAGGAAGAATGGCTGCTGCAGATACGGCGCTGGCCCCCCGGGCCGGTGCAGGCTCTGGCGCAGTTTCTGGCACTCTCCTCCTGATTGCCCCGCTCCGGACAGCCGATGACCGTCACTCCCCTGTCCAGCCCCTCCGCCGTCGAACCGGCTGCTTCATTGCCTGCGCAGCCCGCCCCGCCCGCCGACTGGCGGGCCCTCGGACTTGAGGAGCGGCTGGCCGAGGTGCTGCCCGAGCTGATTCAGCTGCGGCGCCACATCCACCGCCATCCCGAGCTAAGCGGCCACGAACAACAGACCGCCGCCCTGGTGGCTGGTGAACTGCGTCGCTGGGGCTGGCAGGTGCGCGAGGGGGTGGGCCGCACCGGCGTGGTGGCCGAGCTTGGCCCCGCCGGTGCACCACTGGTGGCCATGCGCGCCGATATGGACGCCCTGCCGATCGAGGAGCGCACCGGCCTCGACTACGCCTCCACTCGCCTGGGCCTGATGCACGCCTGCGGCCACGACCTGCATACGGCGATCGGCCTGGGGGTGGCGGCCCTGCTGGGCTCGATCGGTGAGCGGCTCACGGCCCGGGTGCGGATCCTCTTCCAGCCGGCCGAGGAAACCGGCGAAGGGGCCGACTGGATGGTGGCCGACGGCGCCATGGAGGGAGTGCGGGCCTTGTTCGGTGTGCACACCTACCCCAACCTGCCTGCCGGCCTGATCGGCGTGCGCAGCGGCAGCCTCACCGCCGCCGCCGGCGAGCTGGAGGTGGAGGTGATCGGTGAGTCGGGCCATGGCGCTCGCCCCCACCAGGGCACCGACGCGATCTGGATCGCTGCCAAGGTGGTGAGCGGTCTGCAGGAGGCGATCAGCCGCCGCCTTGATCCCCTCCATCCGGTGGTTGTGAGCTTCGGACGGATCGAGGGCGGCAAGGCGTTCAACGTGATCGCCGACCATGTGCGCCTGATCGGCACAGTGCGCTGCCTCGACCCTGAGCTGCATGCTCTGCTGCCGGCCTGGATCGAAGACACTGTCCACGCCCTCTGCCATGGCCACGGCGGTGAGGCCCGGGTGCGCTACCGCTGCGTCTCGCCGCCGGTGCACAACGATCCGCTGCTCACCCGTCTGGTGGCTGACGCCGCCACCGAGCTGCTGGGCCGCGATCGAGTGGAGTGGCTGGAGCTGCCCTCCCTTGGCGCCGAGGATTTCGCCCATTTGCTCACCGAGTCGCGCGGCACGATGTTTCGACTCGGCGTGGCGGGTCCCGAGGGTTGCACGCCCCTGCACAGCAACACCTTCGCCCCCGATGAAGCGGCCCTGCCGGTGGGGGTGAAGGTGCTCAGCCTCAGCCTGCTGCGCTGGATGCAGTCTCCCTGCTGATGGCCTCCCTCTCGCCAGGGCCCGGCAGGGAGGCGTCGCGTCGGCTGAAGGCGCTGTTGGCTCTGGCCTCCCCCCTGCTGATCCTGCTGGCCCTGGTGTCGATGGTGGTGCGTCCCGCCGGTGATCGCTTGCAGGCCCTGCCGGCGCTGGTGATTGGTAGCGCGCTGCTGGGAACCAGCTGGGTGCGCCGCCGCCGCCGCCGTAGCGAAATCCTGCGGGCCCTGCGGCTCCCCCAGGCCTGAGCGCCCACCCCCGGGGACCGGCAGTATCGCTCAACGCCCCACACGGGGGAGCAGAATCCAATCATGAGCGATCTTCCAGCCGATCTCCAGGCTCTGCGGCAGGCGATCGCCTCCGGCGATCCGAGCCGGGCGATGCCGGCCCTGGCGGGCCTGCGCGAGGTGGCCGAGCAGCAGGCCACGCCGCTGCTGCTGCTCGGCCTGGAGCAGGAGACCTTCATGATCCGCTCGCTCGCCTGCGCCGGCCTGGGGGTGAAGCGCAGTGAGGTGGGCTGGCGGGCCTTGGAGGCCCGGCTGGTCGGCGACGGTGACGCCAACGTGCGCGCCGAGGCCGCCAACGCCCTGGCCAGCTACGGCGTGGAGCGCGCCTGGCCGCTGCTGGTGCAGGCCTTCCGTGCCGACAGCCAGTGGCTGGTGCGCTGCAGCATCCTCTCGGCCCTGGCCGAACAGAAGGCGATGCACCCCGCCTGGCTGCTGGAGCTGGGCCGGCTGGCGATCGCCGACGCCGACGGCACCGTGCGCGTCGGTGGCGCCGAGGTACTGGGCCGGCTGGTGTCTGAATCGCCCGACGGCCGGGGCCTGGCCGCTGAAGCCCGCGCCGAGCTGCAGCGACTCCTGCAGGACCCCGACCACCGGGTGGTGGCGGCAGCCCTCAATGCGCTGCAGCCTTGCTAGGTTCCGGGGGTCACTAGGGGTGCCCCTTCCGGGCTGAGATCACACCCTCCGAACCTGATCCGGGTCATGCCGGCGCAGGGAAGTGAGTTCGATCTTTTCTGGTCCGAGGCTGCGCCCTGTTGCCGTCTGTTGATCCGGCGGCTCCACCTACCCCGAGTTCGTCATGCGCAGCGCCTGGATCGAGAAGCGTCGCGGCCAAGCCAATGTGTCGCAGATGCACTATGCCCGTCAGGGTGCGGTCACCGAGGAGATGGCCTATGTGGCCCGCAGGGAAAACCTGCCGGAATCGCTGGTGATGGAGGAGGTGGCCCGGGGCCGCATGATCATTCCGGCCAACGTCAATCACCCCAATCTCGAGCCGATGGCGATCGGCATCGCCTCCAGCTGCAAGGTGAACGCCAACATCGGCGCCTCCCCCAATGCCTCCGATCTCGAGGAGGAGGTGGCGAAACTGCGGCTGGCGGTGAAATACGGCGCCGACACGGTGATGGACCTCTCCACCGGCGGCGTCAATCTCGATGAGGTGCGCACGGCGATCATCAATGCCTCAACCGTGCCGATCGGCACCGTGCCCGTGTACCAGGCCCTGGAGAGCGTGCACGGCTCGATCGAGAAGCTCGACGCCGATGATTTCCTGCACATCATCGAAAAGCACTGCCAGCAGGGGGTCGACTACCAAACCATCCACGCCGGCTTGCTGATCGAGCACTTGCCGCTGGTGAAGGGCCGCCTCACCGGCATCGTGAGTCGCGGCGGCGGCATCCTGGCCCAGTGGATGCTCCATCACCACAAGCAGAACCCGCTGTTCACCCATTTCGATGACATCATCGAAATCTTCAAGCGCTACGACTGCAGCTTCTCCCTGGGCGATTCACTGCGGCCGGGCTGCCAGCACGACGCCTCCGATGCCGCCCAGCTGGCGGAACTGAAGACTCTCGGCCAGCTCACCCGCCGGGCCTGGGAGCACGACGTGCAGGTGATGGTGGAGGGTCCGGGTCACGTGCCGATGGACCAGATCGAGTTCAACGTGAAAAAGCAGATGGAGGAGTGCAGCGAGGCGCCCTTTTATGTGCTTGGTCCGCTGGTCACCGACATCGCCCCCGGCTACGACCACATCACCAGCGCCATCGGCGCCGCCCTGGCGGGCTGGCACGGCACGGCGATGCTCTGCTACGTGACGCCCAAGGAGCACCTGGGTCTCCCCAATGCGGAGGATGTGCGTGAGGGCCTGATCGCCTACAAGATCGCCGCCCACGCCGCCGACATCGCCCGCCACCGGCCCGGGGCCCGCGACCGCGATGATGAGCTCAGCCGGGCCCGCTACGCTTTCGACTGGAACCGGCAGTTTGAGCTGAGCCTGGATCCCGAGCGGGCCCGCGAGTATCACGACGAAACTCTGCCGGCGGACATCTACAAGCAGGCCGAGTTTTGCTCGATGTGCGGACCGAAGCACTGCCCGATGCAAACCAAGATCACTGACAAGGATCTAGAGGGGCTCGAGCAGGTGCTGGCGGAACAGAAAGCCGGGCAGCCTGCGGCGGTGTGATCTGCAAGTAGCTGTGCAGTCTCGAGAGCACGGGCACCAAGTTCCGGGCTTTTCTGTGGGCGCCAATTGGACAGGGCCCATGAATCGACATATTCTTTGATTGGATATAGTGTTTTCGGGTTCGAGAAATATCGTAAGAATAACTATCGTGCATTAATCCGTTCTATTTAAGGGCTTTAAGATGATTTGGGAGTGGGCCATGGTAGGAGAGCATTAAGCCTGATGGAGACCACGCTCCTCCCGGGGCCTGAGCGCGATTGGTTGGTGCTGGGCAGCAACGGTGCCGTCGGTAGTGAGATGACCAGGGCCTTGGTCAGGTCTTCGTTCATCGATGGCAGCCGTCCTGTGGATCTGCGGATTCACCCCCGTGACAGCTATGCGGAGGCCAGCCTTGACTTGGTGCGGAGCAGATCAAGCTGTCATCCGCTGCGGGTTGTGTTCTGTGCTGGCAAGGGTGGATTTTCTCTTGCCCAGGCTAGTGCGGATCAGCAGTATCAGGCCTTTGACAAGTACTGCCGGCTTTTGGCTCCATCAGTAGGCATCGATAAATTCGTTTTGGTTTCTTCGCTGGGAGCACATTGTTCCAGGCTTGGAGTGCCCTATTCAAAGCTTGTTCGCAGCAATGAGGAGGCCGTGCTGGCCAACTTTGGCGAGCGCGCATTGATCCTGAGGTTTCCCAGCCTCTATGGTTACCATGATCGGGCGCAGCGATACCATGGGCTGATAGGGGTGATCCTGCGGAATCTCAAGATTCGCCGCTCTACGGCGATCTATGCCCGTCTTGAAACCCGGCGCAATTATCTGTCGATTCGACGTTTGGCCACCCTGCTGGTTAGTGATCGCCTCGGTGGTGCTTTGCTTGAAGCGAATGGCTGCCTGAATATTCAGTCTTCCATCAATCTCTCGGTGTTTGACGTCTGTAGCTCCTTTTTCCGTTCAGTCAGGCAACGTCCCATTCTCAAACTAATTGAGCATTCACTCGTTGATGCGGAGCACCATTATCCAGGTGCAGTGCATGGTGCTAGGGTTATTATCAATGATCCAATTGGTGAGTGGGTGAGCTGGCAATGGAACCGGTCTGTCCACTTGTCTCCGTAGTTGTTCCTGTCTACGCTGGACAGCGGACCTTGCCCGATCTGATCAGGCGATGCAAAGCCATTCGTGATGGCCATGGGGGTATCCCTCGTGATCTGTTACATGAGCTGATCTTCATTTGTGATGAGCCGATCGATGGATCTGAGTCCTTGCTTGTTGAGGCAGCCAAGCAACTCGACTGGGTTCGGGTTATTTCGCTGGCTCGCAATAGCGGACAGCACCTTGCAACTGCGGTGGGTATTCTTTATTCCTCTGGTGACTGGATTCTAACGCTGGATGAGGATCTCCAGCATCCTCCCGAAATGATGGCTCAGCTTCTGATCAAGGCCCTGGCCCAGGGCCTTGATCTTCTTTATGTCAAGTCGACGACTCGCGTGCATGCATCTAGTCTCTATAGAGACTTTGCCTCCAAAGCAAGCAAGCTTTGCATGAAAATCATTACGCGTGATGATTACTCGATGGTCTCCAGCTTCCGCCTGATCCGAGGAGAAGTGGCCCGTTCCATTGCCATTTCAGTTGACGGGAAGTCGTACCTTGACGCCGTGCTCTTTTCTGTCACCAGTGCGAAACGACGCAGTGTATCTTACTCAGAATTCAGTGATTTAAGAGACGCGCATGGAAGTGGATACAGTCTCAAAAAGCTGCTACGTCACTACGGCCGGCTGATTATGTCGGCTGAATTCAGTGGTCTGAGGATGCTGACCACGTTGGGCTCTCTTATCGGCGCTCCCCTGTTGGTGCTGATGCTGGTCCTGCTGGTGGTGGGTTGGCTTGCGGGTACGCAACAGATTGCCCCTGGCTGGCTGAGCTTGTTTTTTCTCGGCGTATCGATGAATGTCTTCTTGTTGGTGTTTGCCGTGTATTCCCTGAAGTTGTTGTCGGTCCTTTTCTTGCGCTCCAGCGGCTCTCCTCAGTTCCTAGTAATCAGCCGTGAGGTTGATGCACTGCATGGGGAGTATCTGCGTCAGTTCTCGTAATCAGCGCCTCACGTTGCTTCACCCTATGGCAGGCGGGAGTCGCGTTTGGTCAAAAAGGCAAACCTTGACTGGCCTAGGTAGCTGAGGACTACGAAAATGCTGATGGCTAGAGTTTGTGCCAGTACGGCTGGTAGAAAGGTTAGGCTCCACTTCAGCATCGCTAGATTGATCAGATAGCTGCAACTGATCACCACGCTGTAGCCAGCGGCACTGCGCCAGCTCGGCTGCTGCCTGAATGTGTATCGGCTATGGGCTATGTAGCCGATGACGGCCGCAATCCCATAGCCCAGCATATTGGCAAGCAAGGGCTGATCCGTGATGATCTGCAAGCCGAGGATCCAGGCGTAGCCATTCACCGTATTGAAAATTCCTGTCCATACGAAACGCCTGAACTGACTATGTAACAATCGCATCAATTCAATTCGGCTTTGCCGTGATCAAGTACTGGGCGCCCAAGGGACACCACCCAAGGACTGACTCGAGCGACTTGAAGCGCCTCAGCTTAGGGGGTACGAAACTGATGTAGCTTCTGCGAAGCCCTTTCCATCCCGCCACCGTCATCCGATCACGAAGCGTGCGAGGTGAAATCAGGGTCACCCCCTCATCGAAAGGACAGTTGCGCACGATCCTCCTGGTAATTGGATTGGCTGGATTGTGCTCAAAGATAGCCACTAGGCCCGTAGGCGAGCAGAGGTTTCTGAGGTGATTCAACGTGGCGACATGCTGCTTGGAATCAATGTGGTGGAAGACACAGCTGATGAAGATGAGATCAAAGTGCTGTGCATAACCTGATTGATTTAGTTCCTCAAGTGGCAGCATCTTGACATGGCAGTCTGCATGCTCTCTTGCAGCTATATCAAGGCTGCTTTGGGATGGATCGACCCCGAAGATCTCCGCCTTGGGAAATGTCTGACGCATTGGTCGGAGCGACATCCCTACTCCGCAGCCATAATCGAGAATCGACTGCAATGAATGGTTGCTGTGATAGCAACGGGCTAGATGGCTGACCTTCTGGCTGGCAAAGAAACTGGCAGACTCGATATCTTCACCAGTGCTTTGCGCAAGGATGTTTCTGTAATTCTCGGAATATGTGTCGAAGTATGCATTCATGTGCCGATTGCCTCATTGCATTAGTTTAGCATCAATGTTATGTAATTCTTCTCAAGGTGCAAGTGCGTCACTCTTCCGGTGCCTGGAGATTACTATGATCCCTTGATCGCGCCCACCTGCTGCGAGGAAAGATCCAGATAGATGACCCCTGCCTCGGCGGTGAACTGCCGGGCGGCAAGGCAGGTCGGGGATCGGACAACAAGATCCCCATCATTGCAGCCGTCTCCTTGAGCGAGGCGGGGCATCCGATTCACGCCAGGATCACAGCTGTGAGTGGCTTCCGCTTAGAGCCAATCGCTGAGTGGGCCAAACAACATCTGGCACCTGGCAGCCAGGTGCTCTCCGATGGCTGGCCTGCTGATGTGCCGTGACCATGGCAGGCTGCCACCACAAGTCCGTTGTCACCTGGGGAAAGCACTCAAACGACCTACCGCAATTCCGCTGGATCAACACCCTGCTGGGCAACCTCAAGACCAGCTTCAACGGCACCTTCCATGCCTTCAACTTTGATAAGTACCTCAGTCGCTACTGCTTCCGCTTCAACAGACGCTTCTCGCTGGCGGCGATGACCGAACGGATCGCCAATGCGGTCTGCCTCTGTATGCCTTGCACCGAGCAGGATATCAGGGTCGCGGAGGTTTATGGGTAATGAAGAGCCGAGTTGTTGGATGTACTGGGCGAAGAAACTTGCCGCCTGCGTTTCTCCTTGCCGCAACTCCCTTTGTGTATCCGACAAACCGCGTTGCTCCCCTTTGTGCCGCAGGTATTGCATTACTTATGCGGAGAGTAATAGTTGATCATTTGCTCAAGGTCGTCCTGCGAGCGGTGCAAGCAACTCAGATCCGTCCCATGCGCGGCTATTCCCAACGGAATTGGATATCTTCCGGCAGCGAGTAGTATTTCCTCACCCATTTTTCGATTATTGGGCGCTGATAGGGCATCGTTGAGGCAAACCGGGGTCTGGGGAGCTTGTAAAGACGGATTGGTTGTTCCGTCGCATGCCCTGCTCGGTAATCGAGCATAGTAGTCCACAGTTTGTAATGATTGTAGGTGTTGGCCGGAAGATTGGAACGGTAGCCCCTATAAACGGACCCGGCATTGTTCAGAGCCCAAGGCAAGATCAGCAGTGCAGCTAATGCCGCAAACATTTGAGCCCGAGGCGTTCGACAGGGAACTAGCTGCAAAGCGTGAGTAATAACTGGAAACAGCAGAAAATAAAAGACTAGCAGTGAATACCCCGCAACATACGGAGCTAATAGGAGAATAAGCAGTGAGGCTAGGGCACCGGCATATAGAGCCGCAATACCACGACCAAAGGCAACTTCATCGCGAAGTAGAACTAGCAATACCCCATAGCCTAAGAACAAGAGTAAAGCGAAGATTGGGCTCGATAAATGCCAGGCGAAAATTAGGCAGAGCACTCCAGTGCCTGCAGTTATTGCATATGAGCGCTGATAACCTCGTACTGCAATGAACCTGATTGCCAGAATCGCCATCGACAACAGAAAGAGAAGAAGGAATGTATGCCCTTCAGGATTGACCACCAGCAAATTGATCAAAGAGCGGGCGTTTGCGACCACTGTATTTATGAAGTGGTCGTCAGGATAGACCGAACGTTGTTGGCGCTTGAAATTCCCCGGAGCTAAGACTACAAGAAGACTAGCGGTAAAGACGGGCAGGAAAAGTAGCACATCGCGTCTGAGGCGTCTGACGTCTCCCAACGAATCCAGTTGATTGAGGAATACCCACGCGAAAAAAAAACCGATTACTGCCAGAACCATCATTTCATTGAAGCATGCTGCGACGGCCAGTAGCAACCCAGAAGCGATACTGACTTGTCCCCGGCGCTTCACGAGCCAAATTCCGCCGAGCAGAAAGGGAATCCCCCAGACGTAAGTCGAGGCTGCGGTATACCAATACAGCCCCCCCGCTAAAGTAAAAACGGGAAGAGCAAGGTAGAGGGTGATTGGAATCAGAACAGGAGGACGAACTGCGGCGTGGTCGGACCCCAGTTTCAGGCTCAGAACTACAATGGTGAGGATGGCGGTAACTTGAAACAAACGAACGTATTCAAGCCCAAGTTTGAAGAGGTAGATTAGTGCCCCGAACGCAGTTACTCGCCCGGTCCAATTGAGGTACAAACCTCTCAAAAAGTTCATCAAGTGATGAAAGTCGAAATCTTGACCAAGAAAGCCGTGCTGTTCGACGACATAGTCCAGCACCGCAAGGCCCCAGTCGTCGTAATATGGAAATACCAATAAATGCTGGGCAATCAAAAAAATGATGAAGAGAGCGAGCGCAAAGTAGGAAGCCGCTCGGCGGAGAGCTTCAAATTTGGGTAAAGTACCAATCATCTTTATCTCAGAAATGGGCATTAGGAGGTTCATGCTATTACCCGTTCTCTCTAACCAGAGGACCCGCTTAACCCTACCCCAAAAACGGACTGCCGGACTTGGTGATACGAAATCGCTTTTATCGTTTTTCTGGCGGCGCCCGCCCAAGTCCCCTGCTGTTGTGTAATTCCACGGATACCCCCACCCCGGTGTAGTCGGGGTGGGGGTATCCACCTGAGGCGGCTGGCCCATCGGCTGGCGCTGCAAGGGGAGGGCAGGCCCGTTTCCCTGGTTCGAGAACCACCTCAACCAGACAGACCATGCCCAAGCCCCGCTGTTGCAGCATTTGTCGGCCGTTCGTCCTTCGCCATTCCCATCATGCGCAGCGCCTGGATCAAGAAGCGTCGCGGGCAAGTCAACGTGAGCCAGATGCACTACGCCCGCCAGGGGGTGGTGACCGAAGAAATGGCCTACGTGGCCCAGCGGGAAAGCCTGCCGGAATCGCTGGTGATGGAGGAGGTGGCCCAGGGCCGCATGATCATCCCGGCCAACGTCAACCACCCCAACCTGGAGCCGATGGCGATCGGCATCGCCAGCCGCTGCAAGGTGAACGCCAACATTGGCGCCTCCCCCAACGCCTCCGATCTCGAGGAGGAGGTGGCGAAACTGCGGCTGGCGGGGAAATATGGCGCCGACACGGTGATGGATCTCTCCACCGGCGGCGTGAACCTCGATGAGGTGCGCACGGCGATCATCAACGCCTCGCCGGTGCCGATCGGCACGGTGTCCGTCTATCAGGCCCTCGAGAGCGTGCACGGCTCGATTGAGAAGCTCAGCGAAGACGACTTCCTGCACATCATCGAGAAGCACTGCCAGCAGGGCGTCGACTACCAGACCATCCACGCCGGCCTGCTGATCGAGCACCTGCCCAAGGTGAAGGGCCGTCTCACCGGCATCGTGAGCCGCGGCGGCGGCATCCTGGCCCAGTGGATGCTCCATCACCACAAGCAGAACCCGCTCTACACCCGCTTCGACGACATCTGCGAGATCTTCAAGCGCTACGACTGCACCTTCTCCCTTGGGGATTCCCTGCGTCCGGGCTGTCTGCACGATGCTTCCGATGAAGCCCAGCTGGCGGAGCTGAAGACCCTTGGTGAACTCACCCGCCGCGCCTGGAAGCACGATGTGCAGGTGATGGTGGAGGGTCCGGGCCACGTGCCGATGGACCAGATCGAGTTCAACGTGAAGAAGCAGATGGAGGAGTGCAGCGAGGCGCCCTTCTATGTGCTGGGTCCGCTGTTGACCGACATCGCCCCCGGCTACGACCACATCACCAGTGCCATCGGCGCGGCGATGGCCGGCTGGTATGGCACGGCGATGCTCTGCTACGTGACCCCGAAGGAGCACCTGGGCCTGCCCAACCCCGAGGACGTGCGCAACGGCCTGATCGCCTACAAGATCGCCGCCCACGCCGCCGATATCGCCCGCCACCGCCCTGGTGCCCGCGAACGCGACGACGAACTGAGCCGCGCCCGCTACGCCTTCGACTGGAACAGGCAGTTCGACTTGTCGCTGGATCCCGAGCGGGCCCGCGAGTATCACGACGAAACCCTGCCCGCCGACATCTACAAGCAGGCCGAGTTCTGCTCGATGTGCGGCCCCAAGCACTGCCCGATGCAGACCAAGATCACCGACAAGGACCTGGAAGCGCTGGAGCAGGTGTTGGGAAAGGCGGCAGCTCTTAAGAGCTGAGTGTCCAAGAGCTGAGTGCCGGTTGCTCTGTTCAGCATTCGGCACAACCAGCTCTCCTTTGGGAAGCTGCTACGCCATCCTCGCTTTGCCCGATCGCATCGATTCATCGTTGCTGATGCCAGGTGATTGGAGTGCCTGGCTTGTATGGTTGCAGTACCACTGCAATTGTATTGTCTATTATGAATGTCGAATTCGTGGCCGGCCATGGATGAACGTTGCGGCTTTGATTGATGACCAATTTCTGCTCGATCTCGGTTGGCTTTCGAGCAGCCTCGTGGCCCAGAAAAAAGTTGAGAATTTCGATTTGTCGATAGGGTGCAAATGCCGTCGTCTCCAAAGTATTTGAGGTTGCTGTTCTTGTCGGATAACGGATGTACTTGTTGCTTTCGAAGGGTGGAAGTTCGCCAATGACAACCAAAGCTTGTGCTTCTTTTTCCGGGTTTTCTGGAGGTATCAGTGCTTCAACTCTTGAGGTAATTCTTTGTACAAATGCTTGTTCGTAGAGACTTTTAATCTCGATCGCATTCACCTGCTGGGAGCCCAGGTTGATCAACAGCCAGCAGAGCAGAATGGATCATATCAAGGCTGGCTTTCGGGCTCGATGCCAACGCAGCAGATAGGCCAGGAAGAACAGAAAGAAGTAGGCATGTGCTGGATAGAGGCGCCCTGGATGCCAGGCCTCATCATTGATGATCCAGGTTGCGAATATTGCAGGTGGTGATGCTGAAAGAGCAAGGATCACAATAGCAATCGCTGGCAGAGATCGAGAGCGCCCTGCCAGCATCAGAGCTCTGGCTCCACCTGCAAGAATGATCGTAAATGGAAGAAATCTGATTTTTGGCGGCAGGCCTCCCATGGTCCCTGAGAAGAATCGGGCTGTCGCCAGGTAGGAGTGAGTGAATGCAGCAGTGGCTTCGTGGATGTGATTCACATTTGTGCGTACTTCGTCTGCACTTACGACCAGCAGCCTGAGCGTTATCCCGAAAAGTGCCAACGCAATTATGAGAGGGAGAAGTGCGAAAATTAGTTCATGCATTACAGCATGGATATTCAGCTTTTTATTAGAGCGTTTGGCTTCTGTAATTCCAAGGATTAGAGAGGCGATTGCCAGGAAGCTGATCAAGGCAATCTTGGGTCCATAAATGGAGAGAGCTGAGGCATAACAGGCAGAGGCCCCCACAATGGAGATCCAGCTTCGGCGCCGCAGCCATAGGACAGCGGCAATACACAATGTATCGCCCAAAACAAAGCTGATGTGGTCAACGGCAAATGCGTAGTAGTCAAGAAAGGTAGGGAAGAAGCACAGCAGCAGGGTGATCAGCAAAATGTCGCGCAGTCGCTTGAGGTAAAGCCATCTCGCCAGGAGGATACCGTTCAGTGCTTGCAGCACTGTTGCCACGGCCATCTGAAAGCTCTGGGTGCCTGCGCCGCCTGTCGCCTGGATCAGCAGATCAGCGAGCCAACGGCCTTCTGCTTGCGTCTTGAAACTCGGGTAGGCGTACAGCCAGACGTTGGGAAATGTGTGGTCAGTAAAGGTAACGCCAGTGTAAAAATAAGTATAAACTACTAGCTGCGCCAGGCAGGCTGCTATGAGGACGGGAAAGTGCGCCTTGCAGAAAATAAAAATGTTTTTACGTACGGTTGAAAGAGAATTTGT
>JBIIJS010000203.1:0-4730 GCA_044233605.1 Cyanobium sp. | reverse complement strand
AAAGCTCTCCAAGCGCGACGGCGTCACCTCGGTGAGCGACTTCCGCTCCATGGGCTACACGGCCGAGGCCCTGGCCAATTACATGACCCTGCTGGGCTGGTCGCCGCCGGAGGGGATGGGCGAGCGCTTCACGCTGGCCGAGGCGGCTGCGATGTTCGACTTCGATCGGGTCAATCGTGCAGGCGCCCGCTTCGACTGGGACAAACTCAACTGGCTCAATGGCCAGGTGCTGCACGGCCTGGATCCCGAGACGCTGCGGCTGCAGCTGCTGCCGCTGTGGCAGGAGCGGGGCTGGGCCACGCATGGCGCCACGGCTGCGGCCGACTGGCAGCGCAATCTCTGCGCCCTGCTGGGCCCGTCGCTCACGCTGTTGGCCGATGGCGTCGCCCAGGCTGCACCCTTCTTTGAAACCCCCGCTGCCGACGACGGTGCGCGCCAGCAGCTGGCCGTTGCCGGAGCCCGCGAGGGTCTGAACGCCCTGCTGGAAGGCCTTCCTGCCGGCGATGCCGATCTGAGCGTTGAGCAGGCCCAGGCGCTGCTCGCTGAAGCGGTGGCCGCCGCCGGCATCAAGAAGGGCGTGCTGATGAAGAGCCTCCGGGCGGCCCTGCTCGGTAGCCTCCAAGGACCCGATCTGCTCTCCACCTGGCTGCTGCTGCACCGCTGTGGCAACGACCGCTTGAGG
This sequence comes from Cyanobium sp., assembly GCA_044233605.1. GTDB lineage: Bacteria > Cyanobacteriota > Cyanobacteriia > PCC-6307 > Cyanobiaceae > Cyanobium. The sequence continues at coordinate 4,048 of JBIIJS010000203.1, read as the reverse complement.
TTGGAGGCCGCGTTGATGCAAGCCGGATGATTGCTGGACGAGCGGCGGCTGTCTGGTTGCGTGAGCCCAGGCGCTCTCCCCCCGGTCTCGTCAACCTGTTTCAGCCCGTTGGCCCCTGTTGCCCGTACCAGAGGCGAGCGCTCTTGCAGGTCTTTGCAGGAGCTGTGCGGCGATCGCCAGCGCAAGGCAGGTTCTCGAATCCGCTGCCCTGCCTTAGGTCACCCCATCAGCACACGCCTTGCGGCGTCCAGATCGGCAGGAGTGTCGACCGAAATGGCTGCTGTGTCCAGTTCCAATCCCTGCAAGGGCAGGCCGGCAGCCAGCCAACGCATCATCTCGATGCTTTCGGCCTGCTCCAGGGGACAGGAGCCCAGGGCACGGAAGGTTTGGAAGCTGCTGAGCTGACCTCCGTACAGGCCCAGCTGCTTGAGATGCAGCGTGCGGCTGCAGGGCCAGGCTCCCGCGTTGGGGGCTGCGGATCGCACTGTCTCCGCAACGACGGGCATCCGGCTCAGAAAGCAGATTCGTCCGTCTCGCAGCTGCACAGCCTTGACGTTGCCACTGTCGTGGGCCGCCGCGGTGTTGATCGGGCTGAGGCCCGCCAGGATGGTGTCAGCGCATGCCGGCAGCGATGCGGCAAACAGTGTCAGGGCCTCGGCACCGATCAGCGGTTCGTCTCCCTGAAGGATCACCATCCTGCTGACACCGAGCTGTTCGGCAGCCCAGGCGCAGCGATCGGTGCCGGTCGGGAACGCACCGGTGAGGATGGCCTTCAGGTTCCAGCGCTCGCACACCTGCATGATCTCGATGCTGTCGGTGCAGACCCAGGTCGCGAGTCCTGCGGCTTCGGCGTGGCGGGCACAGTGCACAACCATCGGTAGGCCTGCCAGATCAGCAAGGGGCTTGCCGGGGAAGCGCTGACTTCGCATGCGGGCGGGGATGAGCGCAAACGTCGTCTCATTCATGCCATCAACGCGTCAAGTGCTCTCGGCAGCTCCTTGCTGATGCAGCTCCACTCCCCCCAGCTTGTGGCGCGAATCAACTGCAGGGAGGGATACCAGGTTGAGCGCTTCTGCGTGCCGTAAACAAAATGACTGGCCGGCGGCAGAATCACGATCGCTCTCTGGCCAAGGGCTCCACAGAGATGGGCATTGGTTTGCTGGGCTGTCAGCACCCCGTCCAGACAGCTGATGGCCGCGGACAGTTGAGCAAGGTTGTCCGTCAGCATCGGATAGCGCAAGACCTGAAGGCCAAGTCGCTCGGCCTGTTCCTGAAACTCGGCGGGATGCCCCTGATGCTGGAGGTCAACGAGCGTCAGCGACAGGCCCGCCAGCTGCTGCAGCACCGAGGCGATCGGCAGGCTGCGTTTGCGGCGCTGATATTCATCCGCTGGACGCCCGGCCAGCAGGGAGATGCCGAGACGGCGCGGATGCCTTGCGTCAGCCGCCAGACGTTCCTGCCAGGCGCTTACATCTGCTGGGCGCGGCCGCAGGGGCCGCTGCAGCTTGATGATGTCAGCATCGTTGTTGCCGTAGAGCAAGGGCAGGGAGCCGAGCGGAATGCGGACGAGTGGTGTATTGAGAAGATCGATCAGCTTGGCATCGCAGAACAGATGCAGATCTGGAAAACTGCTTTCCAGCAGACTGAGCATGCGAGGCTCACAGATCATGGATGTCGCCGGATTGGCCTCCAGAAGCGGCACCAGGAAGCGACTGAAATAGCAGACATCGCCAATGCCTTGCTCGCCGATGACCAGAACGGACTGTCCTTCGAGTGGTTGACCATTCCAGTTTGGTTGAACATCAAAGTGAAGCTGATTGGCAGGTAATTTGAGGCGATGGGCATACTCTCGCCAGCCCTGTCGCCACTCGCCCTTGCTCAGCTGATCGCGGGCCAGGATCAGATGGGCGTTGGCGTCGGAGGGATCTCGCTCCAGAAGGTCATGCAGGCGATCCCGGGCGCTCTCGAGCCAGCCGCTCTCGGCCATGGTGCCAATCGCGATGCTCTCCGTGCTGACCCCTTTCCATTGCTGGCCAGCCAAGGCGTCAAGGGTGCCGATATAGCCCTCGAGATCATCATCAAGGAAAAGGGCTCGCGCCAGCAGCATCTGGTCCTCCAGGCTGGCGGAGCCATCGGCACAGAGGCTGCGGGCCTGCTTCAGTGCTGGCTTGAATTCCTCCATCCGCAACAGGATCGCGACGAATTCGGCTCGGCAGCGCCGGTCGTCATGGTGAGAGAGCACGGCTTCCAGCACCGCCCGTGCCTTGGCCGCATCGTTCCTGCTCTTCAGGACCCCGGCCAGGCCGATGGCAGCCTGCCCATGGCCGGGGTCCAGCTCCAGGGCCCGCTGGAAACGCAGGGCAGCTTCCTGTTCCCGACCGAGATCGAGCAGGCAGCAGGCGAGGTTGTGCCAGCCGTCAGCCAACTGAGGGTGCGTGTCGACGATCTGTTGAAATGCCGCCAGGGCCTCGGCCCAGGCCCCGAGCGCCAGCTGAGCTTTGGCATGGACGGCCGCCAGGGCGGCGTGGCTGAGGATCTGCTCGAGAGTGAGGCTGCGGTTGATCAGGTCGAGGGCGCGACCCGCTTGACGTTGCTGTGTGAGTGCATCAGCCAGGAGGGCCAGCCACAGGGGATTCTGCGGTTCTGCTGCCCGCAGCCGCTCATAGATCTGGATGGCGCTGTCGAGATCCCCTTGGGCACGAAGTTTGTCGGCTGCGATCGCCAAAGCCCGCAGATCACTCTGCGGGCTGCTGGAAGTGCCGGAGCTCACATGAATTCGGTCGGCACGGTCTGGCCAGCTGCGTAGCCAACCGTCACGAAGTGATGGGCGAGGCTGCTTTGTTCAAAGGTGCTGCCAATGGCCGGCAGGACGGAGGAATAATCCTTGACATAGTCAGCGTAGAGATCATCGTTATTAAGGTATCTGCCCTGGTAGATGCCTTTGTTGACAAAATACGTCTGAGCCTCTTTCATGGCTGAGTCGACACCGCCCAGACGGGCGATCAAGTCAGAATTGCTGAATAGAAATTCTTCGACCTGGGCTTGACTCCAGGGGCGAGCATTGGCCGCGGCCCTGACGGCGAGGAAGTCGCCCAAGTTGGTTTCGGGGTTTCTGGTAATGAAATCCTCCACTCTTCGCTTCTGATTGACGCCTAGCTTTTTAAAATAACGGAACTCGTTGAAACTGTCAAGCTCCAATTCACCAGTAAGGACATCTGTGCGAATACCTTGCTTGTTGGGGCATCCGCAAGCCGATTTGTCGAAGACGAAGGCGCCGGCAGCAGCACCGAAATTAGTGCCAAAGGCAGCAAGCATCTCCTTGCTACCGGCAACAAACTGTTCGGCGCTGAAGTAACGCAGGCCTGCCTGTCCTGGGTCGAAGCCTTGAGAGAAAATGGTGCCTCGATCGTAGAAGGCACCGTTTAGATCGAGGTTGGCATCGGTGAGCGTCGTGCCAAACAGTACCGATCCGTAGAAGGGCCCAGGAGTGGGAGCAGCCAGCGTCACGCCAACCTCTTGTTCCGTCGGATCCTGCGTTGGTTCGGTGCTGTACAGCATCGGCGCTGCCTGCATGGCTGGCGCCGCGTACCCGGTGGCGCCCGTCAGGTTGGCGCCACTGAGAATGGCTCCTGTGAAGTCGCAACCCGTGAGATTGGCGTAGGAAAAGTCGACCTGACCGCAATTGGCATTGACGAAGGAGGAGTTGCTGACATCGACACCCGCAAACAGGCCAGACGTGAGGATCGTGTTGGAATAGTCACCATTCGGAACAATCGGATAGTCTTCGTAATTCCAGACAGCGGCGGTGATGGCTTGCACATAGGGCTGAATCGTGCTCAGCTGCGAGCTCAGCAACGAGTTGAGAACACTTTCGCTCGTGGCGTTGATGGTTTGTTGAAGCGATTCGGCCCCGTTATCAATCGCGTTAGCGAGGGACTGGCTTGGTGCGGTTGGAGCCGAGGCACCCACGGCTGTGAACAGTGGCACCACGCTGGCGTTCCAGAATGCGGTCAGATAGCTGAGCAAGTCATTGTTGATGAAATCCGCG